>JAHBWI010000001.1:300000-600000 GCA_019637075.1 Nitrospiraceae bacterium | reverse complement strand
GGTTGATCTGGGAAAGAAATTCCAAGGTCCTTGCGAACAGCCGGTACATGTCACCTTCGGCCATGGTTGTTTGGCGAGACAAGCCGATCCAGGTGAGCGTGGGATCGGCCACCCAGCGTTCGGTGAGGGACGCGATGTCCGCGCGTAAAAGCGGCGGTTCCTCATAGGGCGTGAGACTCTCGGCCAACTTGCGCACTTGGAACAGGAGCGAGACGAGCCCCGTGCTGCCGCGAGGAAACGAGCCGGGCCGGTCGTCGTCGTGCGCAATGCCGGCCATGATGGCGGCCAGGAGCGGCGGATCGATCGCGCTGAAGGCTTCGGCTCGGATCAGCTCCGTGATGAGGAGCGAGTGGTCGATTCGGATGAGCCTGGCCCATTCGCCGTCTGCCGTGAGGTGGGCCGTGGGGCTGAGGTACCCGAAGTGTTGAAGTGTTTCGATCTTTTCTTGGAACCGGTGCCAGAGGCTGGTTTGCAGCGCCTGGATGGATTTCACGTGGCGGTGCATCTCCTGGCGCAATCTAGAAGCCTGCGCGAAATCTTTCTGGCAGGCCTGCCGTGACGGGCAGGCGGGGCAGGTGAAATCGCCCAGCGTTTGAATGATCGAACTGTCCAACGGGATGTCCTCTTCCGGCTGGACCAGAATCGGCAATAACGGGAGGCGCGGCGGCAAATCGCCGAGCTGGTGAATCAGCCGATCGAGCGTGACCGGCGTACACCAGGGATAGACCGGCGATTCCTCGCATTCGAACGTGCGGTCGAAGACCTGGGTGACGATCGAGGCGGGACATTCGCTGACGGCGCCGCCTTCGCGAATCAAGGTGATCATCGGGGCGCGCTGTCCCTTGCTGCGATATTGCCGCAGTACGATCCCGCGCCCGCGCACGAGCCCGACCACCCGGCCGGGCGTCAGGAAATGTAAGCGGGCCGCCACATCCGGCGGCTCCTGACGGCGAGTTTGAGGGCGCGTGTGTTTGCGTCGACGGGCCTGGTCGAAGACCTGCCACTGTGTGATCCAATCCGAGCAGACCCGCGGCCCGAACGGTTCCATGTCCTTTCGGATTGTATCGAGTTTCCGTTCCAGCACTTCGGTGCGCTGGTTTAATTGGAACTGGGCGAAGCTCTTGGCAAGGATCGGCTGGATATGTTCCAGCGGATGGGCCTTCAAGAGGTTCAACACCATCGGATAGGTGATGACGAATTGGCTGTCGATGGCTTCCGGCTGGCCTGTCAAGCCTTTGGTCAGGACCGCGAGGTCGATGTAGGGTGAAGGCGCGATCACGGCGAAGCCGACGAGGTCTTTGCCGCGGCGGCCGGCCCGGCCCGCGAGTTGCTGGATCTCGCTGACGGTCAGATCCGTAAAGTCGCGCGATTTCCTGATGCTCGATTGGGTCACGACGACCGTGCGCGCCGGAAAATCGACGCCGGCCGCGAGGGTGGTGGTGGCGAACACCGCGTCGAGGCAGCCGGTCCGCATGAGCTCCTCCACCGCGATTTTCCACGAAGGAAGGTGGCCGGCATGGTGCGCCGCGACGCCGATCCGCTGGACGGTTTCGATCAACGGGTGTTCGGCGATGCTGGGGAATTGTTCCGTGACCTGGCGCAGCACGGCGGCGATTTGTTCTTGCCGGACCGAGGGGAGTTGGACGTTGCTGCGCTCGAAGGCCTGCATGGCTTCGTCGCAGGCGCGTCTCGAGGTCAGAAAAATGATCGCGGGGGTCAGGTGCTTGCTGCGGAGCGTCTCGATCAGATCAACCGGATGGATCGACGGCGGCATGCAGTTTCATTCCCTTGGAGATGACCACGAGGCCGGAATCGGTCACCTTGAATCGTTGCCGGTCGGCGGCCGGATCGAAGCCGATCTCCGTCTTGGGCGGGATGATCACGTCCTTGTCGATGATCGCGCGCCGGATCTTGGCGTGGGCGCCGATCACGACGTTTTCCATGACGACGGATTCCCGCACGTCGGCATGGTCATGCACACGCACATGCGGGGAGAGCACGGAATTCTGCACGCGCCCACCCGAGATGATGCAGCCGCCGCAGACGATGGAGTCGAGCGCCACCCCCATGCGGCCGCCCTGATAGTCCTGCGCAAAGACGAACTTGGCCGGGGGAAACTGCCCCTGATAGGTTCGGATGGGCCAAGCCTCGTCGTACAGATTGAAGAGGGGATCGACGTCGACCAAGTCCATGTTGGCTTCCCAATAGGCGTCGAGCGTGCCGATGTCCCGCCAGTACTTCACGTCCTTCTTGTTCTCATCTTGGAATTTGAAGGCATAGACGCGGCATTCCTTGATCATGCGCGGGATGATGTTCTTGCCGAAGTCGTGCGTCGTGCCCTCGCGCGCGTCCCGGACGAGCTGCTCGCGCACCACCTCGCTTCGGAACAGATAGATGCCCATCGACACGAACGCCTGAGACGAATCGGTGGGAATGGGGGTGGGGTTCGCCGGTTTTTCGTCGAAGCGGAGGATGCGATGGTCCTCGTCCACACCGATCACGCCGAAGCGGCTGGCATCCTCGAGCGGCGTTTCGATGGCGCCGACGACGGCATCCGCCTGCTTTTCGACCAGAAAGTTGTACATGTCGGCGTAGTTCATCTTATAGATGTGGTCGCCGGCGAGGATCAGCAAATATTCGGGTTTGTCCTCGTCGAGGAGAAACAGATTCTGATAGACGGCATCGGCGGTGCCGCGATACCAATCTTCGCTGATGCGTTGCTGCGGCGGGACCGAGGCGATGTACTCGCGCAACTCGGGGTTGAGGATATTCCAGCCCGTGCGGATATGCCGGTCCAGCGAATGGGACTTGTATTGAATGAGGACCGCGATCCGCCGCAGGCCCGAGTTGAGACAGTTGCTGAGGGTGAAATCGATGATGCGGTACTTCCCGCCGAACGGCACGGCCGGTTTGGCTCGTTGCTCCGTCAGCGGATGCAGGCGCTCACCTTTGCCGCCCGCGAGGATCATGGTGAAAATGTTCGGCATCGGAAGGTGATTCTAGCAGGACCGTCTGCAAATAGGAAGAAAGCAGAATGATTGACTTCATGCCGGACTCGGTTGATACTACGATTCACGAGAGCCTCTGTGGGCGCAAGCGGAATCAGGGAGGAGTGACCATGAAGCGACAGAACGCGTTGCCGGCGACGATGAAGGATGGGGCTGCGGCCAATCCGATGAAGGAGATGGTGTGGCGGTTGGAGCGGCTCGAGCGCCAGGTGCAGAAACTGTCCGAGCTGGTTCGCGAGTTCGCCGAGGATAACGATCGTTTGGTGCGGATCGTGGCGGAGGACCGCGACGTCATTCGCCGGGAATTGCTCCGGAAGCACGAGCATCAGGTGCGCGTCCGCAAGCACCTGCGGGACGTCAGCTCGAAAATGCCGCTCGACCATTGATGGCCGTCCGCGCGTCCTTCGACGCGCCCGGCCCCGACCTCGATGGTGGATATCTCCCCGCCGGTGCCCCCTTCTTCCGAATCGCTCCATGCCCCCGTCTCTCGGCCGACGATCGAGGTCAGCAGCCTCGTGCGTCGGCATGGATCGGTCACGGCCGTGGACCGCGTGTCCTTTACCGTCGAGCGCGGAGAATTCTTTTCGATTTTGGGGCCCAGCGGAGCCGGAAAGACGTCCGTGCTGCGCATGTTGGCAGGCTTCGAAGAGCCGGATGAAGGCGATCTGCGCATCGACGGCCATCCCATGCTCGGCGTGCCGCCGAATCGCCGGCCTGTGAATCTCGTCTTTCAGTCATACGCGCTCTTCCCACACCTGACCGTGTTCGATAATGTCGCCTTCGGCCTGCGTATGCGCGGGGTCGGTTCCGCCGACGTTCAACAGGCCGTGCGAGGCGCGCTCGATATGGTTCGGTTGGAAGGAAAAGACGCCAGACTTCCGTCTCAACTGTCCGGGGGCGAGCAGCAGCGGGTGGCCTTGGCGAGAGCCCTCGTCAACAAACCGGCCGTCGTTCTGCTGGACGAACCCTTGGCTGCGCTGGATCAGCAGTTGCGGCAGGAGATGCAGGTGGAATTGAAAGCCATCCAGCAGCGGGCCGGGCTGACCTGCGTCTGCGTGACGCACCATCAGGAAGAGGCGATGATGATGTCCGATCGGATCGCGGTCATGCGCCGGGGGCAGATGCTCCAGGTCGGCAGCCCGCGCGAGGTCTACAGCAGGCCGTCCGACCTGTTCGTCGCCCGGTTCCTTGGAGTTTCCAACGAGCTGACGGGGCAGGTGGAGCGAGACGGGCAGGGGCTGTGGTTTCGTCCGCACCGGTCCGGCCTGCCGAGCCTATCGGTCGATGGTGCCGCGCAGAACGGCGCGGGCGGACGGGCAGTGCTGTCCTTGCGGCCCGAGGCCGTGACCATGCGCGTGACGCGGAGCGGCGATTTCGACAATGTCTTGCCGGGACGAATCGAAAGAATGCTGTTTGCCGGGAGCACGGTGAAATGTCTCGTGCGCCTGGCGCCTGATGTCCTGTGGGACCTCACGATCGGGTCGGTCGAGCAACGGGGCGAACGGTTTGAGCCGGGGAACGACGTCTTTCTGCACTGGGCGGCGAAAGCCGCCCGGGTATTCGGCGCATGATATGAACGGAGCAGCCCTCGAGCGGTCGCCGGCGACGGGAAAACCGGTCCGGCGATGCGGACCCTGTTGGTTGGCCGCACCAGGCCTCCTCTGGATGGTCATCCTGTTCGTGATCCCCCTGCTGCTGGTGTTCGTGATCAGTTTCGCCTCTCGCGGGACGTACGGCGGGATCGAATGGGACTGGACCCTCTCCAACTACGCTGATCTGGTCCATCCTCTCTACGCGAAGATTTTGGGGCAATCGATCTGGTACGCCGCGCTCACCACGGCGTTCTGTTTCCTGCTGGGGCTGCCCTTGGCCTATTACATCGCCCGCAGTCCGGCTCGTTGGCAGCCGTTGCTCTTGATGCTGGTGATGTTGCCGTTCTGGACGAATTTCCTGGTGCGGACCTACGCCTGGATGATTATCCTGCGCCATGACGGACTGGTGAATCGCCTTCTCGAGGCGCTGGCCGTGATCGAATCCCCGCTGGAGCTGCTCTATACCCCGCTGGCCGTATTGATCGGGTTGGTCTACGGGTACCTGCCGTTCATGGTGCTTCCAGTATATGTGGCGGTGGAGCGGCTCGACCCCATCCTCGTGGAGGCCGCCTGGGACCTCTATGCCTCGCGTTGGGCGGTGTTGACGAAGATCATCCTGCCCCTCATCAAGCCGGGGATCGTGGGCGGCTGTGTGATGGTGTTCGTTCCGTCGATCGGCGCCTTCATTACCCCGGACCTGTTGGGCGGGGCCCGCAGCATGATGATCGGCAACCTCATTCAACACGAATATTTGGTCGTGCGGGACTGGCCGCTCGGGTCGGCGGCTTCGTTCGTGTTGATGGCGGTGGTGATGGGGGCGGTGTTGCTGCACTATCGGCAGTCGGACAGCGCGGTCGGACGGGGAGAGGCACGATGACGCGGCGGAAATCCGGCGCACTGGCCCTGACGAGCGCCTTCAGCCTGGCGTTTCTCTATGGCCCGATCCTCGTGCTCGTCGTCTATTCATTCAACGCCGCGCATCTGTCGATGGCCTGGCGAGGTGCCACTCTACATTGGTACGCGGTGCTCTGGCAGGACGAAGCTCTGCTTGCCGCGACGTGGAATAGCCTGCTTATCGCCGTCATCTCGACGGTCGGAGCCGTCACGTTCGGCGGCTTGATTGCCCTAGGGATGGAAGGCATGCCGCACCGCCGCCAAGCCGGCCTCGAAGGGGCGCTGGTGCTCCCCCTGGTCATCCCCGAAGTGATGATGGGTGTCGCGCTGATGTTGTTCTTCGTCACGTTGCGCGTCCCGCTCGGGCTCACAACCGTGATATTGGGGCACATTGTCTTCAACATTCCGTTGGTGACGATCATGGTGCGGACCAGGTTGCGCAAGCTCGACCCTGCCTTGCTCGAAGCGGCGGCAGACCTGGGGGCGAGCCCCTGGCAAACGTTCCGGTATGTCACGCTGCCGCTCCTGCGTCCCGCTGTCCTGGGTGCGACGTTGGTGGCCTTCACGGTCTCGCTCGACGATTTTCTCGTCACGTTTTTTCTGGCAGGCCCGGGGGCCACGACCTTGCCCGTGAAAGTCTATTCGATGATCAAGGCGGGGGTGACGCCGGAAATCAACGCGCTGTCCGCGCTCTTGCTGCTCGTGTCGATGGTCTGCGTGGGGCTCTCGCTCCACCTGCAGCGCAAGGAGACCTAGCACGGCATTCGTCGAACGTCGCGTGTGAAGCGTATCTCGTATGATGAAACACAGTGCATCGGTGCCCTGGCTCCTGCGTCGATCCGGTCTCATCGCCTTGCTCGGCGCGCTTGCGATGGTCGGCCTGTGGAGTGGCTGTGACGGAGCCGGGACCGGGCATGGATCAGACGATCGGGCGGTGCTCCATTACTTCACCTGGTCCGACTATGTGGGACCGGAGATCATTCAAGCATTCGAGCGGCGGGAACATGCCAAGGTGGTGGTCGACACCTTCAGCAGTAACGAGGAATTGCTGGCGAAACTCCAGAGCGGCGCCACCGGCTACGACGTTGCGGTGCCGTCCGACTTCATGGTGTCGATCATGATCCAGCAGGGGCTCTTGGCCGAACTCGACCAGGCCGAGATTCCCAATGCCGCCTCCCTCGAATCGCATCTGCAACATCTGCCCTTCGATCCCGATCGCCGCTACTCCGTGCCCTATCTCTGGGGGACCGTCGGCATCGGGTATGACTCGGCCGTCATCACCACCCCGCCGGATAGTTGGGCGGTCCTCTGGGACCCGCGCTATAAAGGACGGATCAGCATGCTCAACGATCAGCGCGAGGTCTTTGGGGCGGTGCTGCGGTCGATGGGACAATCCATGAACAGCACGGATCCCGCCGTAATCGAATCGGCCAAGGACAAACTGCTGCAACAAAAGCCTTTGGTGAAGACCTACACCAGCGACCACTATGACCAGCTACTGGCTTCGGGCGAGGTGGTACTGGCGCATGGTTGGGGAGGTCCGGTGGCTCGAGCGATGGTCGAACGGCCCTCGCTTCGCTACGTCGTGCCGAAGGAGGGAGCGACGGTCTGGGCCGACTGCCTGGTCGTGTTGAAGGGCGCACCCTCCAAACGGCTGGCGATGAAGTTCATCAATTTTCTGATGGAACCGGAGATCGCCGCCCGCACGTCGGAACGGCTCAAATTTGCCTCTGCGTCCCGCGATGCGCGTGAACGTGTGACGCCGGAGGTTCGGGCCAACGTGGCGGTGTACCCGGCGGTCGATGATTTGGGCCGGTTGGAATGGATGCGCGACGTGGGGAAGGCGGTTCGCCTCTATGATCGGGCCTGGACGGAGCTGAAGATGCGCTAATTCCATTCGGCTCTATCCGTTGTTTCCATGGCAAGGGAAAGTCAGTATAATGTCGCGGTTTTGCGTGGGGCTGCCGACAGGGAGGCGATTTGAAGTCCTTCATCGTCCGCCAAGGTTGCGGAGTTTCCGGTCACGCCAGGGGCAGTCGCTTTGGCATCGCCCGCATCCTGCTGCTGATTGCGATCGGCACGGTCTCCATTTCTTTCCCGATCCTACTCAACGCCGCCGAAGGGCCCGCGCCGAGTTCGGTACTACCCAGCGCCGTGCGGTTGAGTCTCGGTGAGGCACTCGCCCTCTTCCTGAAACAGAATCTCGACCTCCTGATCGCCAAATACGGCATCGAATCCAACAAAGGCCAGCAGATCACCGCCCGGCTCCTGCCGAATCCCACGCTGCAGGTCGGCAATGTGGCCTCGTTTACGCAGGGGAACAACCCCGCCACTACCGGCGCAATTACCAGCCAGGTGCAGCAGCTGTTCGAAACGGCCGGCAAACGCGGGTTCCGCGTGGAAAGCGCCGCCTACGGGGTGCAGTCCAGCGAAGCGGATTTCGAGGATGCCGTGCGCCAACTGAGTTTTGCCGTCAAAGATGCCTACTTCCGTGTGCAGCTGGCTCAACGCCGATTGGCCTTGGCGGAAGAGAATCGTGACCGGTTCGCGCGCATCCTGGATGTGAACACGATTCGTTTCAAGAAAGGCTATATCGCCGAGATCGATCTGATCCGGATCCGGCTGCAGATGGTGGACTTTCAGTCGCAGGTCATCGGCGCGATACAGGAGGCTGAGTCGGCGCGGGCCGACCTGCGCCAGCTCTTGCGGATCTCCGCCGGGACTCGCGTGGAGCTGACCACGGAATTGGACTATCGGCGGGTCGATCCCGACATCGGCAAGCTGCGGTTTGCGGCCATCCAAATGCGTCCGGACATTCGATCGAAACGCTCCTCGTTTTCGCAGCGGGAAGCCGATTTGAAGCTGGCCAAGGCCTACCGGTTTCCCGACGTGACGGTAGGGGCCGGCTATTCGGTGCAGGGGCCTCGCGGTCCGGACAACCAGCAGATGGGCCTCCTCAACTTCGGCGTGCCGCTGCCCCTGTTCAACCGGAACCAAGGTGCGATCGTCCAAGCCGAGGTGGCGGTGCAATCCGCTCAGGCGGACTTGGATAAGACCGTCAATCAAGCGGAAAATGAGATCGAGGTGGCCCATCACAACCTCCTGCAGAGCCGGCGGCTGGTCGAGGCTTACCTGGCCGGCGTGTTGGACGATGCCCGCTCCACCTTTACTATCGTCGAGCGGGCCTATGAGCGGGGAGGGGCCACGATTCTGGACTTGCTCGATGCCGCGCGTACGTCCCGGACGATTCAACAGAACTTTATCGAGGCCCTGTTTTCCTACCAGCACAACCTGTTTCAATTGGAGAGTGCCGTAGGGCAGGAGGTGTCGTCATGACCTTGGCGGCGGCCCGTCTGCTGATGACGCTGTCGGTCTGCACGGTCTGGTCCTGCAGTCAGACTCAGGAGCCCACGACGCCGGGGACTTCAAGCGAACCGGCGACGGGCGCCGTGCAAACCGCCGCAGGCCAGCCGGCTTCTCCCATAGCCGGCCAAGTGGAAACGGCGGTTGTGCAGTTGAAGCCGGTGCAGCCGGAGTTGGTGTTGGTCGGCAAGGTCGCGTATGGAGAAGATCGCTATTCGAAGATCTCATCCCCTCTCCAGGGCCGTGTCGTGGAGGTGCGCGCCCATTTGGGCGATCGCGTCAAGGCCGGCGATACTCTCCTCGTCATCGACAGCCCCGACATCACCGCTGCCTACTCGGAATTCGTCAAGGAAGCCTCCGACCTCGAGTACGCCACCAGGGCACAGGAACTGGCCAAGGAGCTCTACGCGACAAAAGCGCTTGCCTTGAAAGACCTGAAGCAGGCGGAAAACGATCTCATCAAGGCTCGCGCGGAATTTCGGCGGGCGAAGGAACGGTTGCTTTCCCTGCGCATTTCCGCTTCCGAATTGGATAAACCGCTCGCGCAGCAGCGCATCACCTCACGCTTCGAGATGAAGAGCCCGTTGACGGGAACGGTGGTCGAACGGACCGTGACGCCGGGCCAGTCGGTGGGAGGAGACGTCGGGCAGGTGTTGTTTACCGTGGCGGATTTGGAGCGGCTGCAGGTGGTGGCCGACGTGTACGAGCGGGACCTGGCGTTGGTGAAGGTGAGCCAGGTGGCCCGTGTCAACGTGGAAGCCTATCCCTCGACCGACTTCGGTGCGGTGGTCGCTTCCATCGGCGACGTGGTCGATCCTAACACCAGGACGATCAAGGTGCGCGCCTGGGTCGACAACCAGGAGCAGAAGCTCAAGCCGGAAATGTTCGCCCGGTTGCGCCTGGACGTGGGCGACGCGCTGCCGTTTCTGGCGATCCCCAAGGAAGCCGTGGTCGAAATCGATGGGAAGCATTTCGTGTATCTGGTCGAGGCCGGCGATAAATTCGTGAAGAAGGAAGTGAAGGTCTCCAGCGTGTCGGCGGAATTCGTGCGGGTGCTGGAAGGGCTCACGCCCGGCGAGCGCATCGTGACGAAGGGCGCCGTGCTGGTCAAGGGACAGGACGTCAAGGGATGAGCGTTCACATCGCATGATCGCGCGCATCGTCGAACTCTCCCTCGTCCAGCGGTTCCTCATCTGCACTCTCGGTTTGACCCTCTTGTTCGGCGGTCTGTACGCGTTTCATCTCCTCGACATCGTCGCCTATCCGGACCCCTCGCCGCCGATGGTCGAGGTCATCACGCAGTATCCGGGCTGGTCCGCCGAAGAAATCGAACGGCAGATCACGATTCCGCTCGAGGTGGCGCTCAACGGCATGCCCGGCCTGGCCGACATCCGCTCGCTGTCGATTTTCGGGTTGAGCGATATTAAGATCTACTTCGATTTCGACACGAACTACTTTTTCGACCGGCAGGAAGTCATCAACCGTCTGGCGACGGTCACACTCCCGCAAAACGTTCAGCCGACCCTCTCCCCCTGGTGGGCGATCGCCGAAATCTATCGCTATGAGCTTGAGGGTATTCCGCAGACCAGTCTCACCGACCTAAAGACCATTCAGGATTGGCAGTTACGGCGGGAATTTCGGCGCATTCCCGGGGTCATCGACGTGACCGCGTTCGGCGGCACGACCCGCGAATATCACGTCGATATCGATCCCGGAAAATTGATCAGCTACGGCGTCAGTTTGGCCCAGGTCATGGAGGCCCTCAGCAACAGCAATGCCAACGTCGGCGGGAACTATCTCACCGTCGGAGGGCAGAACTACAACATTCGCGGGCTGGGGCTGATCAACAACCTGCAGGACATCGAGAACGTGATGGTGGTCGAGAAAGAAGGGACGCCGATCTTCGTGAAGACCCTCGGCTCCGTCACCGTCGGCCATCGCGTCAGGCTCGGCAAAGTCGGCATCGATGACAAGGACGACGTGGTCGAAGGGGTCATTCTCTTGCAGCGGGGGTACAAGGCGCTGAATGTCCTGGAGCGGGTGCGGGAGAAAGTCGCGGATCTCAACAAGTGGAAGTTGCCGGATGGCGTCAAGATCAAAACCTTCTACGACCGCACCGCGTTGATCCACACGACCGTCGAGACGGTCACGGACATCCTCATCAGCGGGATGGTTCTGGTCTTCCTGATCCTGCTCGTATTTCTGGGGAATTTGCGGGCCTCGATCATCGTCGCGCTGACGATTCCGCTGTCGTTGCTCTTTACGTTCACGATGATGGTGCTGATCAAGCAATCCGCGAACTTGATCTCGCTGGGCGCGATCGATTTCGGGATCATCGTCGATGCGACGCTGGTGATGGTGGAAAGCATCTTCTTCCATTTGGCGCACGATCGACGCACCGGCCTCACCGTACCCCAAGTCATCGTCCGTGCGGCCAGACAAGTGGGGCGTCCCATTTTCTTCTCGACCGCGATCATCGTGGTCGCGTTCATTCCGCTGTTCACGATGACGGGCGTACCCGGACGGATTTTCGCGCCCATGTCCATCACCTATGGATTTGCATTGGCCGGCGCGCTCTTGATGGCGTTCACGCTCGCGCCGGTGCTGTGCTCGCTGCTGCTGAAGGGGGCGATTACCGAACAGGATACGGTGCTCGTTGCGGCGGTGCGGCGCCGCTACCTATCGACGCTTGAGTGGGCGCTCGGGCACAAGGTCAAGGTGCTCGCCGCCTCGCTGGTCTTGTGGCTGGCATCGCTCGTGGCGTTGCAGTTTGTGGGCGGCGAGTTCATGCCGGCGCTGGAGGAAGGTAATCTCTGGGTTCGGGCCACCATGCCGGTCGACATCTCCTTCGACGAGGCCGCGCGCTTGACCGGAGAGATCCGGCAGATGTTCCGCAGTTCACCGGAAGTGACGACGATCGTCTCTCAGCTGGGGCGGCCCGACGACGGCACCGACCCGACGAGCTTCTTCAACGGAGAATTTTTGGCCAACCTGAAGCCTGGGAAAGAATGGCGCCCTGGGATGACGAAGGACCGACTGATCGAGGAAATCGAAGGGCGGCTGAAATCGATTCCCGGCGTGATCTTCAACTTCTCACAGGTGATCCAGGACAACGTCGAAGAAGCAATGTCCGGCGTGAAAGGGGAAAACTCGATCAAACTCTTCGGCTCGGATCTGAAAGTCCTGGAAGCCAAGGCAATGGAAATCGAGGAAGTCATGCGTGGCATCCGGGGTGTGAAGGACCTGGGTATTTTCCGGCTGGTCGGACAACCGAATCTGCTGATTCAGGTCGACCGCGAGGCCAGCGCCAGGTATGGATTGCGAATCTCCGACGTCAATGCCGTGGTGCAGGCCGCCGTCGGCGGGCAGGGCGTCACCCAGGTATTTGAAGGAGAGCGGCTGTTCGACTTGGTCGTGCGGTTCTTGCCTGAATATCGCCGGGATGCCGAGACGATCGGCAACATCCTGGTCAACACGCCGGATGGCGCGCGCATCCCGCTGAAGCAGCTGGCGACCATCAAGACCCAGACCGGCGCCTTCCTCATCTACCGGGAGAACAATGAACGATACATCCCGATCAAGTTCAGTGTGCGCGATCGCGACCTTGAGAGTACCGTCAAGGAGGCGCAGGGGAAGATTGCGGCCGCGGTCGAGTTGCCAGAGCGCTATCGAACCGAGTGGGCCGGCCAGTACGATCAGTTGAAGGAGGAGCAGAAACGGCTGCTCGGTATCGTTCCGCTCAGCATGTTGCTGATCCTATTCCTTCTTTATACGACGTTCAATTCCTTCAAAAATGCGTTGTTGGTGCTCGTGACGGTGCCGTTTGCGCTGATCGGCGGTGTCTTCGCTCTGGTCCTGACCGGCACCAATTTCAGCATCTCCGCCGCCGTCGGCGTCATTTCGACTCTGGGGGTGGCGATTCTGGGGGGACTCTTGCTAATCTCTCGGATAGAAGAGCTGCGGGTCAGCGGGCTTGGCCTGCGCGAGGCGGTCATCAAGGGGGCCGAGATGCAAATGCGTCCGATCCTCATGGCGACGCTCGGCGCGGCCATCGGACTTTTGCCGGCCGCCCTGGCGACAGGCATCGGCTCGCAAGCCCAGAAGCCGTTGGCGCGGGTCGTCGTGGGCGGCATGTTGACGGCCGCCGTGCTGATTCTGGTGGTCCTGCCAGTCTTGTATGAGCTGGTGCACCGTCGTTCGGCCTCTTCGCAACATTCGGGGACTCCGGGAGCCCCGGAGCCTGAGCATATGTCCCAAGGATAGGAAAGGAATCGTCGCATGAGATCCCCCGCAGCCGGTCGTGATCGAATCAGCCAGTTGGGTGTCCTTCTGTTCGCGTTGTGGCAGAGCATCGCCCTTGCCCCGACGGCATCGGCCGAAACGGTGTGGCTCGTCCAGGTGCCCTATGAGATGCCGCCCAAGTCGGAACCCATTCCCGACGTGTCGGTCGCGCCGAACACCAACCCGTTGTCTGCGGAAGAACTGCAGCGCGCGGAGGCCTTGTTGCCTTTGCTGGAAGGCAAGCAGGAGTTTTGGGCGATGGGGGAATTCGTGCACTTGGGTGAATCGGTCGTGCCGGTCCTGACCAAGGCCCTGACGATGCCGGGGCCGAGAATCCGATACAACGCGATCGAAACGCTGTCGATGCTGAAATCGCCCACGGCGGTGCCGGCTCTCCTCGAAGCAGCCAAGCAGGTCAACGAGTTGCCGCGCATTCGGGAGCACGCCCTGCGCGTGGCGGTGAGGCTCGATCCGTTGCAGGCTCCCGCTGCTATCGAGGTGATGGCGAAGGATGCCAACCCGACCATCAGGAAGGTGGCGGCGTTCGAATCCCGCTATATCCGGGATAAACATGTGATCCAGCCCCTGATCGAGCTGGTCGCGGATGAGGAGCGGTATGTGGCGATCTCTGCGGTCCAATCGCTCTGGATGTTGACCCGTCACGAAACCGAGTTCCACGACTGGGAAGCCTCGAGCAAGCAGGACCGGCAAAATTGGATGCAGGAATGGACCGAGTGGTGGAATGCCTCGAAGGACTCGTTCGAACTGCCGCCGCCCCAGCAGCGCCGACGCAGCGGCTGAGCGGCCCGCGCGCCGAGCGTTCGTTTGGTTGCGGGGCCGCGGGAGCCTGTGTTAGATTTTTTTGAGCGAGGAAACGCGATGGCCATTCTGAAAATTACGAAGCTGGGGAACCCGATTCTCCGGCAGCAGTCGCAAGCGGTGGATCCTGCCGAAATCAAGAAGGCGGCGTTCCAGCAGCTGATCGACGATATGTATGAGACAATGTACGACGAGCCGGGCATCGGTTTGGCCGCGCCGCAGGTGGGGCGATCGGTGCAGCTGGTGGTGATGGATTGTCCGGGTGAAGGGGGCTTCCCGTCGACGGTGTTGATCAATCCGACCATCGTGTACTATGGTCCTGAACAGGCTGAATTCTGGGAAGGTTGTCTCAGCGTCGACGGTCTGCGCGGCAAGGTGACCCGTCCCTCCATGGTGCGGGTAACGGCGCTGGACCGGACGGGCAAGCGCCAGGATATCGAGGCCAGCGGACTTTATGCGGTCTGCATCCAGCACGAGATCGATCACCTGATCGGGAAGGTGTTCCTTGATCGGATGACCGACATGTCCACGCTGACGCAGATGGAAGAATTCCAGAAATATTGGCAGAAGGAACCGGCCAGCGTCATCTAACCCGGTCCGGCTCGCCGACGTGTTGTGAAATCTCTCCTCAGAGTCCTTTCCTATCTGAAGCCGTTCAAATGGCTGGCGGTGACGACCTTTGTCTGTGCCGCGGTGGCCACGGCGTTGGAACTCGTTCCGCCCTACCTGATCAAGATCGTCATCGACGATGTCATCCAGGCCCGTCAGTCTGATCTGTTGACGGCGGTCCTCGGCGCGCTGCTGCTGTCCTACGTGTTGCGAAACGTCGCCAGTTTCATGCGCGTGCGCTTCAACAACAAGCTGGAGCAACAGGCCGTGCATTCGTTGCGGATGCAGGTGTTCACTGCATTGCAGCGGCTGTCGTTGAGCTATTTTGAGAATCGGTCCACGGGTGAAATCATGACCCGGGTAACCAGCGACACGGAGCATGTCGAGCGGATTTTTGTGGACGGGCTCGAAGGGCTGCTGACCGCCTCGCTCACGCTGGTCGGCATCACCGTGATGCTCTTCACGCTCAATTGGAAGCTGGCCCTGCTGTCCCTCGTGCCGATCCCGATCCTGATCGTGTCTGCCGTGTGGTTCACACGCCGGGTGCACGGGTACTATTACAACACGAGAAAGAGCGTGGCGGAGCTCAATGCCTATCTGCAGGATGCATTGTCCGGGATCAAGGAAACGATCGGCTTCAGTCAGCATGAGTATGAGCGTCGTCGATTCGAGAAACTGAGCGAGGCCTACAGCCAGAACAGCCTGAAGGCGATGTATCTGTGGTCGTGGTATTGGCCTGGGATGGTCTTCGTCGGCAGCAGCGGGACTGTCCTGATCCTCTGGTACGGTGCCCAAGAGGTCATGGCCGGCCGTTTGACGGTCGGGCAGTTGGTCATGTTTTTGTCCTACCTGACGCTGTTCTATACGCCGGTGAATGAGATCCACTCGCTCAACCACATGTTGCAGCATGCCTTGGCGGCGAGCGAACGGGTGTTTGAAATTTTGGACGCGAAGCCGGAGGTCCAGGATCGCCCTGGCGTGCTTGCTCCCGTCCAACGTCTGAGGGGTCGGGTCGAGTACCGCGACGTCGCATTCGGGTATCGGCACGAAGGCACCGTATTGTCCCACGTCAACCTGCATGTCGAAGCCGGACAGCGGATTGCCTTGGTCGGTCCGAGCGGCGCGGGGAAGACGTCGCTGTTGAAACTCTTGGTGCGTTTTTACGACGTGCGGAGCGGCGCGGTCTTGATCGACGGCTATGATGTGCGGGACATGCCTCTGGGGTTCCTGCGAAGCCAGATCGGGTTGGTGCAGCAGGAGCCGTTTCTGTTCAACGGGACGGTGCGCGAGAATATTCTCTACAGCGACTTGACCGCGAGCCATGAGCGGGTCGAAGCGGCGGCCAGGGCGGCGCGGGCCCACGATTTTATTTCCGCTCTCCCGGACGGCTATGATACCTGGATCGGCGAGCGCGGCGTGAAGTTGTCCGTCGGCCAGAAACAACGGGTGTCGATTGCCCGCGTGCTGCTCAAAGATCCGCCGATCGTGATCTTCGATGAAGCGACGTCGAATATCGATACGGAAACCGAGGTGAAGATCCGCGAGGCGCTCAACGATCTGACGAAAGGCCGGACGACGTTCATCATCGCGCATCGCCTGGCGACCCTGCACGACGTGGATCGCATCGTCGTGGTCGAGCGGGGAATGATCGTCGAGGAAGGCGTACACGAGGATCTCATTCGACGCGGGGGCGTCTATGCCGCGCTCTACGAGGCACAGTTTCAAATTTGACGCGTCTTTCGTGAAGCGACGTGTCGTGACTGGGATTTGGATTCGAGATACGAAATGCGCTTCACGAGATACTCTTCGTGCAACGTGGCATGAATGTCTTTCGTGAATGAAGCTAGGAAGAGGGATAACGATGGTTCTGGTCTACGAACACGATCCGTTGGATACCGAGGATGCACGGGGGCGGTTTTATCATGTGTGCCGGGGGCGTCTTGTGCGGACGGAATTATCGATCCCCCCGGCCGAGCAGCCCTATGAATGTGCTGAATGTGGAATCGACCTGGAGCAGGAAGATTTCTGGGTGGCAAGACAAAAAGGGTCGGTGTAGCGCGCAGGCGCACGCCGTGATCATATAAAGGAGAGGCCGGTCATGGGAGGAAGTGCGGGACGAAAAACGGTCGGGGTCCAGCGCGGATTGATGATGCTCTGCGACGTCTGCTACGACCAGGTGATCGCAGAGAAGCTGGTCGATGGTCGGAACTTCGTCTCCGACCACGAGGCGTTGTTCGATACGATCTGCATGGGTTGTACCGACATCAACCGTCCGCTGGTCGACGACATGCTCGGCAGCTCCGAGTAACGTCCGAGGTGGTGATCCGGTGGATCGTTAATTGGAGCAACGTCCAATGAGCAAACGGCAGGTCGCTAACTCACCAGATCACGAACTCACCAACTGCGTTCAGCCTATTTGCAGACTTTTCCGTCAAAGTGCAGGCAGGTCGATTCTCCCGACTTGACCTTCCAGCTCTTCAGTACCGGCGGTTGTCCTTCCGTCACTTCTACCACGAAATCGGCTAATCCGGAGATCGGAAGCTTGTCCATGTGCGGCCTCGCCGCTTCCGGAACTTCAATCCAAAAGACCGAGCCGGAGGTGGAAATGAGGATGCGGCTGTTTTCCTTGTCCACATGGATCACCGGGCTGTAAAAGCTCTTCTCCACGGCATTCGCAGCCGGCGGCGTCGCCAGGCCCGCGCCGAAATAGATCGCAATAAGTGCAATGAAGAGCGGCAGATGACGCATGGCAAACCCCCTCCCGTCAAAAAAGAAAGGGCAATTATGGCATCGTCCCCTGGGGATTGGTAGAGGAGAATTGCGTCGACGTCAGATGATCCGCAGGTCTGTGATGCTGACGGTTCCGCCCTTGATCCAGTAGGTGCGCAGATCGGGCGCTGCGTGCATGAGCGAGACGATCGTGTAGGCCGGAATCGGAAGATTGATTTTGCCCCAGTAGTCTTCGTAATCCGTGGCGATCTTGATGTCGGTTACGGAAGGGCGGGCAGGGTCGTGCGGATGGGAGTGGTAGACGACCTGAAGCTGCAAGCCTCGCTTCCGCATGTCTTTTTGCGCCAGCGCGAGATCCCGCGCATCCATCACAAAGGCGATCTCGGCGCGCTCCTGGGGCGACAGCCGGGAGAGGTGCGAGAGCTTCGCGTCGTCGAAGCTCGCCAGTTGCGAGGCTCCTTCGAGCGCGACCACGTTCGTGATGCGGTAGAGGTCCGTGACCGTGCCGTCCTTGCCGGCAAGCAGGCCGCAGCACTCATACGGCGTCAGCTCGCGCGCGTGCGCGACGATCTCATCCAGGATTCGTTGGGGAATCGACAGGTCCGCCACGTCAGATCGTGCAGGTGACGGTATAGTCGCCACCGAGGCTGGTAATGGTCGGGGTCGAGCTGCAGAGGGGGCAGCGCGGATCCTTGGGGCGCGAGACTTTTCGGAATTTCATCTCCAGCGCATCGTAGATCAGGAGTTTGTCGGCGATCGTTTCGCCGATGCCGAGGATTTCCTTGATCGCTTCCGAGGCCTGCAAAATGCCCATCGTTCCCGCGAGGACGCCCAGCACGCCGGCTTCCTGGCAGCTCGGCACGAGGCCGGCCGGCGGAGGCTCCGGGTACAAGCAGCGATAGCAGGGGTAGCCAGCATGGGGCTTGATTGTCGTGAGCTGCCCTTCGAAACGAAACATGCTCGCAGACACGAGTGTTTTCTTCGCGAAGAAGCAGGCATCGTTGACGAGGAAGCGGGTCGAAAAGTTATCCGATCCGTCGAGCACGACGTCGAATTTCGAAACCAAATCAAGAATGTTGTCGCTGTCGACGTTCATCTGGAAGGTCTTCACGTCCACGTCGGGATTGATGGCGGTGATCGTCTTGCGGCCTGATTCCACCTTCGGCTGGCCAAGGGTCGCGGTCGAATGGAGAATCTGCCGTTGGAGGTTGGACAGGTCCACGACGTCGCCGTCGACGAGGCCGATGGTGCCGATGCCGGCTGCCGCCAGATAAAGCGCGGCCGGAGATCCCAGACCTCCTGCGCCGATGAGCAGGACTTTGGCCTTGGCCAGCTTCATCTGGCCCTTGCCGCCGACTTCGCTCAAGATGATATGCCGGCTATAACGCTGTATTTGCGTATCGGTAAATTCCATGTCGTTGGTCTCTCGTCGCGAAGCGGAACGTCGAATGCGGGACAGCCTCCATGAGGTGCGATCGGCGTGAGTTACTCCACCACGTTGAGTTCGATGGGGTCGACGACGCAGCCCTTGGCGCGGAATCCGTCGATCGCGCGCTCGATTTCCGCCGTGTCGCCCGTGAGTTCAAGGTCCATCCAGCCGGTCGTCTCGCGCACGTCCGCCCGGCGCACGTTTGTGACGACTTTGAACTCATGGCCGATCTGGTAAATGATCGGTTCTTTGATCTTGGTTTCCGGAAAACGAATGTGAAAACGCAGGCTCGTCATGATTAGCCTCCGGCGATGGCTGGGACGATGGACACTTCGTCGCCGTCTTTCAACGAGGTCTCCTTTCCGTTCAGGAAACGGATGTCCTCTTCGTTGACGTAGATGTTGACGAAGCGGCGCAGGTCGCCCTTTTCGTCGCAAAGCCGGCTCTTGAGGCCGGGATAGGTTGCGTCCAGCGTGCCGATCATATCGTCGATGCTGCCTGCAGGGGCTTCGACTTCTCCCTGGCCCTTGGTCAGGGTCCGCAGGGGAGTCGGAATGCGTACTTTAATCATGCGTCACCACCACCGTTCTTTCCCATTTTGAAGGTATTTTGGAAGCTGAGCAGGCTCGGCTGAATGCGGTAAGGACGTCCCACGGCATCCACCACGGCTTCCTGCGTCTTGAGCCCGTTGCCTGTGATATAGGCGACCGTCACGTCGCTTTTCTTGATGATCCCTTTTTTGACCAACTTGCGCAGCACGCCGATCGTCACGCCGCCGGCCGTTTCCGCGAAGATGCCTTCGGTCTGAGCCAACAGCTTGATGCCCTCGACCACTTCCTCGTCGGTCACCGCTTCCATGGCGCCCTTGCTTTCGGCTGTGGCCTTCAAGGCGTAGTAACCGTCGGCCGGGTTGCCGATGGCCAGCGACTTGGCGATGGTCTTGGGCTTGACCGGCTTGAAGAAGTCTCTGCCCGCCAGGAACGCCGTGGCAATCGGAGAGCAGCCTTCCGCCTGGGCGCCGTTGACTTTGGTCCGGACCTCGTCCACCAGGCCGAGGGCGTGCATTTCGTTCAAGCCCTTCCAAATCTTGGTGAGGAGCGAGCCGGACGCCATCGGGATGACGGCCTGATCCGGCGTGCGCCACCCGAGCTGTTCCACCGTCTCGAACGCCAAGGTCTTGGACCCTTCCGCATAGTAGGGACGAATGTTGATGTTGACGAAGGCCCATCCGTGCTCGGCGGCAATTTCGCTGCAGAGCCGGTTGACGTCGTCGTAGTTGCCTTCCACTTCCACCACGTTCGGCTTGTAGATCAGGTTGCCGAGCACCTTGGCGGCTTCGAGGTCCGCGGGAATGAACACGTAGCACTTCATGCCGGCCGCCGCTGCATGCGCGGCCACCGAATTGGCCAGGTTGCCGGTCGAGGCACAGGCGACCGTTTCAAAGCCCAACTCGCGGGCCCGTGTCAGCGCGACCGAGACGACGCGATCTTTGAACGAAAGGGTCGGGTGGTTGACCGTGTCGTTCTTGATGTAGAGCTCGTCGATGCCGAGGAACGCACCCAGGTTCTTGGCGCGGACCATCGGGGTCAGTCCCGCATGAGGGCCGATGAGCGCGGTTCCCTCGACCGGGAGCAGGTCGATGTAGCGCCACATGCTTTGCGGGCCCTGTTCGATCTTCTTGCGCGAGACGACCCCCTTGATCTCGTCGTAGTTGTACTTCACCTCGAGGGGGCCGAAGCACATCTCGCAGACGTGAATGGCTTTCGCCGGGTATTCTTTTCCGCACTCGCGACAGACCAGCGCTTTCATCTTTGCCATGGAGACACCTTCGCTACAAAGTTACTGTTGGCCCGGCAACGCACAGGACGGTCCGACATTGCCGTCCTCGAACAATTCGGTGATCGTGGGATGCTCGCCGCAGAGCGGGCAATCCGGGTTCCGTTTGATGCGGATCTCGCGAAATTGGGTTCGTCTGGCGTCGAAGTCGAGCAGTCGATCCGTCAGCGGACGGCCCAGTCCCAGAATCAGCTTGAGCGCTTCGGTGGCCTGGATCGTGCCGACAATGCCGGCCAGCACGCCGATGACCCCGGCTTCCTGACAGGAGGCGACCAAGCCCTCGGGCGGCGGTTTCTTGAAGACGCATCGATAGCAGGCGGACTTCTTCGGAATGATCGTCGTGACCCGCCCATCGAACCGGAGGATACCGCCGTGAATCAGCGGCTTGCCGGCGAAGTAACAGGCGTCGTTGATCAGAAACTTGGTCGGGAAATTGTCGACGCCGTCGATGATGACGTCGTACTCGCCGAAAATCTTCAGCGCGTTCCCCGCATTCAGGCGCTCCTCGTACATCAAGACATTCACGTCCGGATTGAGGGCCTGGATCTTTTCCTTGCCCGACAGGACCTTGGGGCGTCCCACGTCGGAGGTGTGGTGAAGGACCTGCCGCTGGAGGTTCGTGAGGTCGACGACATCGCTGTCGATCAAGCCGATGGTGCCGAGACCGGCGGCCGCCAAATAGAGCGCGGCGGGCGAGCCCAGTCCTCCGGCCCCCACGAGCAATACCTTACCCTTGGCGATCTTCTTTTGTCCTTTCCCGCCTACCTCGGGCAGGAGAATGTGCCGGCTGTAGCGGGTAATCTGTGATTCTGTAAATTCCATGATCGTCGGGAAGCTTCTTCTCAGCTCGACGAGATCCTCAACGCACTCCGGAGGGTACGCTTCCGGTCTCTTCTCGCCTGCGGCCTTGCTGGAAGGCCATTTTGAGCATCCATTCCTCTATACGGTGAATAGGCCTCGGCGAGCTACCGAGAGCTTGCCCGCTGACGGCTTCTGTTCTCAAATGTTGAAGTACTTTTCGATGCTGATATAGCGCTCGCCTGTGTCGCAGAGAATGGTCACGACGTTCTTGCCCGGGCCGAGTTCCTCCGCCACTTTCTGGGCGGCGAAGACATTGGCGCCTGCCGAAATCCCGACCAAGAGGCCTTCCTTCTTCGCCAGCAACTTGGCCGTTTGATAGGCTTCGTCGTCGGTCACCGTGATAACGCGGTCGAGCAGCTTGCGGTTCAGGACTTTCGGGACGAATCCCGCTCCGATGCCTTGAATCTTGTGCGGTCCCGGATCGCCGCCGGACAATACCGGGGAGCCGGCCGGTTCCACGGCAATGACCTTCGCCGCCGGATTCCGTTCCTTGATCACCTCGCCGCAGCCGGTGATGGTGCCGCCTGTTCCCACGGCCGCCACGAAGGCATCGACCTTTCCATCCAATGCGTCCAGTATTTCCGGCGCCGTCGTCATCCGGTGCATGGCCGGATTGGCGGGGTTGGAAAACTGGTCCGGCATGAAATAGGACGGGTTTTGCGCGATGATCGCCTCGGCTTCCTTGATCGAGCCCTTCATGCCTTCCCAGGCGGCGGTCAACACCAGTTGGGCTCCGTAGGAAGACAGGAGGCTTGCGCGCTCCATGCTCATGCTCTCGGGCATGACCAGGATCAATTTGTATCCACGCACCGCGGCGACGAGGGCCAGCCCGATCCCGGTGTTTCCACTGGTCGGCTCGACGATCGTGCCGCCCGGTTTCAGTTTCCCCTGTCGCTCCGCCTCATTGATCATGTTGAGGCAGATACGGTCTTTGATGCTCCCGCCGGGATTGAACGACTCGACCTTGGCGTAAATCGTCGCGGCTCCCGGCTTGGATAGGCGATTCAGTCGCACCAACGGCGTGTTGCCGATGAGCTGAGTGATTTCTTTATGCGCGCTTGCGGTCACCGACCACCGCCCATATAGAACAGGAACTCGACTTGATCGCCGTCTTTCAGCTGGGTGCTTTCCAGGTGGGTTCGCTCCAGCATCTTGTCGTTGACCTCGACCGCCACCATCTGGGGTTCGATGTTCTTGGCTTTGAGGAGATCGAGGACGCTGCCCCCTGCGATCTGCTCGGACTTTCCATTGATCATGACCTGCATGCCCGCTCCTCGGAAGGTAAGAGTCTAAAGAATTTCAAGAAGTTAGCAAACGGGTTCGCATCTTGTCAAGGTAACGACCATCCCCTCGGGCCTTCCGGTGTGTGCGCTGACCGGCGGGTCCCGACCCGGGGCCGCTTTCTTGACTTTCGATAGCGCTAGCTTACAGTATGCGCCGGTCTGGAGGGTAGGGTATGTGGAAGAAAAATTTCTTATTTCGGGCCCACGAGGCCATGCCGCTTAAGGAATCGGAGAACGAGCTCTTTCACGACACGGAACCGGCGCTCGACAGCGCCGGATTGCAGCTTGAGAAATTTCTCTCAGTTTGGGTGCAGGGGGAGGGTGAAGACGAGAAGCCGTCCATGTACACCAATATGTATGTCCGGACGGCGACGCTGGACTTCAGGACGCGGGCCGGGTTTCTCCAGCCGCTGCAGGGACGGTCGCACCAGATCAAGCAGATGCTGACCCCCGATCAGAAAACCTTCCTTCGGACCTGGCTTTCCCAGACTTCGCCGGAAGCCTGGAACGAATCGGACGACCATTTCCGGACTCTCTTTGACCTCGAGTGATTCCGCGATCGCGCTCCAGGCACAACGTTCGTGCGCTCTCTCGCTGTGTGGTCCTTGCGCTCGCCTTCGCGTTATTCACTTCCGCGTCCGGCGGATTTGCCGCCACCATCGAAGTCCTCTATGCGCCGGAGGATTTACCGATCGAGCGGGTGGTGGGTCTGTATGGACATGCGAAACGCTACATCTATGTTGCGGTGTACGGCATGACCGCGCCTGCCGTGGTCAAGGCGCTCGTGGAGGCCAAGCACCGAGGCGTGGACGTTCGTGTCATTACCGACCGTGAGAGGATGAGCGATCCCAAGCAACAGGCTGCGGCGAAGGCCTTGCGTGCGGCGGGTGTGCCGATTCGCGTGAACCAGCATGACGGCTTGATGCATCTGAAACAGGTGGTGATCGACGATGAGGTCAACACCTCCGGCTCGGCCAACCACACTACCAGCGGCAATCGGTACAATGATGAACGGTTGGACGTCATCACGGACCGGGCCGTGACGGCCAAGGCGCGGGAGAAGTTCCTGGCCTTGTGGAACGACCGTGACCGATTCGTGCCTTGGACGGGAGAGTAGGCGACAGGATGGGACGCAGGGTGGAAACAGATGTGGCAATCGTCGGTGCCGGGGGCGGCGGGGCCGTCCTGGCGCTGATGCTGGCGCAGCAGGGAATCCGTTCACTCGTGATCGAGCAGGCCGCTGGGCCTCCGAAAGGGCTCAGGGGTGAGATTCTGCAGCCGAACGGGCAGCGGGTCTTGGACCGGCTTGGGTTGCTGCATCGCTTGCCTGCCAATGCCACGCGCATCGTGCGCAAATTCAATTTCTGCCGAACCGGCGGGGAGCGGCTCTGCACGGTGGACTATTCCGAGTTGCCCGCTCCCTATAACCAAGCGGTCGTGACTCTGCCGAACGTCGCGCATCATGCGATCCTTGAGGCGCTGGCCGAGGCGAACTCCGAGGGACTCTGGTACGACGCGCAGTTCACGGGCTTGCGGTTTGAGGGCGACAGGGTCGTCGGTCTCCACGCTGTTCGACAGGGGGAGCCGGTGGACATCTCCTCACGTCTCGTCGTTGGCGCGGACGGAGCCTTTTCGAAAGTACGCGAGGGGCTGAAGATCAACACGGACCTGCACCGTTATGCCGAGGGCTACCTCATCGCGTTGATGGATGCCGGAATGGAGTTCAACGAAGGCCGTTACCTGGTCGGCACGAAGTCGATTCTCGGCCTCTTCCCCGCAGCCGAAGGCAAGGCCTACGTGTTCTACATGATCCAAGCCGGGTCGTATGATGCGATCAAGGCCAGAGGGCTCGACGCGCTTCGAGACAGTTGGACGAGGATCGACCCTTCGATGGAACCCACCTTCAAGGGCCTCCTCGACTGGAGTCAAACCGGGTACATGCCCACCGGGCGGGTCAGGACCGAGCGGTGGGTGGCCAATGGGGCGCTCTTGATCGGTGATGCAGCCCATGCCATGAACCCCCACGCGTCGCAGGGGCGGATGCAGGCGATGGTGGATGCCCTGGTTGTGGCGGAGATGATTCCTGATTGGTTGAAACGAGGCGACTGCTCGGCCTCCGCGCTCTCTGCCTTTGAGTCCGCCCGGCGGCCCCATGTGACGATGCTTCAACAACTGGCCGATGAGCAGGTGTTCTTCTGGAATACGGGAAATCCGCTCCTGGCCTTTTTACGGGATCGCTCGTTCAAGACACTCGATCGCAATGCGCGGCTGCGGTATCGTGTGCTCTGCACCACGGCGGGGCTGCGTAACCGCCCGCCGTTTTCCTTGCTCGATCGCATGATGGTAGCGGGATTTCTTCCAGATCCCTGGGCTTCGGTGCGGTCCGCCGACTAACGGAGGAGAAGAATCGATGAGCCTGACGCAACGCGGGATGAGGTGGTCGTGACTCAACCTACTGCCTTGGACGTTCCGTCCGATACTCAAAGCCTACTGACTCGCTATGTGAAGGAGACGAGTGCGCTCCTGGGGACGGCCCTGGAAGGCATCGTGCTGTACGGCAGCGCCGTGCGAGGGGAATTTTTGCCCGGCCGCTCGAATCTCAACCTGTTGCTGTGCCTGGCCTCCTCCGATCGTGAGATCCTTAAACGCTATGCCAATGCGCAGCGTCGATGGAGTCGTGAACAGATCGTCGTGCCCTTGATGGTCACTGCCGACGAGATTCAAACGTCTTCCACGCTGTTCCCGCTCGAATACCTTGAGATTCAAGAACAGCATCGCGTGTTGTCGGGCCGAGACCCCTTTATCGGGCTCCACATCGACCGAAGCAATCTGGCCATCGAAGTCTTCCAGGGGGTTGCGGGTAATTTGGTGCGCGTACGCCAGCGATTTGTGGAAGGCGGCGCCACGGAAGAGGCGACCACCATGCTCCTGCCGTTCTCGCTTACGGGGCTTTTGCCCTGCCTCCGCGGATTGCAGCGTCTCGCCGGAGGAACCGTGATGTTCAATTCCGATGCGCTGATCGCGGACATCCAGCGAATGGCCGGATGCGAATTGCCGGGGATCATGGACGTGTTGAACCTCAAGCGGGGAAAGATTTCGCCGGGACCGGTGGAGGTGCCGCGGTTGTTTGAACGTTACGTGGCGGATCTCGAGAAACTTTTCCGGTACGTCTGCGCGAACGGGGGCGCGAAATCTCGATGATGCGTCGGCACCTGTCGGTTCTGATCTCGTTCTGCTGGGTCTTGTGCCTCGGCGCAGCGTCGTTGGCTGAGGCACGCGAGAAACCGCCCGCGTTGGAGCCGCTTGGATATGTCAGCGACCATGCCGGCGTCATTGACCAGGAGTGGCGCGAACGTATTCGATCGGTGTGCCAGGATCTGGAACGAAAGACCGGCGTCGAAATGGTGGTCGTGACGGTTCCGGCGTTGAAGCCGTACGGATCGGCCAACGATTTCGCGACGGACCTGTATCAGAAATGGGGCATCGGCAGCACGCAGGAAGAACATGGGGTGCTGATCCTGCTGTCGGTCCAGGAACGGCAGGCCGCTGTCACGATGGGGCGTCGGATGATTCCCGTCATGGGTGGGGATGTCGTCGGGAAGATCGGCCATGAGTATCTCGATCCTGCGATCAAGAACGGGCATTTCGGCGAGGGGCTCTACCGCACCGCCGTCGCGCTTGCATCGACCGCGCAAGAGATCCGTGTCGGGTCGCTACAAAGGGCGCATTTCCGCGGCTTGGGATTTTGGATTACGGTCACCACCGCCAGCGGCGCCCTCTGGTTTCTGTGGTGGCTCAGCCGACCGGACTTACGCCATCCCTTCGGACGCATCCGCAAAGGCGAATATTGGGGAACCGGTCAGGGTGGATTCGGCGGGAATTTCGGCGGCATGGGCGGAGGGATGGGGGGCGAAGGCTGGAAATAAAGATCAGTAGGCGGGTCCTGTCGTCGACCAGCCCTGTCGTGCTCACTCCACACATTTCCCAATGGGTCCCTTTCGTTGCGCGCACCAGGGCGCCCAGCTCGACGCCACCCGCCCTGTACCGTATCATAATCGCGTGTCAGAGGTTCGCTCGGTGTCCCCACAGGGACCAATGTTTCCGGCCTTTCTAGAGGGGCTGATAGCAAGCTTGGAAGGAGCAGTTGTCACGCGCGCCCTCGGAAGGTCATCGGTCGACGGGCCCACATCTGCTGCCTAGCCCACGATCCAGACTGCGGTTCCAGGCAACTCCCTCATCAGTCGATCGATCATCCCATAACCGAACAGACGCCTTCCGCTCCCGCGTGCGTAACGCGTCACGACCAGGGTGCCGTACTCCCCTCCATGGACTTCGTCGATAATGGTGTCGGCGACATCGCGTTCATGCCCAAGCTTGAGTGAGACTCGGTCGAGTGGGAAGCCGGTTTGTCCGAGTTCCTCAAGCGCCTTGATCAGAATCGGATACTCAAGTGCTTCCTCGGTCCGCACCCACTCCTCCTGGGCCTGCCGTAGCTGAGCGCTGAGCCGTGCCTCCGTGTCGGGATTTTCCGATCCTCCGTGTTCCATCAATTCCCGCGGCATGGGGTTGAGCACATGAAACAACGTGATGGTGACGTCTCGGATGTCCCGGAGCAGAAGGCCGACGTAGTGGAGGGTCTTGGCGGACTCGCTCGAGTCATCGACGACGATGAGCATGTGTTTTGCCGAGGACAGAGTGCCGGAGGCATGATGCGGTGTAAGTCTGGGCTGGTCGCCCGTCGTGATGGTCGTCATGGGGTCACCCTGCGTGCAGCAAGCCCTGCACGCCTCATCGAGATGTGGTGCTGTCGGTCTGGCGCTGCTTGCAATCGGGTGGGGGGGAGCGGGCATCCATGCCGACCCTCACTGCGAGGGGGTGGTCGCAAGCGGCGGCACAAATGCCTCCTGGGCGTCAGCCGACCGCAGCGATGGAAGCTTCAGCCTATGCTTCTGTGTCCGACAAATCAATGGAGGGTGATAGTAGGACTTCGCAAACGCCGCGTCCGGCAGGGATGGCGATCTGAATCTTGCTCAATAGGTGAGGGTGACGCGCAACGGTGCCCGTCGCGTTTGGACCGAGGCTCCCTGAGTTGGTTTGTGTCTACCTCAGGGAGCCTCATTGTCTAAAGTCCCGAAGCGGTTACGTTTTCGCGCTTCGACGGGCCTGTTTCCTTTTCCCGCCTCTGGTCACCAGAGACGTGGGTGAAAGCGGAGCAGCAACCCGATTTCTGACGAGATACGAGGATATCTCAGGAAAACGTTGCCCTGCGCCTCTGCCGGGATTGGTGTCCGCGTAGGACCCATTCGGATTATTTTTGAACAGCCACAGTTGCGCCACGCTCATGGGCGTGGCCGGGGTCGGTGTGCCGCTCCCACGAAACTGCATCATACCCTGGGTCTGGACGAGCACGGACCCTCTGGTGACAGAAGGATACAGAGCGACACCATTCATCATCTGGATCAGGGCTTCAATTGAGGCGTGATTGCTGGCCGGAAATGGCACCGTCTGGCCCAATCCGAATTTTGTAATGCCCGCGTGTTGCCAGAGTGTCGAAATCTCCGCACCAGTGGCGTATCGGAAACCATAGGTCGTCGTGTAGCCTCCGGACCCGCCCAGGATATCCAGATAGGACCGATCGGCGGTGGCGGTGAGGTTCAGCCACTCTAGATTTGTGTCGCTGTCGAAGGTGAGCAGTTGATCTCCGGATCCCGGCACGAGATTGACTTGAATCAATGCCATATGGAGGTCCTCCGTTGGTGGTGGTGAACTACCATGTGATGCCTGTCCAAGGCTGAAAGCGAAATGTGTGCCTGCTGCCTGCCACGCACGCAGGATCCAGGCTGAGTGATAGAGCGCACAAGCCGAATCCCTGGATCAATGGAGACGGTCTCAATCACGGGGAAGCAAAACTGATCGGAAGCGTTCTCGAGCAACTTCCCGTCGTCTGTATCTGAACAGTGACGAGATTGAATCTGATCGGATACTGCCGACGGGCGATGGGCGAGAAGAGATGAACCGCTGTCCAATCCTGCTACGTCGTGGCAGACCCCGTCGCAGCCTGGCGCCTGGGCACCGTGCGGCCTTCTTCGAGGTCTTGCAAGTCCGACCAGGCCGTGATGTCGGTTCGGGAAGGGTCCGCGGCATCCCGGTACTTCTTGAACTTGGCTGCGCTGTCCGGGGAACTGGGACCGCGGGTCAGGAGCTTCCGGTTCCATTCCTCGAGCTCGGCCGGGCTGTGCGGGGTGGCGGTTCGTCGAAACCACTTCGCCACCCCGGCATCGCTTGGGTCAGCCTTCACCGCCGCCGTAAACTGCTCCGCCGTAATGCCGGCATAGTCCAACAGCCGATCATCCATCGGGCAAGGATAGATATATTCGCCTTCGGTCCGGGCCAGGACGGCGCGGCATTTGTCGATCATGCGCGCGAGATGGACATAGCCCTCCAGCGTCACCTTCATGCTGCGGGGAAAGCCGGTGCGTAAGTCCATCAGGCCAGCAACTTATGGTTGGTGAAGGTTAAGGTGCGCACCTGCACCGCTCCGTTCTCAAAGGAGATGATCTGCCGGGTCGCGGGCAAATCGGATTTTCCAACTCGCACGTGCGCGTCGGTGAAGCTCTCTACGTTGCGCAGTTTCGCATCCTGCGGCGCAAAGTAGTACACGGTGTAGCGTGTCGTGAGGTGCTTCTGGTCCTGGGTCGTCATGCTGTCTTCCACATTGATCGTGAACGCGACGTGGGGCGTGACCCGATTGATCTGCGTGATGCGGTCGCCTTTGATCCGGTAGTGGGACGACATGCCGTCCCCGTGAATGTTGAGGCGCCGGCCGAGGGGATGCTCGCTGTCTTCGCCGAAGGTCAGCCGATGCCGGCCGTCCGCCTCGTCGAACTTGCGGGGCGCGCGATGGACTGCGATCATTCCAATCTGTTCCTCGGCCCACTTTTGCAGCGCCTGATCGGGCAGGGAAACCGTCACCTGCCGGGGGCCTTGTATGGCCACCGTACCGCTGACGGCGTTGCCATTGGTGTTGACGGTGAGATCGGCGGTGAACCCCTTGAAGTCAGGTTGCCAGCGGGCGGTCTGTTCAAAGGCCTGTCGTAGGCAGGCGCGGGCTTGAGGGTCGTCGGCCACGTCCGTGGCTTGGTCCTGTGTCGTATTGGCTTGCATGCATCGGCTCCTTTGGAAGGATAGGGTGAAAGTCTCGATTGATTATAGTGACGGGTTGGGTTGCTCCACAACCGGGGGGCGGCAGGAATAATCTGTAGTAATGGGTGGGCCGAATCTGTTAAACTACGGCGCCTTTCCTCCGATATTCGTCCGGGTTACGTGTTCAGGGCCAGTGGGTTGTAGAAAGGAGTGTTATGGAGCGGCGAGCCGCGTCTCACACAGAAGAAGAAGAAATGAATCAACGCCGACGGTTGCTGGGTTTGGCCCGAAAGGGCGATCCAAAGGCCATCGCCAAGTTGTTTGAGCTGTACCAGGTCCGTGTGCTCAGCGGGGACATGCTCAACAAGCTGAACAAATCTTACTACAAGGCGGTCGCAACCCAGCAGCAAAAGGGTGCCCAGCCACAGACCGGCAAGGGAGCGAAGCAGGCGAAAGCCGGTCATGGGGAAGTGAAAGGCTCACAGAAACCAGCCAAGGCCAAGCCGTCAAAATCCGCCGGCCGAAAGGGCTCGGCGCCAGCGGGGAAGAAACGGTCCAGCCACTGACCCTTCCGATCGAGAGCCTCCACGCGCCGGGCGGGGCGGTGTGCGCGGGCTTAGTGCACCGAGACGCGCAGCCCGCCCGAGGCCAACTGTTTCCCGATGTCTTCCGCCGCTTTCTTTTCTCCGGTATAGACCGTCGCTTGTCCTTCGTGGTCGATGCGCCAGGCCAATTCAAAGGCCCTGGACGAACTCATCCCGGGAATCACCTTGCAGAAGAGCGTAATCACCTGTTGATAAGTGTGGCAATCGCAGTTGAAGACGATTACCCGCGCTTCGAGGTCGTCGCCGGTGCCGATGTCCGTCGTCTCTTCGGTTTCGGGCGTGAAAACGGGTGTGAGTGTGCTCATGGGTCGGGCCGAAGTGTAACAGGCGGCGGTCGGCCTGTGAATGAAAAACGTCTAGGGTCGTATCAGGATATAGGTCGTCGCGGGTGCCTCGCGCGCGAGGGTGAGGGCGAGCAACTCGTGGTGGGAGGTCGAATCGGTGACGGCGACCAGGCGGTGCCGGGCCGCCAGGCTGACCGTGTGAAACTCGGCCGCAGCGGTTTTCAGCAAACCCAAGCCGTATTCGAACGCATAACCTGTGGCCAGGTCAGTCGTCGCTCCGCTCAATGTCTTGACGCACGTCACGTCGAAAGGGGTTTCGGCGAAGCCCGCATCCAGGAGCCGGAGCAGAGCCGCTGGTCCAGGCACGGTGTGTTGTCCGATGCGCATGGCATGGGTCAGGTCGAACAGGCCTCGCTGAAACCGCCGGTCCGTGGCGAGTGCGTCATGCCATCGACGGCGCCATTGTTCGTCTGCCAGCGTCCGGTCAATCCAGGCAACCGCTTCCTTGTCGAGGATGTCCCCGACCGCATGACCTTGGACGATCCGGCCTGCGGTGACCAATTCCGGATGGTTGTCGCCCATCCGATCCTGGTACGCGGTGAGTCCCGTCAACGGGGTGAGACGCAGCGCCATGTAGTCACGGAAATGGATCCGGCGAAATCGCTGCAGCAGGAGCTCCAGGGTGCGGGGAGCGCAGAGGTGAAAGGGGTGAAACAGCGCGTCTGGTCGATCATCCGTGATCATGGATTGGATACGTTCTCAGTCAAGGGAGACCTATGCGATTTCTACTCGAATCCTGGCTCAATCTGCTACTGATCTTCGTGCCCATCGCCGTGGGATTGGAGATCGCACACGCCGATCCGATCCTGATTTTTACGGCATCCGCATTGGCGATCATCCCCTTGGCCGGCTTGCTCGGCACCGCGACCGAGCACCTGACGACCCATGTCGGGGCCGGCATCGGCGGACTGCTCAACGCGTCGCTCGGGAATGCCGCGGAACTCATCATCGCGCTGGCTGCTCTCCGTGAAGGGCTGCACGATGTCGTCAAGGCCTCTTTGACCGGCTCGATCCTCGGCAACATTCTGCTGGTGCTCGGCGCATCGATGGTGGCGGGAGGGCTCAAGCATGAACGGCAGAAGTTCAATCAAACCGCGGCCGGCATGGGGGCGAGTTTACTCCTCCTATCCGCAGTGGGCTTGGTCGTGCCCGCGTTGTTTCACGTCACCGCGCCGGATCGGGGGCCCGCCATCGAACACGAGTTGAGTTTGGCCATCGCTGTCGTGCTGTTTCTCATTTACCTGCTGAGCCTTGCGTTTTCCCTCCGGACGCACCGCCATCTGTTCTCAGGGGAAGAGGGGAGCCATGATGATGGTGAGGCGTCCTGGCCCATGTCCAAGTCCATCACGGTCCTGATCATTGCGACGGTGGCCATCGCGGTGCTTAGTGAATTCCTGGTCGGCTCCATCGAACCCGCGGCCAAGGCGCTCGGCATGACTCAGATCTTTGTCGGCGTGATTCTTGTGGCCTTGGTAGGCAATGCAGCCGAGCATTCGACGGCCGTGATGGTTGCGCTCAAGAACAAAATGGACTTGGCTTTCGGAATTGCGGTGGGCTCCAGTCTGCAGATCGCGCTGCTGGTCGCGCCCCTCTTGGTCTTTGCCAGCTATCTCTTCGGATCTCCGCTGGATCTCATGTTCACGCCGTTCGAGGTGGCGGCAATCACGATGTCGGTGCTGATCGTCGGGTTCGTGGCCATGGACGGGGAGTCGCACTGGATGGAAGGTGTGATGCTGCTCGGCGTCTACCTGATCTTGGCGATTGCCTTTTTCTTCCTTCCGGCCTGATCGGTCGCGCCGGTTAAAACGTATCCATGTCGATGACTTCCGTCGCATCCCAGAGGTTCTTGCTTTCCGCTTCGGCCAAGTCCTTTTCCTCATCGTCTGCGGTCACACCGCCGAATTCCGGTTTGGCGGTTGCGGCATCTGAAGTTGCGGCGGTGGAGGTCTGAGCCTGCGAGAAGCGGCGGCGTTTCTTGGTCGGGTCCATGTTGACGGGCATAGGGTATTCCTTCCTGCTTGTACTATTCAGTTTCCGCTCGCACCGATCCGGAAGTCAATGGAAAGAAATGACCTGTCTGATGGCTCGAATCGAGGCTTCCCAGCAAGCTCACCGCCACCGTATCGAAATGCGTTCGCCCCAGCGGCGTCAACCGAAGGCGGCTGTCATGCCGTTCCAGCAGGGCCTCCCGGCGCAGATGGTCGAGTTGATCGCGAAGCCTTGCCGGTAGCGCCGGCTCGAGTTCGCCCATCGGCAGGCCTTCGCACAATCGCAAACCGAACATGACCTGTTCGGCTGTGACCTGCTGCTCCGATAACGTTTCGTCCTCTGTGACCGGCAATGCTCCCGCCTCGAGACGGGCCATGTATTGGTCGAGATCGGCGACGTTTCCGAAACGTCTGCTGCCGACATAGGACTGCGCGCTGGGGCCAAGGCCGAGATACCGGCCGTTCGTCCAGTACAGCAGGTTGTGGCGGCTGGCATAACCTGGGCGGGCGTAGTTGGAGATCTCATAGCGGACATAACCCGCTTCGGTGAGGACCTGTTCCGCCCGCTCCTCCATGTCGTTTTGCAGCCCCTCATCGGGAGCCGGTACGGAGCCTCGCCTGATCGATGCCTGCAAATGGGTACCCTCCTCGATCGTCAGGGCGTAACAGGACACATGAGTCGGTGCGAGGTGGAGGATGGCTTCCAAGGAGCGTGACCAACTGTGCAGGGTCTGGCCTGGGAGTCCGTACATGAGATCGAGGCAGATATTGTGAAAACCCGCCGCGCGAGCCAAGCCGACGGCCTGTGCGGTCTCCAACGGGGAGCCGGGCCGGCCTACCCGTTGGAGTTCACGCGGATCCATCGATTCCGCTCCGAAACTCACGCGGTTCACCCCGGCGGCCAGAAGGCGGGCCAGTGATTCAGCCGATGCGCCGGCCGGGTGGGCCTCGACGGTGATCTCCGCGCCCTGTTGAAGTCCGAAGCGAGCCCTGACCGCCCGGATCAGGGTGGCCAGTTGCTCGGAGGAGAGCGTCGTTGGGGTACCGCCGCCGAAGTAGAGGGAATCGAGGGGGTGCCCGGCGAACGGCCGGCTGGTTTGGTAATGATCCATTTCGGAGAGCAGCGCCGACAGGAACCGCTCCGTCAGTCTGGGTTGATGGATCTCGAGATAGAAGGCGCAGAAGTGGCAGCGTTGGTGGCAAAATGGAATGTGAATGTAAAGGCCCCGTTCGGGTCGGTCCGTCATGCTGGCTCGCGTCAAAACGGAAGTTGTGGCTTGGCGAAGTCACGCTCCAACGCGACTTCGATTTCTTCCAGGGGCGATTTCCCGCGATTGCGAACGTGGGCGTTCCAGGCCGGATATTGGCGGAGCGAGTCAAAGAGTTGTTTGAGAAGGTGGGGCTTGATACGGGTCTCCCATTCGCGCAGCCATGCATACTCATCGTCGGCGCCGTCGTAGTCGTCGGGGAAGCGGGCTTCAAGCGAAATGCGAAACGTAAACTCACGTTCTTCGGTAACCATCGTACAAGCTCCTGTGCGGACTCATGATTGCGAAGTGGTTTCGGGGTTTCTATAATGCCGTCGTCATCAAGGAGTATAACCCATGCCTATTTTCGAGTACGTCTGCCAGCAATGCAATCACCGGTTCGAGCTGTTGGTCCAGGGCAATGCCGCGCCTGCCTGTCCTTCCTGCAAGGGCACCTCGCTCAACAAACAGTTTTCTGCATTCGGGGTGGGGGCAACGGGCGATTGGTCGAGTCCCTCCGGCGGCGGATCTTGCGGGAGCTGCGGCGATCCTCGTGGACCCGGCGCCTGTTCGATGAACTAACCGACGGAGACGGCCGGGGTGCCGTCCATCGCTTTCACCGGATCACCCGCTGATGTCGAACGAAGACGAAGAACAACTTCACCGCGCGATCGGAACGATTTCCCAGTCTGATCCCCTGATCAAGCTCCTACAACAGGTGCGGTTGGGGAGAATGAAGGGCTCGGACGCGGGGCTGCGCGCCGTGACCGAATCCTGGCTGGGCGTTTATACTCAAGTGCTCAAGACGCTGTCGGTCTCCCCACCGCTATCGTCCAGGCTTGATCCAGCCCCTCGTATTGCCGTGCTCGTCGAGTTGGGTGTCGTGGGGTGGGATGACCCCGCTGTTCGCGCGCTGCAAGACCAATTTGCCCGGTTACGCGGTCAGGTTCCGGGTTAGCCCTCCCATGCGTGGCGTTCGGTGGGCATTAGTTCTCACCATCCTGGCACTCTTCAGCGCTCCCTCCCTCTCGTGTTCTCAAGAACTCTCCGGGATTCGCCCCCTCCGTCCGTCGCTTGAGGATGCCTTGCGCGAGCTGCCATCCGACACTCAGCTTCTGTTGGAGCCGGCCCACATCGAGGCCTTTCTGACTGAGTTGGAGGGAGCCCCTCCGGATTGGGTCGTTCTGTACGGCGGAGGGCACCACGATCCGGGTCATGACGAGCGACTGTTTGCCCTGAATCGTGACCGGGACGCCAAACGGACGGGCAACGAAGTCCTCTCCAGACGACTCGCATTCGTCTGGCAGGGGGAACTGTCAGCGTTTGAAGCGGAGGAGCAGGGGTTTCCCGTCGTGCTCGGCCCGAAGATGAACAAGACGGTATGGGGAGTCGTACGGTTCAAGTATGAGGACTTGCCGGGCCGGTTGGTCGCGACGACAACGGAACAGGTCAACATAATCAAGGAACGGTTAGCCGGCGGCAAGCCGGTGGAGCTCGACGTGGTTCTGGCGGGCCGGCTGATTCCGGAGGAGTCGGTGATCTACGACTTTTCTCACGAGGAAGAGGGGCTGGGGTTGATCATGCCGGTGGTGCGGATCGAGGCCTTGGAATTCGCGCTCAGGGACTCGTCGCATCCGTGACGCAAAGGCGAAGACGTATCGGCAAACACGCGTCTTACTTGGTCTGCCTCAGGTGGGGATAGGCCTGGTGCATGCACGTATCACAGACGGCTTCGGAGATTTTTCGGCCTGAGTGTTGCCGTAAGAAGTCCTCGATCCGTTGCCAGTAACTCCCCTCGGACTTCACCCTCTTGCACTTGGCGCAGATTTGCAACGTGCCGTGTAGACGCGTCATTTGCTCGAACGCGTGATCCAGCTCTTTCGTCCGCTCCAGCAATTCCTGCTCGCGCTGCCTTCGCGCGTCGGTCTCCTGCTTCAGGCTCAGCGAATTCGCGGTCCGGGCGATCAGTTCGGCTGGGATGACGGGCTTCCGTATGTAATCCGTCGCCCCGGCCGTGTAGGCTGCCTGGATGTCTTCAGCCTCCGTCCGTGCCGTGATGACGATGATCGGCAGGGATTGCAAGCGGTCTTCCGCTCGAATTCGGCGGCAGGCCTCCAGACCATCGATCTCGGGCATCGCCAGGTCCATGAGGACTAAATCGACCTCCGGCGGCGTACGCATTTTCTTTCCGACTCCCAAGATCTGCAGACCCTCCCGAGCCGATCCGACCGGAACGAGGGGGCCGAAACCAGCACCGCGTAAGATCGTTTGAAGTAGTTCCCGCTCTTCGTCGAAGTCGTCGACGATCAAGATGCTCATCGTCCGTCCTCCAAAGGCTCGGTGGTGAAACGCTTAGGCCGCTTCATCCCCCTGTTTCACAAGTGCCGCCAACTGTTCCAGTTGAGTCTGAATGGCGACCAGGTCCTTGCCGGCGGCCGCCGATTCCAGCCGGCGTCCGATGGCGCCGATCTCGGGAAAACCATAGGAGCCGGAGAGTCCCTTCATGCGGTGGCCGAGAAGGGCGATGGTCTCATACTCGCCGCGGGCCGCGGCGTCTTGCAGGGTCGCGAGGTCCTTCCGGCGGTATTTCAAAAACTGAGGACGACGGTCTTTGATCTCCTGGTCGATGCGCTGCGTGACCTCGTTCCACGGGCGCTCCGATGGTTGTCCGGCGGTTACGACGGTGCCGGAGGGCGTGGAAGACGGCCTATAGCGGGCGATCGTGCTCAGGAGAAGTTCGCGGGCGATCGGTTTCGTCAGAAATCCGGTACAGCCGGCAGCGGCGCTTTGGTCCGCGGCTTCACGGAACGCATTCGCCGTGAGGGCGATGATCGGGGTGGCGGTGCGACCTTGCGCAATCTCCCAGGCCCTGATCCGGCGGGTTGCCGTGAATCCATCCATGCCGGGCATTTGCAAATCCATCAGCACCAGGTCGTAGTTTTCGGCACAGTAGCGCGAAACAGCTTCGTCACCATCGATGACGGTTTCGACCCGATGCGCTGTGCCTTGGAAGTAATAGTGAATCAGCTCACGCGACTCTGCGGAGTCTTCGGCGACCAAGATATGGAGGCCTGGGGACGGTGCAGCAGTTGGGGCGGTGACCGTGGGGGCTGCCGGCAGCGCGTGACTCCCGTCGCCGGCGACGGCTTCCGTTGCCGCCGCAGGGATCAAGGGAAGTTCGACGAAGAACGTACTGCCGCCCTGGTTGTTTTCCGCCCAGATGCGGCCGTTCATGAGTTCCACCAGCCGCTTGCAAATGGCCAAGCCGAGGCCGACGCCGCCATGCTGACGGCTGGCCGCGCTGTCGACCTGGGTAAACCGGTCGAAGATTCGCTCCAATTGATCGGGCGGAATCCCGATGCCGCTGTCGCTGACGCTGAGTCGAAAGCGCGGGGAATCCCGCTCACCGTCGACCGGCGTGGCTTTGACGGAGATGTAGCCCTGGCTGGTGAATTTGAGGGCGTTGGCGATCAGATTCAGCAGCACCTGGTGCAGGCGGAAGGCGTCGCCCTGAATCATGTGCGGCAAGTCGTCCGCCACGTGCGCCGACAAAGTGAGGCGTTTTTCGTCGGCCCGGGGTCCCATCAGTTGGATCGTTCGATCCACGACCTGGCGTAAATCGAACGGTTTGCGCTCCAGCGACATCCGGCCGGACTCGATGCGCGAGAAGTCGAGGAGATCGGTTACCAGATGCAGCAGCGCCTGACTGGCCTTCTGGCACATTTCCGTATAGCGGCGTTGTGGGCCGGTAAGCGTGGTGGAGAGCAAGAGGTCGGTCGTCCCGCAGATCGCATTCAACGGGGTTCTGATTTCATGGCTGATATTGGCGACAAAATCGCTTTTCGCCTGGCTGGCGCTTTCGGCGACCTCCCGGGCTCGGCGTAGCGTGGTTTCAAGCTCCTTGCGCTCGGTGATGTCTCGTACGAACGCGCAAAAACTGATTGTCCGGCCGACGCGGAGCGGCATCACCGAGAGCTCGACCGGAAATTCCCGGCCGTCTTTGTGGCGCGCCACGACCTCGATTCGGCGGTTCAATATCGGGCCGTCCCCGGATTCACCATACCGTTGCAATCCTTTGCCGTGCGCCTCACGAAAGGACGGAGGAATAATGAGATCCGAGAGCAGTCGGCCATGGGCTTCGTCGCGGCTGAATCCGAATGTCTTTTCCGCTTGGGGGTTCCAAGCCGTAACACGGCCGGGAGGGTCGATCGCGATGACGGCATCGAGGGCCCCGTCCAGAATCTCGCTGACTCGGCGCTCTTCCTCATGGATCAATTGGCCGAGGGTGCGGTGCCGGTATAGGAGAAAGGCCATGGTCCAGAGGGTGACGATGGCGATGCCGCGGTTGAAAACGGCGGTGTCGACATAGCCAGCCGGCGGCATCTGCAGGAATTTGGCGAGGATCAGCGTCGACCAGCTGGCCACGGCGAACAGCAAAATTCGCGGGGCATAGAGTTTCGCCACCGGCAGCGCCAGGATGAAGTAGGGCAGCCAGGTCGCGACGCCATATTCGAAGCGGAGGTCGGTAAGGAAAATGGCAGCGGTCAGGAGGGCCAAGACGACGGCAAGTGGAGCCTGTTGGACCTGTAGTCGCAGTGGCATCATGCATCGTTCCTGGTAGCCTTACTGAGGCTGTCTGGCAGTACAGTCAGTATAAGCGGAGAAGGGGAGGATGACCTAGCAAGTCGTGAAAAGTGGACAGCCGGCCGTCTCGTGGAATCTTGCCTTGGGAGCGCAGTCGTACGGGGCGGTGGGCGTCTATTGGTATGAGTCGCGGGCGCACCGGATGCCGGTGCCGGAGGGGCGGCTGTCCATCGTGCCCCAATCCCGATCGCTGGTCCGCAGGCTGACAGCCGGTTTGAGCCAGGAACCTCCGCGCATGGATTTGATGGCTCCACGTTCCGGACCGGGCGGGTCGGTGAGCGGACCGGTGCGGTAATAATTGGGGTTGTACCAGTCCTGCACCCATTCGGCGACATTGCCTGCCATGTCGAACAGGCCATAAGGACTCACGCTTTCGGGGAACGACCCAACGGGCATCGTCAACACCTCACCCTTGAGGCCCTTTTCTTTGGACAGGGATGCACCACGGCCTTTGAGCCAAAAATTCTCCCAATCTTGGCTGTCGGCAAAGTGGACGGTGTCCTTCGCCCAATAGCTGGCGCTGTTGGCCTTGGTCAAATCCCACTCCTGTCCCCACGGGTATTTGCGGCCATCCGTTCCGCGCGCAGCCTTTTCCCACTCCGCTTCGGTGGGGAGCCGTTTGCCGGCCCATCGGCAGTAGGCAACGGCATCGAGCCAACTCACGTTGACGACTGGGTGTCGTTCGATGCCCGGCATGGGAGTGGTGCCTTCCCAGAGCGTCGCTGCCGCAGAGGCATTCGCGGGGGCTGGATAGCCCGTGCCCCGAACGAACCGTTCATACTCCTGATTGGTAACTTCGTAGCGGTCGATTAAAAATGCGCCGAGCCAGATTCGCCGTGCTGGCTGCTCGTCCGGGAGTGTCTCGCTGTCACCGTTTCCCCCCATGAAGAATTCGCCGGCCGGCACGAGTACCATGTCGTCCGCGCGACTGTCCGCCGGGAGGCTCCAAAAGAACCCGACGAGGAGCATAATCCGGAGGAGAAGGCTGTTCATCGGGGGTTCTTCAAGCGGCAGGCCTTGGCGATGCTGTCGCGATAGCGCATCCAGAGGCGGAGTCCGGTTTTCACGCAAGCGAGCACCGCGTTCTGCTGGGCTCTCGTCTTGGCATAGGTGGTCACCATCGTATAGGCATCCTGACGGTGACCGGCTTCGACCTTCTGATGGGCGCGGATGAGATCCATCTGACGGCGATCGATGTGATGGTGGCAGACCAAGGGGTGCGCGTTCACGTACGCCTCGATCTCTTCCTCTGTTTTGGGTTTGGACGGTTCCAGGATTTCCTTGCGATCCTTGACGCTGCCTTCGACGAAGACCGCGAGGGCCGCGGCACCGATCACCCAGTCTCGGCTGGCCGTGACCTTTTCCAGCCATCGCCGGTACTGCGCGCTGGCGGGAAAGAGCTTGGCCCGGTCGAAATCGGCAGGCTCAAACCCGAGCCCCCGCATCATCTCGTTGAACAGCTCGGGATGGGAGCGGCCGAACGAGAGTCCGCCGGTATCTTCCTCGTAAATGTTTTCAGCCAACATCCGCCGCACGTCAGGCGGCGGGTTCTGCCCGTGGACCCGAGCCAGCAGTACGGGAAAATCTCGGACGTACACGTGGTATTCCTGCTGGTAGTGGATCCGCAGCTGGTCCTTGGAGATGCCGGGCCCCATGATGACCGGCCAGGCCCAATGGTGTTTGCGATCCATCAGTGCCAGAAGCCGTTCTTGAAATGCCGTCCGCGGGAGTGCGTTCGTTGCCATGGCTTGCCTTCCTTCTTTCTCAATCGCTACAATCGGCGACGTACGAGTCGATGAAGCCTATCACCATCCAAAACTCCGACGACATTCTGAACTTCCTGGCCGAGGTTTCACTGCGGGGCAAAGGGTTCACGACCGATTGTCTCTTGGACTATGTCCTGGACGAAGGGTTTACGGAACCGATCTATCTGAACGCCTCCGGAGAGGATCCGGACGCGTATTACAAGAATGAGCCGCAAGCGTGGGCCGTCTATCAGATCCGCGAATGGAAGCGGGTGTTGACCGTCTCCGGGGGCGCCGGAAAGGAACGGCGCGTTCAGATAACGGAAACCCCTTAGAAGCTCCGGCGGTGCGGCCTGCCTTGCAGGTGCATCCATTTCAGTGTAGTCAGCATCCCGGAGAATTGCAACGAATCCCGCAGATACTGTCGAGTTCATCTACGTAGTCGATCGTGGGAATCGCGAGGCGGCTGTGCGGAATGCGGTCGCGGTGCGCGGGGCGAGCAGAGCGGAGGCGCCGGATGTTCTATCGGACGGGTAAACCGGAGTCGGGCAGGTTGGTGACGGTGCGGGAACCGGGGGATGCCGGGGAGTTGGCCGTGGTCAAGAGTTTGCTGGACGGCAATGGGATTGCCTACGTCGTACAGCACGAGCATGTCGGCGGACTCTATCCCGGCGTGCCGTTTCTTTCCAGTCGCGTGATGGTGGCGGAGGCGGAGCGGGATCGCGCCGAAGAGCTGTTGAGCCGACTCAGTTTGCAGATCAGGGAGATGTCCGGCGAGGGCGAATAGCCGGTCGCGGGAAACGGCCGCCGGCTTCCTTGTAATGTCCGAGAAGCCGTCCGCTCGGCGCTGTTGCGGTGCACACAGATCCGGCCTTCCTTGATGCCTGCTTGTCCTAGGGATGCCCCTTGGGTTTTTCCGCCGCCGGTTCGGTTTTCATCGGGATGCGCACATCCGAACCGGAGAAGTGTCCGCCGATGAGCTTGCCTTCCTCGAAATAGAGATAGCGGTGCTTGACGACCGACGAACTCTCCCAATCCTCGAAGATCCATTCTTCCCGGCGTAGTCCCTCGCTGGTGTGGCTCACGTTCATCGTGTTGGGGCCGCCCCAAGCTTCGAGTACTTGCTCACGCGTCATGCCGACCATTACTCGATGGCTTTCGATGTGCTTGGAAAAGTCGGGATCCAGCCATCCGGGAACGAACCGAAAGGCGATAAGGCTCACGAGGAACAGGCCGAGGAACGTGTTGATGATGAGCCGGACTGGGCGTTGGAACAGAAACGGGGTCTCCTGCTTGCCTGCGGGCGCAGTCTCCGAGGAACTGGGGGCTGAGGCTTGATCGGTCACGGGATCCCTTTCAAATTCGGTCGGCTACCTGTGAGGATATGCTGATGCATGCTAAACAAACAATTTTCAGTCCGTCAAGGACCCGTCGGCACGTGTCGGCAAACCGGTGGGCAGGGGGAGGGATCGTGAGCGTCCAGGTGCGGGACCTTAATCCGCGTATTTGGGGACCGGAATCTTTTTGACTGCGGGCGGAGGCGGCGGCTGCTGCGCAAATTCCTTGCTGTAGGGGTTGAGTATCGGGTCGTGCGTGTTCCGCTGGCGGAGCTTCACCAATGGGAGGCTCTGGGTGCTGATCTCCATACGGTCGATGAGCGCTTTGGAGGTCAATGGGTCGGGCAATCCCTGCAGGGCGAACATTTGAAAGGCCAGCGACCAATCCAGCGAATCCTTGCCCTTTTCCCTCACGATGAAGCGGGCATCCGGGGATGGGCCGCCCTTGAAGAACAGGAGCATGATGTTCGATCGAAACACGGGAGCCGACGGATCCTCCGAAGGGCGAAACTCCGGGACCAGCTCAGGAATTCTGGCAAGCGGAACCGGCGGAGAGAATTCGACGTCGACCAGCCGGACGAAGAGCGGTCTGGTTTCACTCTGGTCGTTGGGGTCGAAGGTGTAGCTGAAGGAATAGCGGACGTCGACGTTGTTCCGCTTGAACGTGTAGACGTCCTCTCCGTTCTCCGGCGACACGACTTTCTTGAAGTATTGGTCCCAATCCCCGATGGGGTAGTAGGTAAAGACGCGCAAAGCCGACTTGCGGTCGCGGACGGCTTGCGGGAGCCCCATTTTCTCGTGGAGTTGCGTCTGGCTGAGGCCAAGGTACCCGTCCTCGAAGTAGGGGCCGGCTGCGCGTACCGGTACCGGTGGCCAGGCGATGCTGACGATGAGAAGCAAGGAGAGTATCAGGCGGGTCACTGTCTGATGCGCCATTGGAACAGCTCAGGCTCGAGCCAGACAATGGTCGGCATCGTATCGGCAGGGTGGCGCAAAGTCAAGGCGACAACCGGGCATTTGCTTGCCGCATAAAGTTCCTTCCCGATATGATGGGGCACTTCCATACCAGTCACCCGGCACTTCGGTTCCTCATCCGCTGGTGCGTGGTGACAGAAAGATGATTCGAGTACCTATGCCACAGCATGAAATTGACGACCTGCTACGCCAGCGCATCCTGATCCTTGACGGCGCGATGGGCACGATGATTCAGCGCTACAAACTCGACGAGGCTGCCTTTCGAGGAGAGCGGTTTCGGTCATGGCACAAGGACCTCAAGGGCCATAACGATCTTCTGAATGTCACCAGACCGGCCGTCATCGAGGAAATCCATCGTCACTATCTGGAGGCCGGGGCCGACATCGTCGAGACGAACACCTTCAATTCTCAAGCGGTGTCGCTGGCCGACTATGGGATGGACGAGCTGGGCTACGAACTATCGAAAGCCGGCGCGGAATGCGCGCGCCGCGCGGTGGCACAGGTGGTGAAACAGCAGCCGAAGCGGCGTTGCTTCGTCGCGGGCGCCATCGGACCGACGACGAAAACCTCGTCTGTGTCCACCGACTCCAATGACTCCGCCGCACGGGGAACGACCTATGAGGAACTCGTCCAGGCCTATGCCGATCAAGTACGCGGCTTGCTGGACGGCGGGGCGGATCTTTTGTTGGTGGAAACGATTTTCGACACGTTGAACGCCAAGGCGGCGTTTTTTGCCATTCAGAAACTCTATGCGGAGGGTGCTCGGCAGGTGCCGATCATGGCTTCCGTGACATTCATTCAGGCCGGCAGCAATCGAGGGTTTTCGGGCCAGACCGTCGAAGGATTTTGGAATTCGATTTCCCACGTGCCGTTGCTGAGCGTGGGCATGAACTGTGCGTTGGGTCCAAAGGAGATGCGCCCGCTGATTGAGGAACTGTCGGGCTTGGCGCCGATCTATATCAGCAGCCATCCCAACGCGGGGCTGCCGAATCCCTTGCTTCCGACGGGATTCCCGGAGACGCCGGATTCACTGGCCCCGCAGCTTCGCGAGTGGGCTCAGAACGGCTGGCTCAACATCGTCGGTGGTTGCTGCGGCACGACGCCCGACCACATTAAGAAGATCGCAGAAGCCGTTCACGACGTCGCTCCGCGCAAGCCCTCGCAGGTCCCGCCCTTCCTTCGGCTCAGCGGCTTGGAGGCTTTGACCGTGCGTCCCGAGTCCAATTTCGTGAATGTGGGCGAACGAACCAATATTACCGGTTCGCCGGCCTTCGCGAAATTGATCTTGGCCGGTGAATACGACAAGGCACTCACCGTGGCCCGCCAGCAGGTCGAAGGCGGCGCGCAAATCATCGATATCAACATGGACGAGGGGCTGCTCGATTCCAAAGCCGCAATGGAGAAATTCCTTCGGCTCCTGGCGGCGGAGTCCGACATCGCGCGCGTGCCGATCATGGTCGACAGTTCGAAGTGGGAGGTCATCGAAACAGGCCTCCGGAATCTCCAGGGCAAGGGCATCGTCAATTCGATCAGTTTGAAGGAAGGCGAAGCCAAGTTTCTCGAGCAGGCTCGGCTGATTCACCGCTACGGTGCGGCTGTCGTCGTGATGGCGTTCGACGAGCGGGGCCAGGCCGACTCTTTGGCCCGGCGCACGGACATTTGCGGGCGGTCGTACAAGCTCCTGACGGAGCAGGTGGGCTTCCCGCCGCAGGACATTATCTTCGATCCGAACATCCTGACCGTGGCCACGGGACTGGAGGAGCACAACAATTACGCGGTCGATTTCATCGATGCGGCCCGCTGGATCAAACAACACCTGCCGCTGGCGAAGGTCAGCGGCGGCGTGAGCAATATTTCATTCTCGTTCAGAGGCAACAATGTCGTGCGCGAGGCGATGCATGCGGCGTTCCTCTACCATGCGATCAAGGCCGGTCTCGATATGGGCATCGTCAACGCTGGCCAGCTCGCGGTCTACGAAGAAGTTCCCAAGGACCTGTTGGCGCTCGTGGAGGATGTGCTGTTGAACCGACGTCCCGACGCCACCGAGCGGTTAGTGGCCTTCGCGGAGACCGTGAAGCAAAAGGGCAAGGCGGCGGTGAAGGACGACGAATGGCGTCGGCTACCAGTGGAGGAACGATTGTCGCACGCCCTCGTGAAGGGGCTCACGGATTACATCGACCAAGATGTGGAGGAGGCCAGACAAAAGTATCCCAAGCCGTTGGACGTGATCGAAGGTCCGCTCATGGCCGGGATGAATGTCGTGGGGGATTTGTTCGGCTCCGGCAAGATGTTCCTGCCGCAGGTCGTCAAGAGCGCCCGCGTGATGAAGAAGGCGGTGGCGTACCTCATGCCGTACATGGAGGCCGAGAAGGCGAAGTCCGGCCTCTCCCGTTCGAACGGGAAAGTGTTGCTGGCGACGGTGAAGGGCGATGTGCACGACATCGGCAAGAACATCGTCGGGGTCGTGCTCGGTTGCAACAATTATGAGGTCATCGATCTGGGAGTCATGGTGTCCTGCGAGAAGATTCTTGCGACCGCCCGCGAGCAGCAGGTCGACGTCGTCGGCCTGAGCGGACTCATCACGCCGTCGTTGGATGAAATGGTGCACGTCGCGAAGGAAATGACGCGCGAAGGGTTTCAGGTGCCGCTCTTGATCGGCGGGGCCACGACAAGCAAGGCACACACGGCCGTGAAGATCGCTCCCTCCTATGCGAATGCGACCGTGCATGTGCTTGATGCGTCACGGGCGGTCGGGGTCGTAGGGAGCCTGTTGAATCGTGACCATCGCGAGGAGTTTGCCCGCAAGACCCGCGAGGACTATGCCCGGGTCCGGCAGGCCCACCAGGATCGGGGCGCAAAGCCCTTGCGCCCGCTCTCGGATGCGCGGAGCCGTCATTTGCCGACCGACTGGAAGGCCGTGGATATTCCCATTCCCGCGAAGGCCGGTCTCCAGGTCATCGAGCGGCAGCCGCTGCGTGATCTGATTCCGTTCATCGATTGGTCGCCGTTTTTTCACACATGGGAATTGCGCGGCCGCTATCCGTCCATTCTCGAGGATGTGACGGTCGGGTCCAAAGCCAAAGAGTTGCTGGCGGATGCGCAGCGGCTGCTGGAAGAAATCGTCCGGGAGAATCTCTTGACGGCGCGCGGCTGCTACGGACTGTGGCCGGCCAACGCAGTCGGGGACGATATCGAGGTCTATGCCGATTCCGACCGCCATCGGCGAGTAGCGACCTTCCACACGTTGCGGCAGCAGACGGAAAAGCCCGCCGATCAGTTCAACCTGGCGCTGGCGGATTTTGTCGCTCCGAAGGACAGCGGCCGTGTGGATTTTCTCGGGGCGTTTGCCGTCACGGCCGGCATCGGCATCGAGCCGCTTTGCGCCCGGTTCGACAAGGACCACGACGATTACAACTCCATCATGGCCAAGGCTCTGGCGGATCGCCTGGCGGAAGCCTTTGCAGAGTATCTCCATCAGCGAGTGAGGATGGAGTGGGGATATGGACGAGGGGAGCAGTTGTCCAATGAAGACCTGATCCGGGAGCGATACCGGGGGATCCGTCCCGCGCCCGGTTACCCGGCCTGTCCGGACCACACCGAAAAGCGAACGTTGTTCGCGTTGCTTCACGCCGAGGAGAAGGCCGGCGTCAGCTTGACCGAGTCTTACGCGATGCTGCCTGCGGCTTCCGTGAGCGGGCTCTACTTCGCTCATCCCGATGCCAAGTATTTTGCCGTCGGGAAGATCGATCACGATCAGGTGGAAGACTACGCGAAACGCAAGGGGCTGGCTGTTGCGGAAGTGGAACGATGGCTGGCCCCCAATCTCAACTACGAGCCGACGGCGTAACGCCTCGGCTCACGGCGCCTGCAGTCGGCCAGAGGCTGATCGCTTGGAGAGGCCTGCGCGTGTCAGACCGCTTCGAGGACGGGGGGGCGTGAAGCGGCGATGGCGTTTGATGCGGATTGCAGCGAGCCCCTGATCCAGCGATAGCGTTCTTCTGCCCAGGCGTTGAACGAGGCCGAATCTTCAAACACCAGGTCCCAGGCCTTCGCAGCATCCAGCATCAGCAGTTGTTGCGGGCGATTGTGACCCGGAAACAACACGACCAATACTGCTGAATTCCCCGTCAGGCTCACGTCCGTAAAAACATGGATCATGGCGGTCGCGGGCAGGGCGACGTCGCGGCTGGCCGCTTCGACCAGCGGTTGATACAGCCGGTGCAGCAGCTGGTTCGTATCTTCATAGGGGCTGGTCGTGCCCAGGAGTCGCGGGTTCGGCTTTTCGCCGAACAGATTGTCCGTCAGGTATGTGGCCGCTTCCCACGTCGGCATGAGCCCGGAAGAGGCGAGGTTCTCGCAAAGATAGGCGATCCAGTTTCTGGTGAACCTGGCAGGATGGGCGATCGGCTCGGGGACGGATGAGTCGATGGCCGCGGGTTTGGCGGCCGCATCGCTACAGGCACGTTCGTTCCGGCTTTTTCTCGATCCTTGGGGTGCTCGTGATGCCATTCGTCAGCCCATCCTTGTTCTGACAGGTGAATTAGCGCAGTGGAGTGCGGATCGACCGATCCGCGTATTGATCGTGAATTCGGCGGATGTCGTCGATGGAGCCCATGAATACGTCGATGAGGTCCGGATCGAAATGTTGGGCCTTGTGCTTCACCATCAGGTCCACGGCGTGTTCGAAGGGAAACGCCGGTTTGTAGACCCGTTCCGTGGTCAAGGCATCGAAGGCATCCGCGATGGACGCGATGCGTCCTTCGATGGGAATGCCGTCCGCTTTCAGGTTGCGCGGGTAGCCGCTCCCATCCCAGCGTTCATGGTGGGTCCAGGCGATCAAGGCCGCGACCTTGAGCAGTTCCGCGTCCGAGCCGCTGAGGATTCGGTAGCCGATGTCCGCATGTTGGGCGATGACGTTGAACTCTTCCGGTGTGAACTTCCCGGGCTTGAGCAACACGTGGTCCGGCGTGCCGATCTTGCCGATGTCGTGCATCGGGCTGGCGGTGCGGATCAGATCGCACCGATCGGGCGACAGGCCGAACCGGCGGGCCAACAGCTCGCAGTAGTGGCTCATGCGTTGAATGTGTTGGGCGGTGGCGCTGTCGCGAAACTCCGCCGCAATCGCCAACCGCTGAATCGTTTCCTCGCGGGACAGCCGCAGTTCTTTCTCGCTTCGCTCCAGCCAATCCAGGGCCTGTTGCAGCGCGATGGTCCTGGTTCGGACAACCTCCTCGAGGTTTTCCCGGTGCATGCTGTTTTCGATCTCGAGTTTTCGGCGGCGAAGGGCGTTTGCGACGTTGATCAAGACCTCGTTCGCCTCGAACGGCTTGATGACGTACCCGAACGCGCCCATGTCCAACGCCGCGTTCGCAAGGACCGGGCTGTCCAGGCCGGTGACCATGATGACGGCGGTCAATGGGTATTGGGTGAGGATGTGGCGAACCAAGTCCATGCCCGACTCGCCGGGCATGTTCACGTCGCACAACACCAAGGCATAGGTATTCTTTTCGAGTTGCTGCCGGGCTTCCCGGGATTCGGCCGCCAGTGTCACCACATACCCATGTGGCTCGAGGAGGTAGCCGAGGAGCCGACGGATCGGCTCCTCGTCATCCACGATGAGGACCTTCCGGTTTTCAACGAGGGAGGGGTGATTGGTCCGCGAGGCGGCTGTCTGTATGCTCATACACGTGGCTCGTAAGGTTCGATCAGTAATGGATGGGAACCGCAGGTCGGATCATTATCGGTAGAATGACTGTGGGCCTTAACTAATTGAGAGAACTCGGAAACACGATGCACCTTTTGTGCCATCAAGATCCGTTAGTGAAGGTCCCTATTCGTCCCGACTGAGTGGTCGGTGCTGATTCAGCTAACTGCTTTGAAATGTGGAGAAGAGGCTGTGGGCAAGTGCGGCGCGTCCAAGTCGAAACCGACGGAGCCTGTCGTCAGGAATGACGCCTGAAGGGATGCCGCTGTACAGAAATCGCCGTCGGGGCATCAAGTTTGTGAACACTGGTAGCGGATTATACACAGGTTCGACACGATTGCCAGTCCAAAAGCAGCGGCATTCGCCGGACGAATGACCCATCAGCTCGCCAGCGCGTGGCGCGCTGGTTCATTTGCTCTTTGATACCCTGTTCACTATAATTCCGACCTTCGGTTCCGGGTGAGGAAGGAGAGTATGGGATGAGTAGTGGGGCCTCATTGACCAGGTTTGACGGTCGCCGACGCGACCAAGTCAGGCCGGTCAAAATTACGCGTAATTTTATCAAGCATGCCGAAGGGTCCGTCCTCATCGAGATGGGGGACACCAAAGTCATTTGCACGGCCTCGGTTGAAGAGAAGGTGCCGCCTTTTCTCCGCGACAAGGGGAAGGGATGGGTCACAGCCGAATATGCCATGCTCCCGCGAGCCACGCACGATCGTTCGCCGCGTGAGGCGGTGAAGGGGAAGCAGGGCGGACGTACGCTCGAGATTCAACGATTGGTCGGACGCGCGCTGAGGGCGGTCACGGATACGAGCGAAATGGGTGAACGGACGGTGTGGATCGATTGCGACGTGATCCAAGCCGATGGCGGCACCAGGACCGCCTCCATCACCGGCGCCTTTATCGCGCTGGCGGATGCCCTGACGGTGGTGAAGAAGAAAGGTCTGATCAAGAAACTGCCCTTGACCGATTACCTCGCGGCGATCAGTGTCGGCAAGGTGGGCGGCGAGGTGCTGGTCGATCTGGCTTATGAAGAGGATTCCCATGCCGAGGTCGATATGAATCTCGTGATGACCGGCGCCGGCCGCTATGTGGAAGTCCAAGGTACGGCGGAACGGACTCCGTTCCATAAGAAGGACATGGATGATTTTTTGAATCTGGGTTGGGGCGCCATCCAGCATTTGGTGGGCATCCAGAAGTCGCTGATCGGAGCGCTTGGCTGACATGGAGATCGTGTTGGCCACCAGGAATCCCCACAAAGGACAGGAACTCATGGCGCTGCTGGCGGAACCGGGGCTGGTCGTTCGCACCCTTGCAGACTTTCCTGGTGCGCCGGAAGTGGTGGAGGATGGGGACACCTGTGAGGCCAACGCTATCAAGAAGGCGCGGGAGATCGCTCGCCACACGGGTTTGCCGGCCGTGGCGGATGATACCGGGTTGGAAGTAGATGCATTGGGCGGTCGCCCGGGAGCGTTTGCGGCACGGTACGCCGGCGAGCACGCGACGTATGAGGATAACTGCCGGAAGCTTCTTCAGGAACTCCAAGGGGTGCCGAAGCCCAGGCGAGGCGCACGCTTCGTGACGGTGGCGGCGGTGGCGTTGCCGACCGGGCAGGCCATGACGGTCGAAGGCATTCTGGAAGGTTTCATTGCCGAAGAGGCGGTGGGGGCGCACGGCTTCGGTTATGATCCCGTATTCATCGTGCCGGAGTATAATTGCACTCTGGCGGAGTTGTCGCCGGAAACCAAGAACCGGATCAGTCATCGTGCCCGTGCATTCGGCAAGGCTAAGTCCATGATCAGGCGGATTACGGTGGAGAATAAACCAGTCGGGGCGTAGCGCAGCTTGGTAGCGCGCCTGCTTTGGGAGCAGGATGTCGGAGGTTCAAATCCTCTCGCCCCGACCATACAAAGCTTGGTCGACCGCGTCGCCTTCAGCATTCGCAATTCCCAACTTTTGAGAAGGCGCCCGTAGCTCAGTTGGATAGAGCATCAGCCTTCTAAGCCTTTCCAATAGTTCCTCGTAATCCCCTGATAGAAGTGATAAACCCATCGTCTGGAGCAGCTTCTCGCGTTTGTATGCCCTCGGTTCTGTTGGGCTGAATTAAGGCCCCTTCGGGCCGTTTTTGCTGTAAAGAGAACACGCCGGGAACACGTAGGGTTAGTACTTGCTTTCGTCACAACTTACCATCTCTCTCAGAAGCGCCTTGTGTAGGGGAGCTCGGTATCGGTAGAGGGAGGCCCTCCTTTCATGAAGAGCCTCCCTCTGGCGATTTACGGCTTCGGTATCTGATCAGCGATCCACTTCTTGGCTTGCTGGGTGACCGTGAGCAGCGCTTCCAAATCGTTCAAGCCGAACGATGTCCCATTTCTCCAGACACCCGATTGATCTCTGAATGGACGGGTGAACGTCGTCGAGAAAAACGGACCGTTCTCGCTCTGGTTCCGCCAGATCGTCGCCTTGATGGTGCCGCATCGCAGCGTGTGCACCGGTTTGTTGTTCGTGCCCATGTTGTTTCCTCCTTGGTTGAAATGAAGGTGGCTCTCACACAGGAAGCGGAGAGCCACCGCACAGTTCACGGAGGAAACAGAAGTAACAACCAACAATCAGCGAATGGTTCGCAGGGTGAGTGACAGCTAAGGCTGGCGCGATTCCTGCGCATGGAGCCGGCCGTCGTGAAGCCCTGGCATCCGGACACGAGCGCGGGATACAGCTTCCTGGGTAGGGCCGAACGGCCATCTTGCGTGGAATACGCTGTTCCGGTACACGTGCGCCTGCATGGCTATTCCACGCACGTAGTTACTATGATGGCCCCTTGCGTCGAGCCTAACGATCGATGACCGTCACACTCACCGTGGTCCCGATGATCATAATCTGTGAGCTTGGCATCGAAGCAGCGCCTCGATGATGACCATGGATAGCAACAGGCAAAGGAGTCTGCACCGCACGACATAACCAGGAGCGTCATGGTGAACGCATTGGCAGGCTGCCTTCGTGTACGTCGCTTACGTTGGCTCACGATTGGGTTATGGGTATTCGGCGTCGTCTTCTCTACCCCGTTCGCGCTCCTGGCGCAAACGTCGTCAAGCAGTGGCCTCGTTCCTTCGCTCCGTTCCAGCCAACCTGATCTTCCTCCCGCACAGGGCAGCGTGACGGTCACGGCGACGCCCGGACAGCCGGTTGGAGCCCCCGGCCGACCGGTCAGCGGACGCATTCTATCTGCCGCGGATGCCACACCGCTCGCCGGAGTCTTGGTCACGCTCGCCGGGCAACGCGCCACGACCGATGCCGCCGGCCGATTCGTGTTTCCCCAGCCGCCGAGCGGCTATCAGCTCATCAACATCGATCATGCTTCACTCGATCAGTTTCGGAAGCCACTCAAGAACGGCACGCCAGGCGGGATGATGCATGCCGACCCCGTGCTTGTGAATGTATCCATGGAGAAAGCGCTCGACCTCGCCGATCCCATCTGGGTCGTGCAGACGCATCCCACCCTGTACACGATTTCGCCTGGCGCGAAATCAGAGGTGCGTCCCAGTCATGTGCCGGGGCTGACCTTGAGTATTCCGGATGGGACGGTGATTCGAGGCACCGACGGCCACCCGAATACCCAGGTGGCCATCACCCCCATTCCGCCGGACCGAGTCCCACGGATTCCGGCGAACGCCGCTCCCAGAACCGTCTACTTGGTCAGCTTCGAGAAGCAAGGCGGCGGCGTGCCCACCAAGCCGGTGCCCATGACGGCGCCCAATGAAGCCGGCGCCGATCCCGGCACCCGCATGCAGTTCTGGTACTACGATAAGTCGCCCTCGGCGGATCCCGCTTCGCATCAATGGAAATTGGCGGGCTATGGGACCGTCAGCCCCGACGGCCGCACGATTATTCCCGATCCTGGTGTGGGGCAACCACAGTTTTGCTATGCGTACTGGACGGCGGAACAGGTCGACATTGCGAAGCTCTGCCCCTCGGACGGGCAGGCCTGTTCAGCGGCCGATCCGGTGGACGTGACGACCGGGGCCTTCACGCTGCAGAAGACGGATCTGCTCCTGCCGGGTGTGCTGCCCGTGCACATCACGCGCACCTATCGCAGCCTGGCCGCCGGGATTGGGCCGTTCGGGGAGGGCGGGAGCTTTAACTATCACATCCAACTCGCCGTGGTGGGAACGGCTTTGCGACTTCAGATGCCGGACTTCAGCCGGTACCTGTTTTCCCAGGAAGCCGACGGGAAGTATCGCAACACCGCCTTTCCCCTGTTCAAGGGCGCCGCGATCACGAAATTCGGCGACGGGACCGCCGAACTGCGCTGGAAAGATGGCATGATCTACGCCTTTAATTCTGCCGGCTGGCTGGTCGAGCAGCGGGATCGCTACAACAACAAGATCCAGATCATTCGCGATGTCTCACAGCGGGTGACGGAGGTCCGGGAGCCGTCCGGGCGGAAGCTGACCTTCATCTATACCCAAATCAAGCGCGGCTTTTCGCTCTTCGACGTCATCTCGTCGATTACCGATCCGATGGGACGGACGGTGAGCTATGTCTACTATGTCGGCTCCAATGGGCGGCTGTCGCGGGTCTCCGATCCCGCACGCGGCTGGACGACCTACAGCTATGGCGAATATGCCCAGACCTACTATTGGAATGAGGGCATGCTGTCGATCACCGATGCGCGGGGCATCACATATCTGCGCAACGAATACGATATCAACGGCCGCGTGGCCAAACAGATCCTGGCCGATGGCGGCACCTACACCTTCGCCTATACGCTGGCCGGGACGACCGTCACGCAGACCAATGTCACGGACCCGCGGGGGAACGTCACGATCTACCGGATGAACGGCTCGCAATACATGACGCAGGTCGAGCGGCCGGGATCGAACATCACGAATTACGAACGAGAAACCGGCACGAACAAGTTGACCGCGGTCGTCGATCCGCTCTCCCGCCGGACCGAATTCACCTACGACAGCAACGGCAATGTCTTGACGATCAAGGATCCGGAGAACAACACGACCACGTTCACCTACGAGTCAACCTATAACCGGCTGGCCACGATCACGGATGCGATGACGCTGGCCAATGTGACCACGTTCGCCTATAACGATACGGCCCGCACCACGACCATTACCGATCCCGAAAGCAAGCAGACGGTGATTCAATACAGTACCACCGGCCAGCCGACCAGCATCACGGACCCGCTGTCCCATGTCACGAGCTTTGCCTACGACAGCGCCGGCAATCTGACGAGCACGACCGATGCACTGTCGAACGTCACGACGCGGAGTTATGACGCGGTCTCGCGGCTGATCCTGCTCACCGATCCGCGCGGCATGCAGACGCGGTTCAGCTATGACGACCTCAACCGCGTCACGCAGATCCAAGATGCGCTCGGCGGGCTGACCAGCTTCAGCTACGACAACAATGGCAATCTGCTCACGGTCACGGATGCCAAGAATCAGACGACGACCTATACGTACGACGAAATGGATCGGCTGAAGACGCGCAAGGATGCGCTGAACCGGACGGAGAGCTATCAGTATGACCCCAACGGCAATCTTTCGAAGTTCACGGATCGGAAGAGCCAGGTCGCGACCTTTGCCTATGACGCGCTGAACCGCCGGACCGGCGCGACCTATCCGGACTCATCCGTCACATTCGGCTACGACGCGATCGGTCGCCTGACCAGCGTCAGCGACTCGGTGGGCGGCAACATCACCTGGACCTACGATACGGTGAGCAGTGGCCATCATCCGCGGGTGCAGGAGACCACGACGCCGGGCACGGTGACGGTGGAGTATGACGAAATCGGGCGCCGGCTCAAACTCTCTGCCACCGGTCAGACGGATGTCACCTACACCTATGATAAGAACTCACGGCTCAAGACGGTCACGCAGGGCTCACAGACCGTCACGTTGGCCTACGATGATGCGGGGCGACGTACCAGCCTGACCTATCCCAACGGCGTCGTCACGAGCTACGGCTACGATAATGCGAATCGGCTGTTGAGCATCGATCACATCAAGACGCCGACCACGATCGAGGCCCTCACCTATCAGAATGACGCGGCCGGCAATCGAGTCAAGGTGACCCGCGCCAATGCGGCTGCGACGCTCATCCCCCAGGCCGTCACGAACACGGCCTTCGATGCGGCCAATGAGCAAACCCGCTTCAACAGTGCCTCCACCAACCTGGTGTACGACAACAACGGCAATCTCACGTCGTTCACTGATGCCTCAGGCACCACGGCGTACACGTGGAATGCCCGGAATCGATTGACGGGCATCAGCGGACCAAGTCTCTCTGCCAGCTTCGTGTACGACGGGTTGGGACGGAGGAGCAGCAAGACTATCAACAGCGCAACGACTGGCTTTTGGTACGACGGGGAGGATCTCCTGGCTGAACTCTCTGGCAGCACTCCGACGGCTACTTATGTTCGCAGCCTGTCTATCGACGAACCATTCATCCGAAAGCAATCCGGGGGAGATGAGTACTATCAGACGGATGCGTTGGGGACGACAGTGGCGTTGACCGATGGCAGTGGGGCGTCTAGCACGACCTACACCCAAGAACCGTTTGGCAAGACAACCAAGACAGGTTCGTCTACCAATGCGTTCCAGTACACGGGACGTGAGGAGGATGGTACGGGCGTGATGTATTACCGAGCCCGGTTCTACAGTTCAAAAATACAGCGGTTTCTGGGAGAAGACCCGTTGGAATTTGATTCGGGCGAGACCAATTTGTACGGATACGTTGCCAACAACCCAATTAACCTCATTGATCCCACAGGTCTCACATGGGAAACCAATGCAACTTTTTTCTGGCAGTGGTCTACGGGCCTGCACAATAAAGATGTGAGAAATTACCGGTCATACGACGTTGAAACGGTTGAAATGAGTGAGTCACCGGGTGCTGAGAAAATGAGGCAAGCTTTCAAGCTCAATGGATGCAAAACGAAGGGCGGCATCAATTACGGTACGTTCGAGGCAGCATGGGATACCCTGCTTAATCCACTAACGCTGGATTGGTCTAGCACGGCATTCCAAGTCGGAGGGTTTGCAGGCGCTTCTGTTGTTGACAATAAAAATGGGACCGTGACGTTTCGAATCAGAAATGTAGCTGGCACTCACTCCTTCTTTTACCACTTAGTGGCGGATAGAAAAGGGAAGACTGGGCCGATGCGGAACGTTGAACAAAACTTCTCGTGGACAGAACCAAATCCTTGCTCCTTAAGCGGAAGAAAGTGAGCACGTACGGGCCATGCGATTCCTTTATCAATTGGTTCTCTCAATCGGATTAGTGGTTCCGATATCCGGGTGTCTATTACATCCCGACCAGGAAGAAATACCTGGAACCTATGTGGCGGAGTATGAGTTTGGGACGGACAGCCTTGTTCTTAAATCGGATGGTACCTATGCACAGGAAATCAAGGTGAAAGGAAGAGCGGAACCATTACGGGTCACCGGTACATGGAAATATGATCAAAGCGAGAGCCGAATTACTTTCAGTGATGTGTATCTGATACCCAACCCCTACAGTGATGAATGGGATGAAACGACTGCAACGAATCGAGGGTTTGCCAGTTATGCAGTAGAGCGGTATTTCTTCAGTCGAAAGCTACGGTTCGGACCTGATGAAGGCCATCCATTCAACAAGGCCTAGCGTACATTAGATTCATTACGAAGGCCAAAGTTCGAGTTGACTCATGTCAATGCTGACACAATTCTCTTGAGAGCTTTCTTGCCGTGAGAGGTCGGTCATATGAAGAAACAATCCAAGTCCAAAGCGCTAAAATCTATATTTGAACGGAAAGGGGGAAACGGTAGATACACATCGATTTTTGATCGAATGCAAGGAACGCAACAAGAAGAGATCTTGCAGAAGGTTGATCTTACTGATCTGGAAGAGCCAGTGATTGGCAGTTTTCGCAGTTTGAATGATTGGCTGCTGATTACAACGGACCGTGTCTGTTGGTCTGTGAGTCATGTAGTCAAGTCAATTCCATTCCATGTGCATCCATCCTTAATGTATCGCCGGCTCAATTTGGAGAGGTAAATAAACAAGCTATGCGCCGTCTACGCATTCATACGTTGAATTCTGGCGATGTCACCTTGGAGACCGAGGAAGGACCTCCGTTCTTGGAGTTTGGAATGTTCTAAAGCATTTCGCCACCCGGAACAAACGGATATACGAAGGTGATCGTCATTCATCATAGGGATACCACAAAGTAATCATTGATTCTTGTTCTGGTCGCAGCGGAAGAAAGGTAGTACGGAGGTTGTAATGTTCTCTTGCCTTCGAGTCGGGCGAGGCCTTCTTTTAGTCACTCTGATCGCAATTAAACTTGCTTCGAACAATGTTATCTATGCCGGAGAAGCCCAATATGCCTACGACGATCTCGGCCGCCTCACCGCCGTCGTCGATGAAGCCGGCAACACGGCGCTTTACAATTATGACGCCGTCGGCAACCTGATCGGCATCGACCGCTTCACGCCTGGCGCGAGCGGCATCGGCATCTATGCGCTGCTGCCGGCGAGAGGATCGGTGGGCGCTCAGGTGAAGATCCAAGGCTACGGCTTCAGCACCATCCCTTCCAACAACACCGTCACGTTCAACGGCACGGCAGCGACGGTCGTCTCCTCGACCGCCTACGCGATTATCGCCACGGTGCCCTCCGGGGTCACGAGCGGAACCGTAGCAGTCACCAATACTAATGGCAGCGCCACCAGTAGTCAGAGCTTGGCGATTCTCGGCGCGCCCACCATTAGCGGCATCACGCCCAGTTCGTTGGGACAAGGCACGAAAGTGCCGGTGACCGTCGCCGGGACGGGCCTCAAGCAAGCGACGGACGTGACGTTTTCCAATGCAGGCATTACGGCGACCATCAAGACGGGGGTGACCGAGACGAGTTTGCCGCTCGCCTTGCATGTCGCCTCAACCGTGCCACCCGGCACCTATACGTTCACCGTCACGACGCCCTTGGGCACGGCGACCAGCGGGGCGGTGACCGTGTCGGTCGCCGCCCCGACTTGGGGCTTCGTCCACGCGAAGTCCCATGTCAGTGTGTGGATTCCCAAAGGCACGGTGAATGGACCGAGCTTCAGTGCGGGGCCGTCGACGAGCGAATTCCTGCCTGCGGCTCAAATGGCGCCGACCGGGCCCAGTTTTAGCGTGGCGCCGCCCGTGAGTGAATTGCTCCCGTAGGCATTCGAGAGAGAAGGAGGCGTTGAGTTATGAGACTGATGGGCTTCATCCGAGTCGTGAGTGGTCTCGCGTTGGCGATGAGCGCCGCCCCGTTGGCGTACGCGCAAACGTTCAGCAGCGGCAGCACGGGCAGTCTCGGGGCGCTGGCGCCGGTCTCCAATACGGTGATCACCTTGCCCGCCGACGGGATCTTGAATTACACGACGGTCACCATCCCCTCGGGCGTGACGGTGACATTCCAACGCAACGCGGCCAACACGCCCGTGACGATGCTGGCGACGGGGGATGTCTTGATCACCGGGACGATCAATCTGGATGGCTCACCGGGAACCGGGTATGCCAGCTCAGGCCCGACGGTGTATGCGGGAGGTTTGGGAGGGCCAGGGGGCTTTCAAGGGGGCCAGAGCGGCGCGCGCGGGACCTCGAACAATGCGCCCTCGGCAGGCCAGGGCCCGGGCGGGGGCGATGGATCCACGAGTACTGCGACCTTTGGGGCCGGAGGGACCTACGGCGCGCCGAATTTCATCAGTCTGGTTCCCCTCTTCGGCGGATCCGGGGGCGGAGGCTACTACGGGAACACGAGCACCTCGGGCATCTCCGGCGGCGGCGGGGGCGGCGCGCTGGTGATCGCCTCGTCGACGAAAATTACCGTCAATGGGGCCGTGGTTGCCCGGGGGGGCGCGTCGATCCTGGCGCCCAATCCGCAATATTCTGGCGGGGGCAGTGGGGGTGTGCTTCGCTTTGTGGCGCCCGAGATTGCCGGCACCGGTACGCTCAATGTGAGCGGCGGGGTTGGGGGGAGCCCCTCTGCGGGCGCTGGCCGCGTCAGGCTTGAGGCCTTCAAAGTCACGTTCTCAGGCACGGTGACGCCCACCTCCCCCTCGGTGAGCACGTCCTGTGGCCCGGTCACTACCGCGAGCACCCCCGCGTTAACTGGACTGCCGACCCTCCGCATCAGTTCCATTGGTGGCGTGTCGACGCCTTCGACAACGGGCGGCACCTATTCCACGGCCGATCTGACATTGCCGGGTGGTACGACGAATCCCGTCTCGGTGGTGGTGACGGGTACGAATATCCCAGTGGGCTCTACCTTCAAACTGAAACAGATTCCGCAGTTCGCCGCCGCCGCGGCTCCTTCGACGGCTACGTCCACGGGGACTTTGGCAAGTTCCACCGCCACCTTCAGCGTTACCTTGCCGGCGGGGCAGGTGAGTGTCCTGAATGCCTGGAGCGATTTCACACTGCCATAGAGGGGACTGCTCATGATGACGCACCGTCTCTCGTGCTACGTCTCCGTGCTGTGCCTCAGTCTCGTCCTTACCGTGCTGGCGCGATCTCCGGCATGGGGGCAAGCGTTTAACAGCGGCAGCACGGGCTCCCTGGGGGCCTTTGCGCCTGCCTCGAACATGGTCGTCACGTTGCCTGCCGATGGCGTGTTGAACTACACCACGATCACCATTCCCTCGGGTGTCACGGTCACGTTTCAACGGAACGCCGCGAACACGCCCGTGACGATGCTCGCGCAAGGGAATATCTCGATTGCCGGGACGATCCGTGTCAACGGGGACGATGCGGTGGTGGGCGGGACGAGTGGCAGCTGGGGCGTGACACCTGGTAGCCAAGGAGGACCCGGAGGATACAACGGTGGCAATGGCGGGATCCGCGGTACGTATCCCAGCAATGGGACGGCCGGGCAGGGCCCTGGCGGTGGGGGGCCAGGCTTGCTGCCGGCGATTTTCACACAAGACGGCAGTTACGGGGCCCATTCGTCGTTCGTGAATTTGATTCCCCTCTATGGCGGGTCCGGCGGGGGTGGCGGTGTGGCCACGACCACACAGAATGGACCAGCCGGGGCTGGCGGTGGCGGGGCCATTGTGCTTGCCTCGACCACACAAATTACCATTCAAGCCACGGGATCTGTCACTGCCAATGGCGGCGTGGGCTCCACCCCCTGCGCATGGACCGGGGCTGGGGCTGGAAGCGGCGGCGCCATTCGCTTGGTGGCCCCGCAGGTCACCCAGCAAGGCACGGTCCAAGCCAAGGGAGGCAATAACTCGTGCGTCGGCGGCGGCGGTTTTGGCTATGCGGGAAGAGTCCGAATCGAGTGCACGACGTGTACGCTGAACGCCACCGACCCGGTCGCGTCCACCTCCACGACGTTAGGCCCTATCACCGCGACCAGCACGCCGGCGCTGACGGCCCTGCCGACACTCACAATCACGACTATCGCCGGAACAACTGTTCCCGCCACGCCGGGTGGATCGTACACTTCACCCGATATGTCGTTGGCCGCGACGACCCCCAGCGAGTTAACCGTCACACTCACAGCGACTAATATTCCGGTGCCGACTCAATTCACGGTGAAAATGATGCCGGCCATGGGCGAACCGCTCTTCTTTCCTTCGAGCTACTCGACTGGCTCGTTTGCTTCCTCGACGGCGACCGCCACGGTGCGGATTCCGCCAGGTGTCGTGTGTGTCCTCACCGCCTATATGAGCTTTACGCAAGTGGCTGGGGGCTTTCCCGTAATCGACGGAGAAGACGTTGAGAAGGTGCTCGTCGCCGCTCCGTTGAACGATGATTCCGACACGATCGTGCTTCTGCAATCTGGTCGATTGGTTCCGCTGTCCGACCTGGCCCCGAAAGATCAGCAGCGTCTGGTCGTCCTGTTACAGAGCAAAGATCACACGGAGTAGTGGCGCTTGGGTGCCGGCTTATGGCGAACATTGCCAGCATGAGATCCCGCTGGGTTCGCCGGTTTGTGGACTATTCAGAATTGCTGGGTGAGTGGTCGTAAGGTTGGCTGACCCTCGGCTGGTGGTCTCTCGGGTGTGCGAAATGAAGTCGCGATCCAGCTCTGTCGTTTCCTTCACGAAGAGTGCCCTTGCCCCCCGTCTTGGTATTTTTTAAGCTCATGTCTGTCCGACATCTCCTCTCGGTTATGCGGTGTGAAGTGCGCGCTTGCGCTGGTCACGGCTCAGAGCCGTTCGGACCTATAGCCAGTATTTTGGCCCTGGCCAGCGTTTTCCTCTAAAAAGTGTCGGCTGGCTCGAGTCTTTTCCACAGTAGTCCTCTACTACTTTGGTAGTCCCTTGCCCTCCTTGAGGTATAAGGTCTTTCCACTATAGCATTGCGTACAGTGGCTCCTGGAGCGGCTTCTGAGTCGCAAGTAAGAATTACTTCTTGGTGATTCGGCGATACACGGATTGCCCGGCGAGTCGATTTGTGGAGCGTGGAGCATCCAGATTTCTGCTAGACATTCTGTCCTCTTCTGTCCGCTAGTGGCCGCTCCTGACCGCTCAACGTATCTTTCATCCACTGTGCCTGGCTGAGTAAGGTCGGATCGTTCTGACCGAAGCAGCCAGAAAGGAGTCTTATGGGGAAGACGTTACTGACGATCCCGCAACTCGCAAAGGTGTTGCAGATTAGCGAGCGATCGGTGCGGCGGGCTTACAACAAAGGCCAAATCCCTGTGGAGCGTGTCTGTCGGTTCGTCCGGTTCGACCTTGAAGCGGTGAAAGCCGCCCTCAGGCAGAACGGGCAAGGAGCCCGGTCGACCAGGGAGGAGGGACAGCGCAGCGCGACCGGCGGCGACAGCCGGCGGCGCGCGCAGCGGACTCGCCCCCGACTCGGTAAGACGGGGGCGTCCATCGCACGGAAAGGGTAGGAGCTGCGGATGTCTGAGTCTCAGGGGTTCACACAGTCGATCGATTGGTTGTCCTTCACCGTGCCCGATATGGCGCTCGACGAGGTGCTGATCAAGCTGGGTGGCGACTGGATCGACAGTGAGAAGGGCTTCCGAGGCTACCCCGTGGCGAAACTCATGACCCAAGGCAAGGGGGGCGTCGGCAAACTCGGGACGGGTGCTCATCGCAATGTGTGTGAAGTCCACGTCGACCTCTCCGGCGGCATCGTCTCCCAGTGGGAGGAGACGCGGCTCAAGGACCTCTTGACCTGGATTCACACCCATCGGGGGCACGTCACCCGGATCGATGTGGCCTTGGATGACCGGGAGGCCACGGTCTCGGTCGCAACGGTGAAAGCGGCCGTCGATGAGGGCAAAGCCGTGACCCGTTCCACGAAATTCAAAGCCCTGGAGGCCTCGAATCATCGCACGGGCGTCCGGACGGGCGAGACGCTGTACTTCGGCAGCCGTGAGAGTCAGACGATGCTGCGCGTGTATGACAAGCGGCTCGAGATGGCAACCCATGGAGCAGAAGATGCCGCGTCCTACGGGGTCCGCTGGGAACTGGAATTTAAAGCCGAACGGGCACAAGCCTGCGCCAAAGCCTTCTTGTACCTCGATCACGAAGACTGGCGATCGTTCATCGTCGGCGTCTTGCGGTCCTATATCGATTTTCGGGAGATCACGCGGGAGGCGGCGCCCTATGAAAAGTATCGGGCCCCGCTGCTGCCCTGGTGGCACGGGCTCACCGAAGGCTTCCGGCGCTGCCGGCTCGTGATCCAGCAGGTCCAGCAACGGCTCGAAGAGGTCGCCCTGTGGCTCGTCAAGGCGGTCAGCCCCATGCTCGCGGTCGTCGTCGCCCGGATGGGCGATCGGTTTCTCCATGACCTGATCTACACCGGCACGACCAAGTGGAAGTCCAAGCACTATGCGCTGCTGCATGAACGACCTGGCGGAGGAGGCACCCCCTATGTCCTCAAGGCGACCTAACGGCTACTCCCGCGGCTGTCCCGGCTGTGGCGTGCGCGGCAGGCCCTGTCATTGGAAAGACGGGGTGCTCTGCCTCGTCTGCACGGACTGTGATTCGGAATTTTGGTTCAAACCCAAAGCTCGGCCGAAAGGCCAAGGCGTGTGGATCAGGCGCCTCGCTGATCCGATTCTCCAAGGAGGGACGATCGATGCAACTCAAAGCGGACGGACAGGTGCAGGGGTATGTGGAACGGAAGAGCAAGGACGGGAAAGTGTTCCGGTCGGTGGATCTGTATCTCAAGGGCAAAGATCCGGGGAACTTGCGGGTGAACATTCCGGAGGACGCGTTCCCGCTCATTGACGTGGTCAAGCAGTTGGAAGGCAAACCGGCGCGGGCCTCGATCGAGGTGCGGAAGTTCGAACAGACCGGCAAGGTCTTCTTCGATCTCACCGCCTTGGAAGGCATGAAGTAAGGATTCCGGACGGAGGAAGGCCAGTGGACCTCACCATTATCCTGATCGCGGTCCTTTTACTGGCCTTCCTCACCGGTCTTCTATCGGGACGGTTATGAAGGAACTGTCACTCACCAGCTATAGCGTCCTCATCTATCTGCTCTTCGCGTCCTTCTGTCTGGCGCCAGTGGAATCGTTGGCGCTTCAGACTACGCAATATGCCCGCGTGGTCGCGCAGGCCGAACGGATCGCCTACCTGGCCGCGCAACGGTCCTCGATTGCGGCGAAGGTCGCCGCGGCTGCCGTCGCGCCGACTCCGGTCTCGATGGCGTTGCGATTGGTCGCGGGGCCGGTAGGCTGGGCGGCCTTAGGGGTGGCCGCTGGCTTCATCATCGCTGACCTGTATTACAGCAGCACGGATCTACAAGGCGTAAAACAGGCCGCATCCCCCGGCACCGGCTACTCGATCCCCGGTTACGCACAATTCCCCGTGACGGCCGGCGGGAATTGTCCCTCGCCGGTTGGGGGCTGCACCGGCCAATGGGCACGTATCCATACCAACGGCTACTGTGATCTCAGTGCGTATCAAGTCTGGCCAGTCCCGGCGGGCTGGGCCTTCGGGGGCTGGGAGACGTGTGGCGATGGCTCGGACATGATCGTCATGGGCGGGACCACTCTGAGCTCCACGCCTCAGACCCCGACCCAGCAACAGGTCCACGACTATCTCGTGGCCCTGCCGGCCTCCCATCCCAAGTCCATCGAATCGCACAGTGGCCCGGTGGGTGACGGGCAAGCGCCGCGTCCGGCGGATGCGATCGACAGCCAGGCAGTCTCCCCACAAGAGCTGCCGACCCAAGTGAAGCCGAAACCAGTCCCGGCGGGCGATGCCGTCGTGGTGGATAACGTGCCGCCGCCCTCGGGCAGCAGCCAACAAACGACGTCGTCACAGCAAACCACGACGACCACCACCACGACCCAGAATCCGGACGGCTCGACGACGCAACAGGAAGAGACGCAGGCCACGACCTCCTGTGCCGCCGGCACGCATGAGAACCGGACGTTTGGGAGTGTGTTGCAGCAGCATCAGACGGCCTGGAGCAATAGCGGGCTGCTCGGGACGTTGAACCTGCTTAAGTCGCTCGCCTGGCCCTCGACCTTGCCGGTGGTGGCATTGCCCTCGGCCTACTTCGGGAATCAGCAGGTCGATTTCAATCAATGGGCTTGGTTCTTCGTTGTGCTGCGTACGCTCGTGATTGCGATGGCCTCGCTCGGCGCTTATCGCATCATCTTTGTCGGAGGGCGCACATGACCGCGATCCTCACGCTGATCTATTGCTGGCTTCAAGAGTTCTTCTTCTCGCTGACGGATTGGGGCCTGGATCTCTGGGACTCACTGCTCTCTGTGGCGGATAGCTCCCTGAGCACGATCGGGACGGCAGGGCTGACGCTGCCGGTGATTCCTGATCAATACGCCTGGGTCCTGGGGGCCACGGGCATGAGCCAAGCACTGGCCATTGTCGCGGGCGCGATGGGGACTCGGTTCATCCTGCAAACCATTCCATTCGTCCGGTGGGGTTCATGAAGACCTTGGTCATGCTCTGGGCCTACTGGTGGACGGCGGTCTTGGCCTGGACCATCTGGGTCAAGTTGCAGAGGCCTCGATGATCGAACTCTACGAAGGCGTGCCGGGCTCGGGGAAGTCCTATCACGCGGTCTGCGAGAAATTCTTGCCCTGGGTCCGTCACGGCCGCCGCCTCTACATCTATGTCGATGGGATCTATCTCGACCGGCTGGCGCTGTTTACCGGCATCGAGCGGGAGACCCTGGAACAGCAAATCACCGTATGGCGAGACTCTACTGAAGTGTTGCAGGCCTTCCAGCATGTCCAGCCCGGCTCGGCCGTGATCATCGATGAGGCCCAGACGGTCTTCCGGTCCATGCAGAAGGTCGAGGCCGGCTTGCTGCGCTGGCTCGAAACGCATCGGCATTATGGGGTGGACATCCTGCTCATGAGTCAGGACTTCCGGCAGATGTCGCAAGGGGTGACACGGCTGATCGAAGCGACCGTGAAGTTCCGCAAGCTGGCCTTTGTCGGGATGTCGAACCGGTATCAGGGCAAGGTGCGCGGGAATCCTGAAGATAACGAGACGATTCGGGCGTTCGTCGGGACCTATGCCCCGTCGGTCTATGCCTATTACTCGAGCTATGCGGCGGCGGCGATTCGGGAAGAAAAGCGCAGCCACACGATTTTCAAGTCGGCACGCGTGGCGATCGGCATCGCCGCAGGGCTGTTCGCCCTCGCGCTGATGCTGTGGCGGCCCTGGTCCTCCTTGACGGCGCAGAAAGGCACGCCTGGGGCAGCCAGCACGTCGGCCAGTGCCTCCACCGCAACGAATGGCGGGCCCTCCATGGTATCTGGAGGCCCAGGCAGTCTGCTCGGCCCCTTCGGGGCGACCACACCACCGGCGGCCGTCACTGAGCGGCGCCGGCCGTTTATACGCGTGCTGGGCGGGGTTGGCCTCTCCGCGAAGCGAGGCAGCTGGCGGTACTTGCTCGACAGTGGCGAAATCCTCACGGCGGCTCAAATCGTAGGGCGCTATGGGCTCACGGTGTCCGAAGTCTTCGAAGATGGCGCGATGCGTCTGGTGGGAGAGGGGATTTTCTATGGACCTACCGGCGATTGAGGCGATGACCTTCTTGACCGCGATCTTCTGGCTCGGCGGCTTTGCCGTGGGCCTGATCATCAAGCTGCTCTTGCCTCAGGGACACTGAGGCGCTCTTCCGCCGGAGAGGAATCCGGCGGCGTTCGGTGGACGGGTCCACCACACAGGGAGGTGGGGTATGCGCGGTTTGGAATGGCTCAAGGGACTGCTCATGGCGATCCTGGTCGCCTTGGCGGTCCCGGCGGTCTCCTCGGCCCAGTTGTTTCCGGTGTCGGCAGATGTCTCCACGGTGCGGGGGGATCTGCTGTTGTGGGCCACAGCCTTGATTGGCGTGGCCCTGGCGATCTACGCCTTTAAGCGGGTGCGCGGCTTGGTCAGCGGCTAAGCGCGATCGGAGGCAGGCGCTCGCCGCCTGCCTCCCCTGTTCGAAGGAGAGAGACCCATGACGGCGTCACAGATTCAGACGATCGGCAATGCGCTGGCCACCGACCTCGTCGCCTGGGGGACGGCGGCGATCGGGCTCGCGCTCGTGGCGGCCGGAGCTGCGTGGGTGCTGCGCCTGTTGCGCTAGCTGCCAGGCCAGCCCTGATCCGCAAAGCTATAGTAGCGGTCGTCCCCGAGGATGAGATGGTCCAGGAGCGGAATGCCCAGCAGGTCGGCGACCTCGCGCAAGCGCTTCGTGAGGACCAGATCCTCCTGGCTTGGCGTGATGTCTCCTGAAGGATGGTTGTGGGCACAGAGGCAGGCGCCGGCATTCATGAGGATCACCGGCTTAAAGACTTCGCGCGGATGGACAATGGCCAGCGACAAGGAGCCGATCGAGACGATGTTAATCCCGATGACGGCGTGTTTGGCGTCCAGGCCACAGATGAGAAAGTGCTCCCGGTCCAAGCCCTCGAACAAGGGCCGGAGGAGGGCCGCGGCTCCCACGGACGTCTGCACGGTCCCCGAGGCTGGAAGGGCACGGCCCTCTCGAACAAGGGTCACGCGGTAACGAGGGATTCCGTACGTCCGGCTCGAGTTCGACCGCGGTGAACTGTTCAACACTTCGTTGTGACCATCGAACGGCATGGCCGCCTCCTAAAAAAATATTTTAGCCCCACCCTGCACAAACAGGGAGGGTGGGGCGTGAAGGAGGACGCGAGCCGGGGCTCTCGCAGGGGGCAGGCCTGGACGGGCGGCGGCCGGCACGGAGGGGACCGGGAGGGCCTGTCCCCCTGCTCCCCAGCTCCGGCCCGCACCCGCTCAATGCATTTCCCACGGCGGCGGTAATTTAGTTCGGGCCTATATAGAGGTGCAAAAGGCCCAATAGGTATCTTTCACAAATTCCCGGCAGGAGCTAACATGGGCAGACTTTTGACATTGGTTGAGGCATCGGAGTATCTAGGCATTTCAAAATTAACCCTTTACGGATGGGTGTCGGCGCGGAAACTCCGGTTCGTAAAGGTCGGCCGTCTGGTTAAATTTAGGCAACAGGATCTCGATAGTTGGATCGCTCAGCACACGGTAACGCCGAGAATCGACTGTTCCCGATCTCAGTAGCGAAGCAGGATGACTGGAAGGTTTCGACATGGGACTGACTAAGCGACCAGACAGCTACTATGTTGAATTTCGGGTGATCGACAGCGAGGACGGCAAGTCGCTGGTCCTCGCGAGCGGCGTGGTTGGGGCACGCAAGAAACGTTGGAAGGTTGGGTGCCTCAATAAAACGATTGCTCGAGAGATGGAAGCGGCAATCAAGACCCGCATTCTCCTTGGCCAGGAGTCGAGCGAACGTGCGACGCCCGTTTTGTTCAAGGATTGGGCAAAGACCTATCTGGACCTCGTGGAAGTGAAGTCTCTACGTTCCTTCGTCGGCCGGACCCATAGCATGGCGAAGCATCTTGTTCCCTATTTCGGGCATAAGGTGCTTTCAGAGATCCGGCCTCAAGATGTCGAGACCTTCCGGGCTCAGAGAAAAAAGGCCAACGGTTGCAGGGCAAGCATTCAGACCGTTAACCATGACCACATTGCGCTGAAACACTGTCTGAATGTTGCCATTCGTCGAGGCCTCCTCCAGACGAACCCGGCTTCAAGGGTGCCTCTGCCTAATCCCGAGAACGAGCGTGACAGGGTGTTGACCGAGGAAGAATGGGGTAGGTTGTATCAGGCTGCCAAACCCCATCTTCGTCCTATACTGCTTACGGCGTACCAACTCGGGCAGCGATTCGGTGAGATAGTCGGTCTGACCTGGGATCGCGTGGACGTAAAGCGCGGCTTCATTACTCTTCGCTCGACGGATACTAAGACTAGGGTTGGCCGACAGGTTCCGATGACTCCTGACGTAAAAATGATGCTACAGCGGATTGGGCGGACGAGAAGCCTGGCCACCAGGCATGTCTTCACTTATAAAGGACGCCCTATCGAACGCATCAGTCGATCGTTTAAGACCGCATTGAGGAATGCCGGTCTCACGGATTTTCGATTCCATGATCTTCGGCACTGCGCATCGACGAATCTCAGGAGAGCAGGAGTGGACACCGCAACTGCTATGAAAATTGTTGGGCATAAGTCGGAAAAGATGTGGAAACGATACAATGCGATCGAAGAGAGAGACTTGACTCAAGCGGCCCTGAAGGTTCATGGATACCTCCAGCAGAACACGCCGGGAACACTACCCGGTGTGACCGTTGAGCGAACATCTCGTAAGTAACTGAAAGATAAGGGGCGCCCGTAGCTCAGTTGGATAGAGCATCAGCCTTCTAAGCTGAGGGTCGCTGGTTCGATTCCAGCCGGGCGCGCCAATCCATCCTTTCAATGGCCTTTCTTTCCCGATACCGACTGTGGCTGGGTCTGACCGGCGGCCTGTTGGCCCTGTATGCGTTGCTGGGTTTCGTCGGTGTGCCCTTTGCCGTCACGCGTTACGTGATTCCTTCCGTTGCCGAGACGCTCCGGCACCCCGTGCTCCTCGGCGGCATTGCTTTCAATCCCTTCACCTGTACGATCCAGCTGACGGACTTCGAAATTCAGCAGCAGGACGGGACGCCCATGGTGGGCTTTCACGAGCTCTTCGTGAACTTCGAGGCGACTTCGCTGGTCCGGTCGGCCTACCAGTTCGATGAAATTCGGCTGACATTGCCCTATGGCCTTCTGCGCATCCAGCCGGACGGCAAACTCAATCTCCTGGGGCTCGTGCCGCCGCAGCCGGATCAAGCCGAGGCTCCGCCGCCTGTTGAGCCGAAAGACCGCCGCGCAATTCCCTTGATTGAAATTCGCGAACTGGGCATTCATCAAGGGGTGCTGGAGTTTCGGGACGAAACGAAGCGCCGGCCTGTGGCGATCGACGTCGTCCCCATCGAGGTGACATTGCGCAACTTCAGCACAAGGCAGGGGGGCGAAAACGCGTACGCGTTCACGGCGGAGTTCGGGCAGGGTGAGACGCTGGCATGGGAAGGCACGTTGCTCTTGGACCCGCTGGAGTCGCACGGCAAGTTCGCCCTCTCCAATGTCAAGTTGGCGACCTTTTGGCCGAGTGTGCGCGAGCAATTCCGGTTTGATCTCACCGGCGGAGCCGTCACGGTGTCCGGTAATTACCGGTTCGATACGAACGGCACGCCCGTCAACTTTCAATTGAGCGACGGCCGATTCCTTCTCGCCGACTTCAGCCTGAACGAGCCTGGCGATCCGGAGCCGCTGATCGCATTCCCGTCGTTCCTGGTCGAGCGAATCGACGTGGATCTCTCCAAGCGCGACGTCGGGGTGGGGGTGGTGCGTCTGACTGCACCACGGATCCGAGGATGGCGCGAACCGGACGGGGCGGTCAACTTTGCGAGGCTCTTCGCTCCTGCGGAGGGTCGACCAACGCCGCCGGCCGACGCGAAACCGACTCCACCGGCTGAGACAGGCGAGCCGGTACGGCCCTGGACGGTGCTGTTGAAAGAGGCTGTGATCGAGCAGGGAGGGGTGGCGTTTGAAGATCGCTCGGTCAAGACGCCGGCGGAGCTGACGATCGATGACCTTGCCGTGTCGTTGAAGGAAGTGCAGGTTCCGCTTCGGGGCGCAATGCCGTTGTCCGTCAGCCTGCGCGTGAACCAAACCGGAGAGATCGATGCGAAGGGAACCGTGCGACTCGATAAGCCCGCAGTTGACCTGTCACTGTCCTTGTCGCATATCGCATTGCGACCCTTCCAGCCGTATCTTGATGGCGTAGTCCAAGCGGAGGTCACCGACGGTGAGGTGGAACTCTTCGGCGATGTGACGTTCCGGAGCAAACCGGAGTCGGAACCGATGCTGCGGTATCGCGGCAAACTGGGGGTGAACAATCTCCATGTGTGGCATCGCCCCTCGGATCAGGAAATGCTGAGTTGGACGTCGCTTGGGCTGAAGAATGTGCTGCTGGATGTGGAGCCGACGAACGTGAAGATCGGGGAGATCGCCCTGAAGGATGCGGCGGTCCAACTCGTGGTGGCGAAGGATGGCGCGATGAACGTTTCCAACCTGATGGTCCAGCAGGACAAGCCCGCGGGACCCGCGCCTGCTTCGCCTGAGCCGGCTTCGCCCAAGCGGCCTGCCGCCGGCCCGACGCCGATTGTAATCGATACAATCACCTTGTCGAAACTCGCCGCCACCTTCACCGACGATTCGATCGAGCCGAGAGTGGCCACGGGGATCTATGGCTTGAGCGGCGCAATCAAAGGACTGTCCTCGAAGGACCTGGCGAAGGCGGACGTGTCCCTTACCGGCACGGTGGACAATGTTGCGCCGGTCAAGATTCAGGGAAAGATCAATCCGCTGAGCGGCGATGCCTACACGGATATCAAGGTGCTGTTTCAGGGAGTCGATCTCACCGTGGCCTCGCCCTATGCCGGAAAATATGTCGGTTTCCCTCTTACCAAGGGAAAACTGTCGCTGGATCTGAAGTACGAGCTTTCACAAAAGCATCTCAGCGGGGAAAACAAAGTCCTGGTGGATCAGCTCACGTTCGGTGAGAAGACCGACAGTCCCGATGCCACCTCATTGCCGGTACGGTTGGCAGTGGCCCTCCTCAAGGACCGGCGCGGTCGGATCGATATCGATCTCCCGGTTCGTGGTGACTTGAACGAGCCGGACTTTCGCTACGGCCGCATGCTCCTGAATACGCTGGTCAATGTGGTGACGAAGGTGGCCACGTCGCCGTTTGCTGCACTCGGCGGGCTGGTCGGTGGGGGCGGAGACGATCTGCAGTATATGGAATTCGAGCCGGGCGTCGGCGAATTGGCGCAGGGGGAGCATGCCAAACTGGCCTCGCTGGCGAAGGCCCTGGAGGAGCGTCCGGCGCTGAGGCTGGAAATTAGCGGATCGGCCGATCCCAAAAAGGATCGTGATGCGCTGGCTCTGCACAAGATCGCCGAAGAGTTGAAACGGCGCTTTACGCAAGGTGGAAAGAAGAATCTGCAAGCCGCCTTGCCCAAAGAGCGGGAACTAGAACTGCTGGGCGATCTCTACGCGGAAAAATTGGGGAAGCAGGCGACGAAAAGCGAAGTCTTGCCGAACGGGAAGACCGTCGTGCGCGTGTTGGAAGCCGAGGCTATGCAGGCGGAACTCGTGCCGGCCATGACGGTGGATGAGGATGAGTTGCGCGAATTGGCCAGGACCCGCGCGAAAGCCGTACGCGAGGACCTGGTAGCGCAAAACAAGGTTCCGGAAGACCGCGTGTTCCTCGTCGAGGTTGAGGTGGCGAAAGGGGAGCAGGACAAGATTCGGATGCGATTGAATCTGACCGGTAAGTAGCGGCCGACGGGCAGGATTAGTTTTTCGGCTGATACCGCATGCGGGTGCCGTGGAGTAGCGACAATTCGATCTCGCCGGCGGTCAATTCCTGGGGGAAATAGGTTCCAGAAATCTTGGCCGCGTTGATGCTGGCCCCTTCGAGCCGGGCCTTTCGGAAATCTACCCCACGCAGGTCGGCTTGGCGGAAGTAGCAATCGCTGAAGTCGAGCCCGTCTGCCTCCAACCCGCGCAAGTCCAGGCCTCGCATATCGCAACTGCGCAGGTCCACTCGTTCACCGGATGATTTCTTGGCGTTGAATTCGGTGATGCAGCCTTCCCGAAGCAATTGATACATCGGGTCGACGGTTATGCGCAGGGTGGATTTGGGCACGCGAGGATTTTCCATAGGCGCTCCGCTGGTGTCTGCAGACTGTATCGGACGGAGGTAGGAAAACTTGAGAGGGAGGGGGTTCGCTCTTGACCAGCGGTCCAGACGGCAATCCCACGCTTGCGCCTCGTTGCTCCGACGCGGTAGTCTAATCTTTCCCGCTCTTTGCTCATTCATAAGCAATCACTCACCACTTTTCCAGGGAGGAGGACGACATGGCACTACGATTGGGCGATGAAGCCCCAAATTTTACCGCGGAGACGACCGAGGGGAAGATCACGTTTCACGAGTGGCTGGGAAGCAATTGGGGGATTCTATTTTCCCATCCCAAGGACTATACGCCGGTCTGTACGACAGAACTGGGCTACATGGCGCGCATCAAGGGTGAGTTCGAAAAGCGGGGCGTGAAGGTGCTGGCCATCAGCGTAGATCCCTTGGAAGACCACCGGGGATGGACCAAGGACATCAACGAAACCCAGAACTGCACGGTCAGCTATCCGCTGATCGCGGATCCGGAGAAGAAGGTGGCCATGTTGTACGACATGATCCACCCCAACGCGCTGGACAACATGACGGTCCGCTCGGTATTCGTGATCGGGCCGGACAAAAAGATCAAGCTGATGCTGACCTATCCGGCCTCTTGCGGCCGAAATTTCGATGAGTTGTTGCGGGTCGTAGACAGCCTCCAATTGACGGCGAAGTACAAGGTGGCGACGCCGGTCAATTGGAAGGATGGACAGGATTGCATCATCACCCCGGCGGTGAGCGATGCGGAAGCCAAGACGCTGTTCCCGAAGGGGTTCAAGTCCGTGAAGCCGTATCTCCGTCTCACCCCGCAGCCGAACAAGTAGCCGTAGATTTTCTCAAGAGCGGGGGAGTCGGGCGATCGCCTGGCTCCCCCGGCTCTTTCTCCCGTCCAACACAGAACCGTCAAACAAGTATCAATCCGACCCGACGGGCCTCTTTCCAGCCCTCCGTCTCGCAGAACCGGGCAAACGTCCGCCGGCCTCGTCCGGGAAACCGACTGCGAAGTTCGCTGAGCCGTGGGTACTCCTGGCCGGCCTGTTTCCGTTTCGGAGTCGCCTCCTGCACCAGGCCCGCAAGCCACTCAGCTTCCTCCGGAGGCAACGACACACAGCAGTCTTCCGACCTCGTGGGAAGAATGAGCCGCGAACGTGACTGGCTCTGCTGCTCCAGAATCGGCGCCGCTCCCAACCACACACAACGTCGTTCCGCCCGCTCCTCAAGGGGGCTTGCGGCGGTCAATGCCCGGTGCAGCCAATTCCTCGGTACGCGCGGGACCGGAATGCGACGGTCGAACCAACGGGCGATGGGGAGGGTCAGTCCCGCTTGTTCCATGTAGTTCATGACCGCTGCCCGCAATCCGTCCCCGAGCCAGGCAGGACAGGCGCCGGTCGGGTCATGATGGCGCAGATCGTTTTCCGCAAACCCTTCAAACTTTGGCCCAAGGATACGAATGCCCGCAGCGGCGGGGGCGAGGCCGATCGGACTATGCGCCGTGGCGGTGAAGCGGTGCCAGAAGGCCGATTGCAGCAGACCCTGTCGGAAGAGCTGGCGTACTCGCTCGAGGGAATCAACCGCTTCCTGCAGGGTTTCGCCCGGGCAACCATACATGAGATAGGCATGGACGAGAATGCCGGCATCGCGAAACGCCGCCGCAACCCGGGCGGTTTGATCGACCGTGATGCCCTTCTTCATCTGTTCGAGTAAGCGGTCGGATGCCGCTTCCAATCCGGCCGTCAGGGCGATGCAGCCGGACGCGGCCAGCAGGCGAGCCAAGTCGGGGGTGAAGGCTTCCTCAAATCGTATGTTGCCCCACCAGGAGATCGTGAGCCCCCGCTCCAGCAGCGTGAGGGCAAGAGACTTCAATGCCGCCGGCGGCGCCGCTTCGTCGACGAAATGGAATCCCCGCTGCCCGGTTTCCTCGATCAACGACTCGATCCGTTCTACGAGTCTCGCGGTCGGGGCCTGGTCGTACCGGCCGATGTAGTCGAGGCCGACGTCGCAGAACGTACATTGTTTCCAGTAGCAGCCGTGGGCCACCGTGAGTTTGTTCCAGTGCCCCTCCGACCAGAGACGGTGCATGGGATTGAAGCTGTCGACGATCGACAGGTATCGGGAGAGGGGAAGACCCTGGTAGGTGGGAGTGCCGATCTCGTCCATGGAAAAGTCGGGCTCCGAAGATCCGTCCCGGAAGACGACTTGCCCGTCGCCAAGCATGAAGGTTCGTCGCAGCCGCTCAGCCGGACGATGTCCGGCCAGATATTCGAGCAGGCACAAGAGGGGGCGTTCGCCGTCGTCGAGAGTCACGAAGTCGACGTAGGCGAAGATGCGCGGGTCACGGATGCGCCGCAGTTCCGTATTCACATATCCCCCGCCCATGGCGATGCGAGCGTGGGGGCGAAGGCGTTTCACGGCCTGAGCCAGGCGCAACGCGCCGATCAGGTTGCCCGGAAACGGGACGGTCAGACAGACCAGGTCCGGATCGATGCGGTCGAGCTGCTCGCGTAGGCAGTCGATCAGCAGTTCGGCGGTCAAGTCGGGCGGAGCCTGCAGCGCCTCGTCGATGGGGCCGAAGGAGGCGGTGGATTGCAGCAGGCTCTCCGCATAGCGGTTGAGCGAGAGGGACGGTGCGATCGTGTGGTGGAGCAGGTCGGTCAGGTCTTCCAGATATAGCGTGGCACGGTGGCGGGCGAGATCGGCAGGTGACGGGCGGGCGCCGGGATTCTGGGGGCGAGACTCGGATGAAAACCGTGGTCCTTCGGGTAGCATGCCCGGTCTCGCCAAGTGTTGCGCCAATCGCTCATCCTGTCCCTGGAGGAAGGCGATGACCGGATCGATCGTATCGAGGTACGCGGTCTCGAGCGCGAGCAGTTGCTGCACTTCCCCCGGCCAGGTTTGCGAGTCGGTTTTGATTGCGGCGAAGGCCCGCTCCAAGCCGGATCGGCAGAATATCCGGAGCACCATTTCGATCCCAAGATCGGCCTGTGCGGCCTCATAGCCGCGTGAGCGCAGAAATCCCGTCAGATAAGCGGTCGAGGGATAGGGGGTGTTGAGCTGCGTCAGCGGCGGAATCAGCAGCAGCACACGAGGGGAAGCCATGCAGGGGGAGATATCACACTGCTCCTGCTTCTCGCCAGCCTCCCGACGTGGATCAGGCGGCTTGTTCCTGGATGGTGTGTATGGACGACTGGATGAAATATCCGGTCCAACGTTTGAGCTGGAGGTACTCCTTGATCTCCTGCGGAAGCTCGTTCTTGGAGAGCGCCCTGACGATTGAGCGATCCCCGACCTGCGCCAGGTCCACGATCTCAGGCCGACCCTTCGGCGATGCCGGGTTATAAGCCAGGATGAGCGGCTTGAGGCGCAATTCCAGATTGATGTTGAGCACCAGCCCAAAGGTACCGTCCGTCAACGCGACGACGGTGCCGGGCGGGTAGACCCCGAAGGTTTGGATCATCGCGACCACCACTTCCGAAGCGAAGAGGTGTTTCTGATTCTTGTACATGTGCGCGAGTGCTTCGGCCGGTGACATCGCTTGTTCGGCTTCTTGATTGTTGATGCAGGAATCGTAGTGTTCGACGGCGCTCACGATTCTGGTCGGAAGAGGGATCTGCTCGGCCTTGAGTTTGTTCGGATAACCGGATCCGTCCAGCCGCTCATGGTGATTTCGGATGATATCCAGGACCTCCTCGGGGAAGCTTGGGAACTGCTTCAACATGTCGACGGCAAATTGCGGGTGGCGCTGGTATTCCTGCATCTCGACGCGGGAAAGCCGAGAACGGTTTCTCACGATGCGGAGGGGGATTCGCCGTTCCCCGATATCGTGCAAGAGGCCGGCCATGCCGATGAGGCGAAGGTCCTCCTCGTCGATCTTGAAGTGGCGAGCCACCATCATGGACATGGTGCCGACATTGAGCGCGTGGAGCACGCTGGCGTTATCCAGTTCCTCGGCGTCGAACATGCTGGCCATCGTGCTGGCCGCTTCCGTGTTCGCAATCAGCGTGCTGATGCTGTTGATCATGAGCTTGGCATTGTTTAACCCTTCGATCGATCCGCTGCAAAGATCTTTCATCATCTGCGCGCTGCGTTGCACGACTTGCTGGTAGACCTGGATGCCCAAACTCACGGTCTGTTGGTAGTCGGCCTGGCTGAGCGCAATGGGAATTGCCGCCGACTGCTCTTTCTGCGTGCCGGTGACGGCCGGCGCAGACGGTTTGGATTCCGCTGCAGGCGCATTGCTCGCAGTGTCATTGTTCGATTCGCTGGGATAGACCAGCACAGACGACAAATGGAGCCCACGGATCGTTGCCAGCTGGCTTTCGGACGTAATCTTGAAGGATCTCCACGGGAACGGATGCTTGAACCATGAGCAGTTGAGATCAACGTACATGCCCACGCAGAGGTCCTCGGGACGGGTGGGGACGCCGTTGGCCAGGGAAGGGGGAGAAGGATTATCGGCCTGATTTGCCAAGTGGGTACCTGCGTGTATGCCGAATATTTCGGTTGTGATGCAATGTTATCCGTAGGTTCTTATCGGTGCCGAGGGCTTGAACCTTGAGGCAGGAGTCTCGGGTATTACCTAGAAATGGTTTCGTTGGGGGGTGAGGTGCTGCCGCGCAAGAAGTACGACAGCCAGCGGGTGAGGTCTAAGTACTTGAGAACACGAGGGGAAAGGCGATGGCGAGCCGCCCGCTGGGCGATCGCCCTATTCGGGTCGGTCATGAGGTTCACCACCAGCGGTTCCGACTCCGACTCGGCGGGGGTATAGACCAGCACGAGTGGTTTCAGTCGTTCTTGCCGATTCACGTTTAACACCAGGCCGTATGCGCCGTTCACGAGTTCGACGATCGTGCCCGGCGGATAGACGCTGAGCGTTTGAATCAGGGAGACGACGATCTCTCGGGGCAGCGTTCGTTGGGTATGGCGGAACAGGTAAGCCAAGGCCTCGCTCGGTGTGAGGGGGCGTTTGGGGGGCGCGGGTTGCACCAAGTCGTCGTATACGTCCGCCACCATCACGATCTTCGTCAGCAGCGACAGGTATTCACCCGACACTTGCCGCGGATACCCTGATCCATCGATTCGCTCATGGTGCAACTGTATGATGCGAAGCGCCTCGGCAGGAAAGGAAGGGATGTCCTGTAGGACATCCAGCCCCAGATCCGGATGGCCGGCGTAGATAATCTGGTCTTCGGCGCTGAGCGAGCCTCGACGAGCCAATATCTCCGGTGAAAGTTTTCGCTCCCCGACATCGTGAAGCAAGGCTCCGATGCCCAGCACCTTGATGTCCTCCGCAGACAACTCCAGTTGCTGGCCCACCATCATGGAGATCACCGAGACGTTCAGAGCGTGTCGCGCATCTCTCTCGTCCATCTGGAGGGAATTCATCAAGCCGCTGAGTGCGCCCGTGACCGTTTCATCGGACACCAGGGGCACGAGCTGGTTAATTACGGTCTTGGCTCCGGCGACTCCGGTGTCATGGCCGGCCCCAAGCTCGCTGAACGCCTGCTGAAAATCCGCACAGGCGCCCTTGCACAGCTGCTCGGCTTCGCGCAAATCGGAGAGGTAGTTGTCCAGACTCTGCGGCTTCGGCTCCTTCGGCGTCGGCGGTGTGGGCAGTGGGGGAGCGGCGATGGCCTCCGCATTGGCGTCGGCCGCCTCGGTCGATTCCATCGGTGCGTCGTCACTCGCCGGCGGATCGATCTCGAGTGGAACGTCGGACTTTGATGGATCGACCAGGATGGGGAGATTCAGGGCGACGATCCGTTGAATCTGATCTTCGGAGGAGAGCTTGAACTGTTGGTGGGCGAAGGGGTGCAAGAACCAGGAGCAGTTGAGGTGCACGTACATTCCGATGCGGAGGGTCGCGAGAGGGATGGGATGGAGCCTCGACGTTCCTTCGTCGATCGCATTGGCTCCTGATGGGTCCGTGGTGCTCACGTCTCTCGTCCGATGCGCCCGCTACGGGCCGTTACTTGCGAATGCTGAGGAGTGAGCCGAGCATGGCGTCGGTTGTGCCGACGACCTTGACGTTGAGTTCGAACTCCCGTTGAGCTTGGATCAGGTTGACCATCTCCTCGCCCATGTCGACGTTCGACTGTTCCTCGAACACGGGATTCTGGGAGGTTTGTTGGAAGATGAGGGGGCCTGGTCGGGAGTCCACGGAGTTTGACGTGTGGACGCCGCCGTTCTGTGCTTCTTGAAATTCCGTCCGGCCGCGTTTGAATTCCGGCGTAGCCACGTTGGCTAGGTTGTTTGCCGTCGTGCCGACGCTGCGGGAAAAGGCTGTCATTCCGGAGAGCGCGGTCTGAAGGGCGTTCACCATTTGACACCTCCTCGTCACGAGTAGGGAGAGCACCCAGGTATAGGTATAGGAGGCCCTACCGGATCGCATACTCTTTCGGCGTATTTTAGATTAACTTTAGTCTTTATAAATATGTGTATTTATAAATAGTTATAAATAAATAGTAATGTAAATAATTATTAATAGTCCGGAGTTTTCAGGTCCCCAACAGTTGTCGGGAAAAATCCCGGCAGGCTGCTGCGACCCCTGACCGATGGGTGCGAATTTCGCTACCCAGCACATAGACCACGTCCTGGCCATAGCAGGCCGACATCTCCGTAATCCGCGCCGGTCCCATGCGCCCAGCGGCAGACGGAAGTATGCTCAAGATGCGTCCCATCGGACGCCGGCAGGTTGCTGCGATCCGTTGACAGTCTGCCATGGAGATCGGGTAGGTGAGTCCAAAGGTTGGGTAGATGGTGACATCTGCTCCGGCTAACCGAGGCAAGAGGCCGAAGAGCACATCCGGGGCGATGCCGGAGTCTTGGGGTGCAAAATACGAACCGAGCGCAGCTGGGTGAGACAGGATCGGGAGCGGAGCACCAGTCTGTTTGGCGAGTTCGGCCATTTGGTCGAACCCTGTAATGCCGGGGCACACAAGCAATGCCCCGGCACCGACTCGACGTGCGTGGTCGGCTCTTGCGCGGAGAGTCGGCCAACTGCCCCCGATGTGCGGGGCGTAGAGACAGCGGATGCCGGTTTCCTTTGCTGCACGGGCCACGGCGTCCGCGCAACGTGATACCCGCTCTTCAAAGGGACAGAACGGATGGTTCGACAATCCCTGGTCGTCCTTTATGATGTCGACGCCGCCGAGGGCGAATTCATAGGCCAACGAGCCGAGTTGTTGGGGACTCATGCCTAACGGCTTCAACACCGCGCAGACGAGCGGTCGGCTGGGCGCATTGAGCAGGGTGCGCAGGCCCTCCACGCCGAATCGGGCCCCGCTCCAGCGCGAAAGCGCTGCTTCCGGAAGGGACATGTCGGTGATCCGGACTCCTTCCCGCAGGCTGGCAATCCCATAGGCGACGTGCCACAAAGATTCAAGGGATTCATCCAGCAGTTCGACGGGGAAAGTAAGGACAGCTTCATGCAGGTGGTCACGTAGTGACCGAAACTGCGTCATGCGTCCCAGGAGGTGATCACGAATCGGTCCTTGCGGAATGATCTCGTCAGTGGCTTCTACTGTCTGCTCAATGCAGAGCAACTCGGCCCGCGTTCTGGCTTCCGTGGCGGCTTCGGTGAATTGGTAGGTGACGGAGAATCGTGTTCCTGAAAAATCTGTGGCCGTGAGTCCCATGCAGGCTCCGTGCAGTGCGAATCGCTTGAATTTGCAGTTGCAGCGGCTGAAGGGTACCCTATTCGCTTCGAGACTGATAGCGCTTGGAGTGGGGTTGGTTCGAATGGTCAAGGCCTTATGCCTTGAAGGGAGTTTGTGGCTATGACTTCTACAAATACTTTAGGTGTGCTCACCTTGGGGTTCATGCTCTCGGTGATCGCTTGTGCGCCAGGATCGACCTCGGCTGGGCAAATCGTCGACTTGACCTATGCCTTGGATGGCACCACGCACGCATGGCCGGGGAATCTCCCATTTTCGCGGGAAAGCACGGCTTGGGGTGAGACGGCGCAAGGCTATTGGTATGCCTCGGGGCAGTTCACGATGTCCGAGCATGCCGGCACCCACATGGATGCACCCATCCATTTTGCCAAGGGACAGTTGTCGGTGGATGACATTCCCCTCGATCGTCTGATGGGCCCCGCGGTGGTGCTGGACGTGCGTCGGTCGGTTGAGGCTGATTGGGATTATCGCCTGTCGATTCAGGACATCCAGCAGTGGGAATCGAATCATGGTTCCGTTCCTCCCGGGTCCCTGGTGCTTCTCTTTACGGGGTGGGGGACAGGCTGGTCCGATCGTGCGCGGTATTTCGGGAGCAGTGCGCCAGACAAACCCGGTACGCTGCATTTCCCAGGCTACTCTCGTGAAGCGGTGGAGTATCTGATCGCTAAGCGCTCCATCAGGGGAATCGGTATCGATACGGCAAGCGTGGATTACGGACCCTCGCAGGACTTTCCAGTGCATCAGGTCCTCAACGGGGCGGGGTTGTATGCCTTGGAGAACGTGGCCCACTTGGATCGGGTGCCGACCACCGGCGCCTCGGTCATCGCGTTGCCCTTGAAGATCAAAGGAGGGTCCGGGGGACCAGTACGGATTATTGCGGTCCTGCCGTGAGGATTGCGGTGAAAGCGCGCCAGGGGTACTCCCGTAGGCTTTTTCCGACAATGTCTGTGAACAGACCGAAATCTCAAGAATTAAGCCTGCATGCCGATAACGAGAGAACCTGTATCGCAGGACGGGGTCATGTCATTGCCGGAGTCCGAGGTGTCATCACATTCCTGCCAGCCGGTCGGTCGGCTTCTGCCGGACGACTACCGGTCGTTGCTGGACTCTTTGGCAGAAGCGGTATTCGTGGTGAATCGGCAGGGGGTCGTCACGAACGTCAACCATGCCGTGTACGGTCTGATGGGCCGGCACACCGGTATCGTCGGGGTGCGATTGCATGATCTGCTGAGCTGCGGGGGCCTCGGACTGGTGCCGGCCTATTGTCCCATCGATCGAGTTCTCGAATCCTCCTCGCCGCTTCAATCTGCGACCGTCTCCTTGGATCGTCCTGATGGAGCGTGTATTGAATTGGAAATGGAAGTCAGGCCGAACCCCCATGCTCAAGAGGGCACGGCGGCCTTCGTCATCTGTCGAGACTTGACGACCCAGCGGGAGGCTGAGCGTGAAGTCAGTCGTGCGGCCAAGCTGACCGAACAGGCGCCCCACCCGATCGTGGAGTTCGATCAAGACTGCACGATCTGCTACGCGAATGCGGCCGTGATCGGGCTGTTGCACGAAATGGGAAACGGCGCGACCGATCCCTCAATCCTGTTGCCGAAAGACTTGCCGAGAATCTTGAGTCACTGCGTGAGTTCGGGTGAGACCATGGAAAGACTGGAGGTCGGCATCGGGGACCGGCATCTGTCTTGGTCGTTCTTTCCCATCGAACGGACCACGCTGGTTCGGGCCTACGGCCTCGACATTTCGGCTTCGGTGGAATTGCGGAAGGCAAAGGAACGGGCAGAGGAAACCGCACGGACCAAGACCATGTTCCTCGCGACGGTCAGCCATGACTTGCGGACACCGATGACCGGTGTGTTGGGTTGCGCAGAGTTGTTGCGCCAGGGAACGCTGTCTCCCGAACAGCAAAGCTATGTCGAAACGATCCAACGGTCCGGAGAAGCGCTCATCGCGTTGGTGAATGACGTCCTGGATCTGTCGAAAATCGAGTCGGGAAAAATGCGGCTGGAAGTGGCGGATGTGGACGTTCGGATGCTGCTGCGTGACGTCGTCCTGCTGCTGTCGGAGATCTCGCGCAAAAAGGGTATCACGGTACAAACGGAGGTGGCTGACGATGTTCCGGGCTCTTTCCGTGGCGACCCCATTCGTCTGCGACAAATTTTGTTCAATCTCGTGGGGAACGCCCTCAAATTCACCGACCGGGGAGGCGTCGATATTCGAGTGGCAAAGCAGCAGAACCCTGACCGAGAATCCGACGCCGCTGTACTTCGTTGGGAAATCGCAGACACGGGCATCGGTATTACGCCTGAGCAGCGCACGCGGTTGTTTCAACGCTACCAACAGGCGGATGAGTCCATCACCAGGCGTTTCGGAGGAACCGGGCTGGGGTTGGCCATTTGCAAGGATTTGGTGGAGATGATGGGGGGCGTCATCGATGTCGAGAGCGTACCGGGTGTCGGCAGCCGGTTTTGGTTTACGACCAGATTGCTCCCGGCGATTTCCCGCGCCGTTGATCTGACGATGAGGCGGCCTTCGGAGATACAAACCGGCATGGCTGATCGGAAGCTACTGTCGCGCCCCGCGCGCGTACTCGTGGTGGACGACAACAACGTCAACCAGGTGGTGGCGTGTAAGTTTCTCCAGAAGCTGGGCTGTCAGGTCGAAGTTGCCTCAAACGGCAGGGAAGCTATCGAGGCGTCCGCCCGCACGGAGTACGATGTCATCTTGATGGATTGTCACATGCCGGAAATCGACGGGTATGAGGCGACACGGAAAATTCGGCACGCGGCCCCTTCCGCACAAAGTCAGCCGATTATTATCGCGCTGACCGGCAGCGTGGAGCATGATGATCATCAGCGCTGTCGCGAATCTGGGATGGATGATGTCCTCGGTAAACCGCTCACCATCACCAACCTGCGAACAAAATTGGTTCAGGTCGGCCTCATCGCCGGGTAAGTCTTCCCCGCTATTCCGGACGTTTCACCTCTTGCCTCAACACCGCCTGTGCCCGTTGCGAAGATAGTGGACGACTATCGTTCGTATATGCCGCAAGTATTGGATTGTGCGGCCGCGGCGCGCGTATGCTTCAGCGCCGAAATGAGAGGGGGCCGAGCGATGCGTCGATCCGTGCTCTACAGCGATTTCAATTGCCCGTTTTGCTATGCGATGCACGAGCGGTTGCACGACAGCGGCCTCATGCAGGCGGTGGAATGGCGCGGTGTGCAGCATGCTCCCCACCTACCGACGCCGATGCAACGCTGGTCCGGCCACCTGGGAGCGGAGTTGCGGCAGGAGGTGACGGTGGTGCGACGCTTGGCGCCGGAGCTGTCCATCGTGGTGCCGAAGGGCAAACCGAACACCCGCGCAGCGATCGAGGCTGCAATTCGAGCGCTTCGGATGGACGCGGCCGGAGCCGCGGGATTTATCCGATCCCTCTATCGACTGTTTTGGGTGGAAGGGAAGGACATCTCTGATCCGGAGATCTTGCAAGAAGCGGGACAACGACAAGGGTTCGAGCCTGGCCGGATCGCGTCACCGTCGGCGGAGGACGTCAGTCCGATTGTGGAACGCTGGGCTGCGGGGTGGGCCGACGCCGAACACGCGGGGGTACCGCTGCTGGAACGAGAAGATCGTTGCATCCTTGTCGGGCTGGTTGCCGTGGAAGAAATTCAGGGATTTTTGGCTCACCATTAAGCAGCCGTCGCGTTGATGCTGCAACTTTTGACGCAATCTGCCTTGGGTGCTACGGTTGAATGGCACTCAGAGCGACCGACCCCGGGAGTCATCCTTCGATGAATGCAGCCGATCGCATGCCATCCAGTCCCTCTATTCTTCTCGTAGACGATGAACGCTCCGTCTGTGAGCTCACCGGGACGATTTTGGAGCTGAATGGCTTCAAAGTGTCTCGTGCGATGAGCGGTGGAGAGGCACTGCAGTTATTCGAGCAGGCGCCTGAACGATTCGGTCTGCTCGTGGCCGATGTCATGATGCCGATCATGTCGGGGCCGACGCTGGTGCAACGGCTCAGATCCCACCATCCGACCTTGCCCGTCCTGTTTGTCTCGGGTCTGGTCTCTCAGCATAACTTCGAAGGGACCCTGGGGGGCTGGTTTCTCCAAAAGCCCTATTCGTCCTCTCTGCTCGTCAGAAAAGTCCGCGAAATCCTCAATGCCCCCTCGCCCGTGATGCGATTGCCTTCCCGTTAGACCGCTTCTCGAATTCGTCGCGCTGTAGAGCACGATCCCGCACCGGCAGTCGACGCCGAAGCGCCGTCGATGTGGAGTACCCGAGTGACAGGGCTCAATGGATTGCGCTGCGCGCGTGCAACCGGAGTGGAACTAGGCTAACAGCGGGAAAGGAGCTTCTCGTTTTTGGTCCATTGCGAGACGGAGCCGGAAGGGTCCGTCAACTCCATCTGGTCTTTCGATGGAAAGCGGATGGCGAGGGCGGGGGACTTGCCTTGAGGGACGACGAGCCGATACTGGTCGTTGTCCTGTTCCAGGCGACCGGTTTGGAGAGTTGCGCGGTAAAATTCCGAGAGGTTTCCGGCGGTGATCGTCCAGATGAACTCTTCCTGGTGATCCACGAACTTTGCCGACCCTTCCCATGTTCCCACGAGCGCCGGCTCAACGGGCGGCAGCCGTTTGACCGCGATCTTGTGCGGCATGCCGTTCAACGCTTGAAACAGGGTTCGGTCAAACCGGCTGGGCGGCTGATTCTTGGGCAAACGGTCCCAGTTGATGCTTAGGATACCCGTGGTGGAGAACGACTCTTTTCCGCCCAGGTGATATGTGCCGTGCAGGATGTCCTGAAAAGACTCGACCTGCCATCGCCCGCGATCCGCCACCAGGGTGCCGGGTGATAACACCGCCGTGGTCATGGTCCATTCCCCTCGATCCGTAATGGTCAGGTGCCCTTTGCCGAACATCATGCCGACGGGGAGGCACCCGTACCAGTCACCGGCTGATTGAGAAGCCGAGGCGGTGAGGCCTGCGCCCATCGAGGCCTGTCCCGGCACAGCCAAACGGGCGGTCAATCGATTCGCTGCAACCTTGGCCAGATTGGTGACGGCATCGAGCGGGTTGCCCTGCTTGAAGGACGACAGCGACAGCGTCACCAGCGCGTCGCCTTTCATGAACGTGAGTTGAATGCCGCCGACCGGGGAGCGGAAGGTGAAGGCACCGTCGCCGATGCCGGGAATCAGGGTGCGATCCGATTTCATCCGCTCGCTGTTGAAGAGGCTTTTCTTTTCTCCCCCGGTGCCGGGCGTGAGTTCCACCAACACGGTCTCTTGCGGATTCTTCTTGCCGTGGTAGAGGCACTGCTGGTCGTTTTGTCGCTCCCCCTGCATGACTGGCGTACCGAGGGCCAGTTCGATCTCGGCTTCGGTGACGACGAGGCAGGCGTTGAGATTGCTTGCCACGAGGTCGCTCGAGCGCGAGCAACCGGTCGAGAGCATAAAGGCTGAAATGAGTAAGAAGAGGAGTCGCATCGACGATGGGCAGGCCAGGTAATGGTTCAGTCTAGGGGGGAAGGTGACCAAATAGCAAGTGGCGTCGCATTTCCAGACGTCAGGGCCGAGCAGGGCAGTCCCGTCCGTGCGAGGCAAAAGGGCGGGACTGCAAGGTCATGCCGGAATGAACTTCAGCGCCACGCCGTTGATGCAGTAGCGCAGGCCCGTCGGTTTCGGCCCGTCGTTGAACACGTGGCCCTGGTGGCCGCCGCAGCGGGCGCAGTGGACTTCGACGCGGGTCATGAAGAATTTCGTGTCGGTGCGGGTTTCGATCACTTTGGGATCGAGCGGCTGCCAGAAACTCGGCCAGCCGGTCCCGCTGTCGAATTTGTGTTCCGAGGAAAACAGCGGCAACTCGCATCCGGCGCAGTAGTAGATGCCCGAGGCATGGTTCTCGTGCAGCGGATTGGTAAAGGCCCGCTCGGTCTCTTCATGGCGCAGCACCTGGTAGGCAAGCTGCGCGAGCTGCTTCTTCCATTCCTCATCGGACTTCACCACTTTCACAATCGGGCCTATTTCAATCTTGGCTGGCATAGCGATCTCCTTGGTTCACGGGTGACTGAAGGTCAGTCGATCCGAGCATCCCATCCTTACATAGGGTTTTACGGAAGGGCAAGGCGGGCGGATGGCCCGTTTATGTGCTCCGGCGAGGGGAGGGTCTGCATGTGCTAGGCCGATTGCTGCGCGAGGATGTCGAGGGTCTTTGGGTCGGGCTGGCCGTCGAAGTATTTGTCCAGGGCGGCTTTGAAGAGGCCGTCGTCGGTGGCGGCGGTCGTGAACAAGGTCATGCAGGATCGGAATTTCAGATTGTCCGGGTAGGGGAAGATCTCGTCAGCACTACGCCCCTTCACGTCGAGAACAAGCTGAGTACAGGCTCTGAGTCGTGGGCCTAGGATTGGGTGTTGCAGAAACGACTTTGCCTCATCGAGCGACGTGATGGCGAATTGTTGTGCCGTCGCGCTGTGACCAAGACCGGCGATCTGCGGAAAGATGAACCAAATCCAATGGCTGGTCTTTTTTCCGGCGCGAAGTTCAGCGAGGACTGTGTCGTAGGTGGGCGCTTGGGCGGTGAGGAAGCGGTGGAGGTTGTAGTTAACTGTCATGAGTGAGCTTAGAGAGGTACGCCTCAGTTTTGTGTTTATTGTATATAGTCACGTTTTTGGAGGTTATGTCTGGCGCACAGAAGTTGAATATTCTCGGCTGTGAGTGAGGTTCCACCCTTTGAAAAGGGAAGAATGTGATCAAAGTGGAGTTCGTCCGTTGCTTCACAGAGCCGACATTTGCCACTGTCTCTTTTCCAAACTTCAAGCTTGACGGAAGTGGGGATGAGTCGTCGTCGTTCCGCATCCACATGGACTGGTTGAGCAAAGTCTTCGTCTCCCTCAACCGCCACGAGTTTGAACTTGTAGACAGTTCGATGCTCATCTTTTTCTTGCCACGCGTCGACAAGATGAAACACGCCGTTATATGACCAAATCCCTGACCGAATCTTTTCATAGACGCGCACACGCTCTGGGGAGCGCTTTCCTTCTTTAAACTTCTGCGCTGCCTCGTGGAACTTGCCGTTCTGGGTGAGTCTGCCTGATGGAAGCGATTGAGGCTGATCAACGACCTTTGGGTTAGGGCAGAAGGTAGTTTTGGGGTGGTCATGCCCCTCATAGATCAGTGTGGTTCCACCGTCCTCGAGACGATCTCGATAGGGAGCATTCGGGCGCACGGACATCAGGATAACGGAATGATTCCCGCCGAGGCCAAAATTCATCCCTCTCTGGAGAGTGGCTCCTTCGCGCCGACACATTTCATTGTGCGAGAGAACGTTGTCGCTCATGTAAAGATTCGTTGTCCTCGACCCTGATGGCCAGTCTTTCGGAACTGGGCTCATTGACGAACAAGCGAATCGCCGTCCTCGTCGGCATCTCGCCACTCAATCGCGACAGGGGGGCAGACCGAGTGAGACGCATAGTGTAAGGTGGCACTCGGCGCCTGGATGTGCAAGTTCCTGACGATCCTCAGTGCGATGATGAAACATCGGACTCCCTGGCGGCAACTGGTCGCATTCTATGCTTAAAGCCCAAGACAGTTGCTAACACTTTTTCCCGATCCATGGTTCTAAACACCTAACGGTGTGCTTTATTTCAGGCTTTCTGCAAGGCGCCGTATACCGTTGGCATTTTAAATGCAATTTGTTCCTTTGAGATGTTGTCGCCCACACTCACCGCTAGTTCTAACTTAGTCTTACCACTCATCGCCTTTGCTTCTGACACAGACTGTTTCCAAGGAGTAGGGTATGACTTTTCTAGGCTCTCAGTATCCAGAACGAATATCTGATCCCCGTCCTGCAATCCAGGCTATCCTCCTCGGAACTTCTTGAAATCAGTATCCTTTTTAGGGCCAGGCTTGTCACAGAGCAATACCAATCGGTCTTCGTATATGGGCGTCTGGTATAGAGAAGACGTAATGTTGTCAGGAATCGTTGTTGAGCTTGGATGCAAATTGGGGAGAAGTTGATGCGTCTTGATCCGATAGGGTAAGGCCCCGGCTTGCGCCGGGGCCTCGTGCCCTTACGATGCGGCTGATGTTGTGAGCCGTTCAGGTCGGTCCGTCGTTGCCTCGACATCCTTGTTGAATGCCGCCGGCAGGACTTCTTCGATCCGCTCGGCCAGGATGAAGGTCAATTCGTCCCGCACTTCCTGCGGCACGTCCTTCAAATCCTTCTGGTTCGCCTTCGGCAGAATGATCCGGCGAATGCCCGCGCGATGCGCGGCCAGCACCTTCTCCTTGATTCCGCCGACCGGCAGGACCAATCCGCTTAAGCTGATCTCGCCCGTCATGGCCGTGTCGCTCCGCACCGCTTTGCCGACGTAGGCCGATGCCAGCGCCGTGGCCATGGTGATGCCGGCAGACGGCCCGTCCTTCGGAATGGCGCCCGACGGCACGTGAATGTGGACACCGTTCCGTTTGAACCGCGAAATGTCGAGCCCCATGCTTTCGGCGTGCGACCAGAGATAGCTTCGGGCCGCGCGCGCCGATTCCTGCATCACGTCGCCCAGCTGTCCTGTCAACGTCAGCTCATGGCTGCCGGGCAGCAAGGTCGTCTCGATGTAGAGCACGTCGCCGCCGGTCGGTGTCCAGGCCAGGCCTGTAGCCACGCCGGGCGGCAGGTTCTTCCGCGCTTCTTCCGGCATGAACCGCTCGGAGCCGAGCCATTCGCCGAGGAGGTCCGGTTGGATGGACACGGGCGCACGTTCGGCGCCTTCGGGCAGGTCCGCGAAGGTCAACGCCACTTTTCTCGTCAACCGCCCCAGCATCTGTTCGAGTTGCCGGACACCGGCTTCTCGCGTGTAGCGGCTGATGACGAGATTCAACACCTCGTCCGAGAGCAACGCCTGTTCCGCGTTCAAGCCTGATTCTTTCAGCCGTCGCGGCCAGAGGTATCGCCGCGCGATCTCGGCTTTCTCCCGCTCGCTATAGCCCTGGAGCCGGATGATTTCCATCCGGTCCAACAGGGGCTGGCTGATCGTGTCGAGGGTGTTCGCGGTCGTGATGAAGAACACCTTCGACAGATCGAACGGCAGATCCAGGTAGTGATCACGGAACGTGTGGTTCTGCGCCGGATCGAGAATTTCCAACAGCGCGGCCGCGGGATCGCCTCGGAAGTCGCGCCCCATCTTGTCTACTTCGTCGAGCATCAGGACGGGATTGCTGACGCCCGCGCGCCGCATGGCCTGGACGATCCGGCCCGGCAGTGCGCCGACGTACGTCCGGCGATGGCCGCGCAATTCCGCTTCGTCATGGACGCCGCCCAGGCTGAACCGCTCGAAGGCGCGTCCCATCGCGCGGGCGATGGATTGCCCCAGGCTGGTCTTGCCGACGCCGGGCGGGCCGACGAGGCAGAGGATCGGCGCCTTGGCCGTCGGGTTTAGCTTCAAGACCGCCAGGTGTTCGACGATGCGTTCCTTCACTTCCTTGATGCCGTAGTGATCCTCTTCCAGGACCTGCCGGACCTTCGCCAGGTCGAGGTGGTCCTCCGAGTACTTCTTCCAGGGCAATTCGAGCACGAGTTCGAGGTACGTGCGAATGACTTGGTGATCCGGCGATGCCGCAGGTATCTTCGCGAGGCGTGCAAGTTCGCGATCCGTCTCCTTCCGCACATGCTCCGGAAGATCCGCCTCTTGAAGCTTTTTCCGCAGCGTCCCCAGCTCGCTCTCGTCGTCCTCAGACTCGCCGAGTTCCTGCTGAATGGCTTTCATTTGCTCGCGCAACAGATACTCCCGCTGCGTCTTGCCCAGTTTCTCGCGGGCTTCGCTTGCGATCTTGTCGCGGAGCTGGAGAATCTGGACCTCGCGTGACAGGGCGGCGTACAGCGCGCGCAGCAAATCGCCACGGGTCGTGGCTTCCAGCAGTTGCTGTTCGCCGTCCAGGGTCAAGTTCAGCAGGGACGCCAGGCGATAGGCCAGCACGACAGGATCTTCCTCGGACCCGAGGGCCGACACCGCTTCGTGAACGCCTGGAGTCTGGATCAGCTTGGGCAACTCCTTGATGATGTCGAGGATGGCGCGGTGCAGCGCTTCGACCTCCGTCCCTCGATCGGTCATCGGGGGCAGCTGCCTGACCCTTGCCTGGAGAAAGCCTTCCTCTTCATTCACCTTGAGCAGCACGCAACGATCGAGCCCTTGGATCAGGACGTTATAATGTCCTTCCGGCGCTCGGGCGGTCTGCTTGATGACTGCCCTCGTTCCGATGGAATAGAGCTCGTCTTGGCCCGGCGCTTCCAGTTGCGCATCCCGCTGCGCCACGACCAGGATTGTCTTGTCCTCCGTGCGGAGGGCTGCCTCAACTGCGGCCACGGAACGGTCCCGTCCGACCGTCAGGGGCATGAGGACCCCCGGGAAGAGCACCGTCCGTTTCACCGGCAACACGGGAAGATTCGTCAGAATCGCTGTATCCGCTTCGTGCATGTCGTCCTCCATTGGGCAATCGGGCGGGACAATCGACTCGTCACCGCATACGCCTTCACTTTCGAGGCGCATCTGCCACTTGAGAAAAGAAGATAGCCACAGTGGAAAGTGAGTCAAGTTGTGACGAGCGGGAGAGAAAATTCTCATGGGAGTCGAAGCTGGAAGCTTGACTGTCGACAACGGCGGTTGGTAGCGGATGTGAACGTGCGCAGTCTCTGATTCCGAAGCGCGCGCGACCGTTACGGCGTTGGTCAGCGATCGATGAAGAGGCTGCCCGGAGATTCCAAGTAAGTCTTACGATTGAGGCGTTCCGGGTGAGTTCCCGGGGCTGGGGGCGGGACGGAGCTATAGTCGTCACGGCCTTCTAAGTCGATAAAAGCTCCAATGCTCCCATCCGAACCGATGCCGAGCCCTCGCTTGATGGCATATTGATCCGCGCCGCCTTCCTCCACGAACAGGCCCCATCCCCCGTGGTCGCCCATGCCGAGTCCCGTTGAGGCCGGAAGGTCGTAGAGGTCACTGCTTTGCCCACCGTCAATGCCGAGGGCGACGCTCCTGTCCCACGCAGTCCCTCCATTATAGAAGGGGCCTTTCGAGCCATAGCGGTCCTTGCCCTGGTAATCGACCATCAAGCCGATTCCGGCATGGGCGCTGCTGCCGTGGCCATAGCGGGCTCCCTGGTGATCGTCGTCGCCGTTTAAGTCCAGCGCCGCGCCGATACCGAAAAAGTAGCCGTGGCCCTGTGCGAAGTTGGCACTGTGGTATCGATCGTCGCCATCCACGTCGAGCAACATCCCCAATCCGCCCGCGAGGTTGTTGGGGGCGGGTGAGCCGGCTTTGCCCAAGATCCGCAGCCCCACGCCGGCGCCCATGCCGAAACAGTCATATTGAAAAGCGGGATCGGTCGGTTTTGCGTCGGGTGCGTCTGCCGCATTGTAGGCGCTGGGGTATTTGTCTCCACAGACATAGGAATCGTTTCCCGTCATGTCCAGCAGGGCGCCTGCCCCGAGGGGACCACCGAACCCCATCGCGTAACCATGACTTCGGTATCGATCGTTGCCTGATAGGTCGATGAGGAGGCCGAGTCCAGCCAAGCCCGCCCCCTGCGTGAAGCGGCTGCCTTCGTAGACGTCATGCCCGCCTCCGTCGAACAGCACGCCGATCCCGGCCAGCCCTGTGCCGCCGGACCCCGGGGCAAGTTGATAGGTATCGTCGCCCCCGTGGTCGATCACCAGCCCGATACCGAGTCGGCCGGTTGCCAAGCCGAGGGTGGTGGTCTGATAGGTATCGTTGCCCCCGAGGTCGACGACGACACTGTTTCCGAGGTCCGTGTTCGGGCTTGCGCCGACCATCCCTCGGTAGGTGTCGTTGCCGCCCAGGTCGATGATCAAGGCGGCCCCTTTCTCCAAGACATAGCTGTTGGGGCCGGCGCCGCCGATGAGGATCAGGCCGTAAGAGGTTTGATGAGACAGCAACACGTCGCCGGTCACACCGGCCGGAGGATTGGGAATCGGTTTCCGTCCCTGGAACGCGAGTTCGAGCTGCTTCAAAAATTTGTGATTGCCCAACCGCGCCAGACGCTGCGCAGCTGAGATCAGCAAGGGATAGTCGATCTGTTGGGCTACGAGCGCGGCAAAGCGAGCCGTCGCTTCCGCTTCCTGGGCATGGGCCGGCAGCGTGAGCTGCGGCACAAAATGCAGGGCGATCCGTTCAGCTTGCGCGAATAACCACTCCCGATCTTGAGGCGACAGGTGCCTGAGTGCGCGTTCGCGATCCTGATGGGCCCGCTCCAAGATCGTCGTCACGAACTCGAGCAGCGCTTCACTCACCGGGACTGCAGGAAACGTCAACGGCTGAAAGGTACTGCCGGTTTGGTCGACTGCGCCTTCCAACACATCGATGACACCGGCTAGGCCATCGACTCCCGATTCAGCCGCATCCATCGCCTGAAGGCCTGTATGTTCCACGACCGTTAAGCCGTCCAGTGGATCGGCCAGGACCTTGCGCGCGAGGTCACGTTTGAGCTGGGCCGGTTTCCCGGCCTGCTCCGCCAGGGCTTTTCTCACCTCGGATAGGTGCTGCCCCAGGTTGTCGTTCAGATCGGCGGTCAGGGTGGGGTGAAGACGGGGAAGGATCGCCTGGCTTCGCCGGTCGGGAGGGCGCTCGGCCTGGCTGGACTTCGCAAACAGTCCTGAAAGGCCGGCGCAGCCGGTCGCAGCCAAGATTATCACCAGCAATGGAAGCGTGGCCCATCCGGAGAAGCCGCTTGGAGAGCGCCGCCCCAGGCCGGAGCCTCCAGGCAGGCCACAGCGGACTCTGTGAAATGTCGTAGGGATAAACAGTCCTCGCAACGACCGACATTCGCCGGTCGTTACAGGATAGACGGAGCGTCTTCCGGGGGCAAGAGGCCGGCATCCCGCAAACAGGCATCGGCCCATGCCCGAATGTCGTGGGTCTCAAGATGGGTACGCATACGTCTCATGCGTTGACGTCGTTCTGCCTCGGGCATCTCCAGGGCCTGTCGAATCGTATCGGCTACCCCCTCGGGATCGTAGGGATTGATGACGAGGGCGTCGGTCATTTCTTCGGCCGCGCCGGCCATCTGGCTCACGAGCAGGACACCGTCTTCCTCCACCTGGCAGGCCACGTATTCCTTGGCCACCAGGTTCATGCCGTCATACACCGAACTGACGAGCGCCAAGTCCGCCATCCGGTAGTAGGCGGCCAGGGTATCGATTCCGATGCGGCCTTCCCGCAGCTCGATCGGGCGCCAACGCGCCGCGTCCGGGCTGCCGAGTCCCGTGACGTAACTGTAGCGCTTGTTGATGTCCTCAACGGTTTCTCTGATCAGCTCACGATAGTCGCGATAGGCATCCACGTCTCCGCGGGTCGGGACGGCGATTTGAATGAAGGTGAATTTGCCTCGGTATTGCGGGTATTGCTCGAAGAAGGCATCGATGGCCCAAAAGCGCTTGAGCAGGCCTTTCGTGTAGTCCAACCGATCGACTCCCAGTCCGATGCGAGTTTCGGGATGGAAAACGTGCAGCTTGCGGAGCACGTCCATCGCGCGCTCGACGGAGCCGGACCGGGCCCGTTCCGACAGTTCCTGGTAGCCGATGCTGATCGGGTGCGCGACGAGCCGGGTGACGTGTCCGCGGTACTCCACGCGTTGACCATCGCTGTCCACGTCCACGTCGAGAAACTCACGCACACATTCCACGAACGCATGGAGAAAGCTCGGCGTTTGAAACATGAGGACGTCGTTGGCGAGGAGGGATTCGAGCAGCTCACGCCGTTCGGGAAGAATGCGAAAGACGTCGGGGCCAGGCCAGGGAGTGTGCCAAAAGGAGGCGACGCGTTGGTTCGGCAGAGAAGCCTTGATCAGTCCCGGGAGCAACGCGAGATGAAAGTCATGGACCCACACCAGCCCGGACTTGCCTCGGATTTCGTCCAGCACTGCTTCCGCGAAACGGGCATTCATGGTCTGATAGGCGTGCCAAAATGCTTTCCGGTACACGACCCGATCCAATGTGATGTGGCACAGCGGCCAGAGTACCTGATTGGAATAGCCCTGATATCCACCCTTGACCTCGTTGGACTCCAGCCAGACGCGGCGCAGTCGATAGGTCGGGGCGTCCGGCGGTACTTCCACCACCATGTCTTTATCCACGACCTCCCGGTCGGCCTTTCCGCTTCCCCAGGCGATCCAAGTTCCGCCCATGCGGCGCATGACCGGATCCAACGCCGAGGTCAATCCCCCCGAGGTCTTTTCCCAGATCAACCGACTTTTCAGGAGCCGATGTTCGTAAGGTTCGCGGTTCGACACGAGGATCAACCGTGACAACGCCAGGTCGTGATGCGGCTGCAGTTGTTCGCTTGGGACGTGGGACAGGCTCATGACCCTCCGACAAGATGGTGTTCGGCTGACGCAAGCGCGCGGGCCGGTGATTTCAAAATAGAAGCCCGTGACGCGTCTGTCAAGGTTTTTACCAGGGGTTGTGTCAGATCGGGACAGTCGTTTGGTGGCAATACGTATACGTAGAAGCGCGTGATCCGAGCCTGACGATCGTCGGAAGAGGTCGGGTAACTAGACGCGCGCGTTGTCGGGATGGGCGGGCCTGGGTTTGCGATGGCTGCCGGCGACCATGCGAAATTCAAAGAGACGGCATTCGATGGCGCCGTTGAACAACGGAGTTCGCCGTGCGGGCGCCAAGCGGAGTTTGCCGGGTAATTTCATGTCGGCGGTGAGGATGAAGGCGGTCCAGCCGGAAAATTGCTGTTTCAGCCGGTCGCCGAACTTCGGATAGAACGTATCGAGTTCGTCGACGTTGCCCATGCGGTGGCCATACGGTGGATTGGTCACGAGCATACCGGATGCCGACGGCGCCTGCTGCTCCAGGGCGTCACCGCGGTGCAGTGTGACCGCGTGGACAAGACCCGCGGCATTGAGGTTCGCGCGGATGGACTGGATGGCGGCCTCACTGTTGTCGGCGGCATGGATCATGCCGGTCTGGGGAGCGGTGGTTGAGGTGCGAAGCGCGGCGCGGAGATCGTCGAGGCGACGGCGATCGAAGGAATGCAGTCGCTCCAATGCGAAGGTACGGCCGAGTCCCGGTGCGATGCCGGCCGCCATATGGGCCGCCTCGACGACGAACGTTCCGCTGCCGCACATGGGATCGAACAAGACGGTGTCCGGAGTCCATCCCGCGAGTTTCAGGATGCCTGCAGCCAAGTTCTCCCTCAGCGGAGCTTCTCCGGCCGATTTGCGCCAGCCCCGTTTGAATAGGGGCTCGCCCGACGTGTCGATATAGAATGTGCAGGTGTCCCGATCGAGGTAGGCGGCGATCAGCACATCGGGCGTATGGGTGTCGACACTCGGCCTGCCGCCTCGACTGTGTTGGAAACGGTCGCAGACGGCGTCCTTGATGCGGAGCGTGACAAAGTCCAGGCTGCGCAACGAGCAATGGTGGGCGCTGACTTTGACCTTGATCGTGTGTTGCGGGGTGAACCACTCCTGCCATCGGACGCCGAACGCGGCGTCGTAGAGATCCTGCTCGTTTCGGTAGGGGATGCGCGAAAGTTGCCAGAGTACGCGGCTGGCGATACGGCTTTCCAGGTTGACGCGGCAGCAGAGCGTCCGTGAGCCGCGGAATTGCACCCCGCCGGCCGTCATCTGCACCGACTCTGCACCGAGGGCGCGCAGCTCGTCCGCCAGCACCGGCTCCAAGCCGCGGGGGCAGGGTGCAAACATTTGCCAATTTGTGCTATCCATGCACTATCCTCGTCACCGGGAGGCCCAATGAAGTTCTGCAGTCAGTGCGGAGCTGCGCTCTCGCAAAAGGTGCCGCCGGGCGACAACCTGCCACGGTTCGTCTGCGACACCTGTCAAACGATACACTACCAGAATCCCAAAGTGGTGGCCGGTTGCATCGCGGAATGGGAAGGCCGGATTCTGTTGTGTCGGCGTGCCATCGAACCACGCACCGGTCTCTGGACGATTCCCGCCGGTTTCATGGAGATCGGCGAAAGTACGGAACAGGCGGCAATCCGTGAGACCATGGAGGAAGCCAACGCCGAAGTCGAGGCGGTTGCTCTCTATGCGGTCTTCAGTCTGCCGAGGATCAGCCAAGTGCATGTGCTGTTTCGCGGCGCGATGCGCACGGAGGCCTTCAAGCCCGGCATCGAAAGTCTCGATGTCCGGCTGTTCAGTCCCAGCGACATCCCTTGGGACGAGCTGGCGTTTCCCGTCGTCCACGAGGCGTTGGCTCGGTATGTGCGGGAACTGGAACAGGGTACCTTCTCCGTGCACGTGGGCGATGTGCTGCCCCGCATGAAATCCTGAACAATCGGTCACATCGGCCCCGTCAGTTACTGTGGGGCATGATCAATCCCCCCTCGTTGGACTGCGGATGGATAAACGCAAATCCCTTGCCGCTTTCGTAGTCCAACGTGATTCCTTCCATGCGGTGCACGCTGCCGCGGGCGACCGCCACGGTCAATCCCTCGATATGTTGCAGTTCGTCGTCCGGCAGGGCCATGGATTCCAGGGTAATGGAGAAGGACAAGCGACGCTCGTCCAAGTCGCGGACCTGCACTCGGACGATCGGATCTTCTGGATGCTCCGTCACGAGTGTCCGGAGTCGTTCGATTGCATGCCAGGTCAGGTGCAGCATCGAATGCTCAGTGAGTCTGCTTTGCCTGCGCGATGTGGTGGATGTCGACGACCTGATCGGCTCGGTCGATCGAGTAGAAGATGCGCCAGTCTCCGACGGCATACTTGCAGATGCCGGGAAGGTCCGGCGCCACGGTCTCATGCCGGAGGTTGTCGACGTTGGATGCGAGCCATTTGGTCTTATCGAAAAGACGCTGGGCGGTCGGGATGTCGACGGCAGCCAGATCCGTGGCGACGTCGGGGCGGAAGGCCAGGCGAAACCAGGGCATGGTTACCACCGTAGGCCGAGTTTGTCGGCCAGCTCATCACCAGTGACGCGGGTTGATTCGGACAGGGACCGCTTCAGGCGATCGCGAACGGCCTCTCCCAGTGGCGCGCCGAGATCGGGATCGCCGATCAACATTCGCAGACGGTCGTCGACCATTCCCTGCACCAAGGTCGCCAGTTCTGCCAGCGTCAGGTCGGAGACGGTTTTTGCCTTGTCGGTCATGCGTATTCCGGTCGAGCGGTCACAGGATACGAGCCAAACGGAGCCGAATGCAAGGAGCGGAAGATTGCGGTCGAAGGGACGGTTCACGAACCACGAGACTGTAGAGGAAGGGGATATCCAATGAGCAAGCGCCTACAAGGAAAGATTGCCGTCGTGACCGGAGCCGGCAGCGGAATTGGGCGTGCCATTGCCCGCCGTTTTGCGGATGAAGGGGCATCAGTGGTGGTGGCGGGCAGGCGGTTCTATAAGTGCGAAGAAACCGTAGCGGGAATCGAAGCCGCGGGCGGCGCCGCGACGCCGATACAAACCGATGTCGCGGATGAGGGGCAGGTTTCGGCTTTGGTGAGCGAGACGGTGAGGCGATTCGGCCGGCTGGATATTTTGGTGAACAATGCGGGGGTATTCGGCGGGCGCCACTTGGCGCAAACAGCTACGGCCGATTTCGATCAAGTGATGAATACCAACGTGCGCGGGACCTTCTTCTGTTGTCGGGAAGGGTTCAAACAGATGAAGCGGCAGGGCGGCGGGCTGATCATCAACATGTCGAGCGTGGCGGGGGTGCAGGCCTGGACCGGAACCGGGACCTACAGCGCCTCGAAGCATGCGATCATGGCGTTAACGAAGTCACTGGCTGACGAAGGCCGGCCCTTCAAGATCAAGGCCACGGCGATTTGTCCGGGCGGGGTGGCCGACGAGTTGGTGGATGCGGCGGAGGGAGAACGGGCGCGAAGCGAGAAGATCGATCCGTACGATATCGCGGAAACAGCCTTGTATCTGGCTTGTCTGGGGCCGCAGGCCGTCGTGCATCAGATCATTGTGGATCGGATCGGAGCGGACTGGTAGGACAGGTCTCGACTTGCAATCGCTGCGGCCGATTCCTCGGCAATCACATGACCTTAGCGATTTTGGACACTGTTGTCCGCCGGTGGATCAACAGCGGGGGACCGAGCGGAACCAATGCCTGGCCGGTGAAGGCCTGGGTCAGGCTGCCGACCGCATGGTAGAAGGCCATCAAACCCACGACGATATGGCCGATGCCGGGCAGCAATTCGCTGATGAAATCCAGGCGGGCGAATGTGGTCGCGAGGAAGGTCAACGTGATGATGACGTGCAGCGCGCTCAGTGTCAGGTTTCTATAGGCGGTGAGGTACACCATGACGCCTGAGAAAACCGCATACACAAAATTGATCGGCGCGTAGAGTACGTTGTCGAACTGGAAGGTGCCGCTCGCATTCACGAGTTTTACCGTGCAGAGCGTGATCCAGAGGAAGCCGTACATCGTGAGCGCCGTGCCGCCCAACTGTTCGTTGTACCGGATATCGGTGATGCCGGCGAGCAGTTGCACGATTCCACCGAATATCAGCGCAATGACCAGCGCCCCCACGGTGTTCTTGTGTGAAATCCACCCGAGTTGAGCGATCCCCAGGGTCAGGGCCCCCACGGCCAGTCCAAAGAGGCCGATCGCCAAGACATCGATCCGTCGAATTTGGTTTTCTTCCGTCGTCATCGATTCCTCCGGTACAGGTGGCCGGCCGGCAAGGATCTGCCGCAGCGCAAACGGCCCAGAGGATGCAAGAGCGGCCCAAGAAAAACAAGAGGTTTTTATGGGGATCCACGTAGGGGCACAGGATAGATACGGCTGCCTTTCCGGCCCGATGGCACGGCGCAGGCGTCATTCCGTTTGCTGGAGCAGCTTGCGCAGGCGTTCTCTATGGGGAGGGTGGATGGCGAGGAATTGAATCCCGCATTCCTGGTGGTGGACCCAGCGGACTGCCGCGAGGTCGATCAAAATCGGAAGTTCCTCAATCGAGGGCAGGATCCTGAGTTCGAGGTACGTGTTGACGGGGAGGGGAAGGGTCGTTTCGATGCGGCAGCCGTCGAGCGACAGATCGAGCAATTCACCCTCGCCGGTCCCGAAGGGAATGGTCGAGAGGCAGACCTGGTATCGAACGGTAAGTCGCATTGGCGTAGCCGAGAAGCCCCTTTCCATGTTCCGAGATCGGCTGTGGGGTTTCGCTTACACACATAGCATAGGCTCACGGGTGGAATGTCCGGTATTACGTCCCCGCCCATTCGGCTTCGGGAAATTTCCTAGGGTATTTCGGCCAGTATGGCTGCAGGCCCATTATGGGGCCCATCCCTAGCCGATTGCCGCAAACAGGCTGTGCGCAAGGGGCGGGAGGCTCTTGACCTCTCGCTCAAGCGGTAGGCAGGTTGATACAGAGGTGGAGATGAACCCGGGGTCAGGAAAATTCCAGCCTCATTCTCCCTGTTCACGACTTCCGAGGTGCGCCCTGGCGACTTGTTGTCGCCAGGGCGTCGGTGTTTTTCACGCGCTCGGTCTCTTGCACCCGGACCGGAACCATCCAACTAAGGAGGTTTGCACCATGAGAACCTCAATTGTCGCATGCGGTACCTGCTTCTGCTGCTTTCTGCTGGTTGGGGTGGCATTCGGGAACCCAGCCATGTTGCCGCAGCATCCCGGCTACCCGATGGGAAAGGCGGTCGATCCGGTCAATGGCCAAGCCTTGGCCAATGATCCCGGACGAGGCAACGGAACCGGTGAAAAGGCTTTGGGGGAAGCGGCGGCCTATGACGATCGTCACGTGTCGCAGAGCCTGTCGATCAATGACCATGATCTAAGGCTGCTCGAGAAACCGGGGGCGGGGATCTTGCCGAAGGTGCAGGGGCCGAATATTGTGATCAATCCACCGGTGAAGGAAGCGACCAACGTTCAGGCTGCGCCTCAGTAGACTATCCCGCCTTGTGGACGCTGCGGAGGCATTCCGTCGGCGCCGACTCCGCCCTCGGGTGCAACGCCCGGGGGCAGAGTCGGCGCCGGTCGAGATGACAGAACTGGCGGAAATTTTCGACATCCTGCTAGAATGCCACCTCTTGGAAATCCATCGCATGCCCACACAGTCTCGTTCCAAAACTGCAAAACCGCGATCGAAGCGAACCAGAAGTCCTCAGCCGTTGGTGGACCAGGGGCTCAAACGCAAGTTTCAGAATCGGCTGCTGAAGTGGTATGCGGCCAACGGGCGCGACCTTCCCTGGAGGAAGACTTCTGATCCGTACCATATTCTGGTCTCCGAGGTGATGTTGCAGCAGACGCAGGTCGATCGGGTGATCCCGAAGTACCACGAGTTTCTTGAGCGCTACCCGTCGTTTGCCGATTTGGCCGAAGCCCCGGTGGCCGATGTGAAAAAGACGTGGTATCCGTTGGGATACAACATTCGGCCCGAGCGGCTCCACAGCATCGCCCGCGAAACCGTCGTGCGATATGGCGGGCAGTTGCCGAGCGATCCTGAAGAACTCTTGTCATTCAAGGGGATCGGTCGCTACACGGCCGGCGCGATCCGGTCCTTCGCATTCAACGAGGATGCACCGATCCTCGACACCAACGTGATCCGTGTGCTCCATCGAGTATTCATTGCGGAAGGCGATCCCAAAGTGCAGAAGGCCAGGTTGTGGGAACTTTCGGAGGCGCTGATTCCACGCGGGAAGGGGTACGATTTCAACCAGGCGATCATGGATTTTGGCGCGACCGTCTGTAGCGCAAGAAATCCCTATTGCCTGCTCTGTCCCATGAAGAACCTCTGCAAGAGCTATCCGTTCAAGCCGGCAAAGTAAGTCGGCACGCGCCCGTGGCCGATGGCAATCAGTCGAAAATCAGGATGCCGGCTTTTCGATCTCGAGCCAGAGGCCGCAAGCCGTAGGCTATCAGCGTTGAGGTTTCTATGAGGCATATCGAGGTTGCTGCCGGGTTGATCGTTCATGAAGGACGATACCTCATCGCCAAACGCAAGGCCGGCGTGCATCTTGGCGGGTTGTGGGAGTTTCCCGGCGGGAAACGAGAGGCGGGCGAGTCGTTGGAGGAATGTCTCCACCGGGAATTGCTGGAAGAGTTGAACATTCTCGTCCAGGATCCCGTGCCGTTCCAGACGGTGAGGCACGAGTATCCGGAAAAGATCGTGGAGTTGCATTTTTTTCATTGTCGCATGCGAGGAGGAGAGGCGATGCCGTTGGATTGTGCGGAGATCCGCTGGGTGTATCCCTTCGAGCTGGCAGGCTACGATTTTCCGCCCGCTGATCAACCGGTAATTCACGCGCTTCAGCAGGCCACGAGGAGGCAGGGGTGAAGGTCGTACTGGACATTGAAACGGTGCAGGCGCCTCGCGAGGAATGGGCCCGGCTGGTCGGGCGGCAGCTTGCTTCGGGGGAGTCGGCCTTTGCGGACAGCGGAGGGGACCTCTTTGCGGTCGGTGAAGCGCAGGAACAGCAGCGGGTCGAGGACGAGCTCTACGAGAAGTCGTCATTCGACGGCACCTTCAGCCGCATCGTCTGCATCGGATTGCTCGAGTTTTCGGACAACTTGGAGCCACGGGGCGCGACTTCCTGGTATGGCGGCAATGAACGGGAGCTACTCCGCGCATTTTGGGCTCATATCGGTCAGTCGAGGCCTTCCTTGTTCATTACCCACAACGGGCTCAATTTCGACCTACCCTTCATCAAGAAACGCTCGATGATCCATCAGGTGAAGCCGGCAATGGACATCAGCCTCGCCAAATTCAGGGCCGAACCCGTGTACGATACGATGGCGATGTGGAGCAACTGGGACAATCGCGGTTGGATCAAGCTGGACGTACTGGCCCGGGCGCTCAATGTCGAAACTAAGTCCGGGAGCGGGGATCAGGTCAAGGAAATGTGGGCGAGAGGGCAGGGGCCGGAGATTGCACGCTATTGCCTGCAGGACACGTATGTGACGTACGCCTGCTACTGCCGGATGAATTTCCGGCAGCCGGTTTCGAGTGAGATCGTGCTACTGAAGTCCGATCTGATCGATGTCGGGTGATTGAAGCGGAGCGAGTGATCAGCGGATGCTCAACTCGGCGATGCCCTTCTTCTCGCGCTTCGGCGCCTGCTTGGTCTTCACCGCCCGCAGTTCCTTATCGATGGTTTCCAACTGGACCCGCATAGACTCGAGGTCGCGCCGGAGGGCGTTGATCTTGGCGTCTTTCTTAGCGATCGCCTGACGCGCCTCCTCCAAATCCTGCTTCGCCTTCCCGAGTGCTTCGTCGGAACCTTGAGCATCCACGGCCTGGCTCTTCACCGGCTCCGGGGCCGGTTCCTTGCCTGCCGTCACTCGTTTGCGGTGGTAGTCCTCAACTGCGGCAGCGACAACGACGGGTGAGGCCGCAGGTGCAGCAGGGGCAGTCGCTACGGGGGCCGAGAGCGGGGCTTGGGCGACGGGCTGCGCCGGCTCTTGCTTGGTGAATTGAGCGTAGTTGATCGCCAACGACTTTTGCGCGGCGTTCCCTTGCGAGAGGGAGGAGGGAGTCTGTTCGATCCGTCCGGCCGATTCATCGGCAAAGGTGATCAGGCGCGCCCGTCGACCATCGGTCATGAAGGCCGGATCGATCTTTGCGAGGCTGCCCTTGTGCGACGTAATGGTGACATACAGCTGGTCGTTCTGGGCGTAAAGGATGCCCGTGGTGGGTTCAGAGCCTGACCCTGCCGATGAGGACAGTCGAAAAGCGACCACGTATTCGGGTTTCGCTTGAGACAACGCTTGGGCCAGCAGGGGAGCGAGATACTGGACGTCCTCATCGCTGAACACTCTCATCGGCTTGCTGCCATCCACGGGCATATTCGATAGATCGGATTGCGCCTCCGCGATCATCACGCCCCGGAGGATCTGGCTCAACGAGGGCGTATCGATCGAGAAGGGGTGTGCGGCTTCGAAAGACCAATCGGCGACTTCTTCCAAGCGCACTGAACCTTGAGTTTGTCGGACTTCGGGAGACGGCATCGTCGAGGACGAAGAGGCGCAGCCGGAGACGACCGAAGCCATGAGTGCGAGGCTCAACAGGCTTGTACGCAGGGTGGTTCGGTGGAATGAAGGCTTCGGCTGGAGCTGCATCGGGGTACTCCTCTTCGGATGGGCCACGCGGGCCGGCGACACGGATCTTAACTGGAGCGAATACGGCGCGAGGTTTGTTACCAAATCCCCAGGCCCATCATCACCATGCCTAAGGCCATCCACCCAAACACACCTACGGCGATAATCGTTTCCAGGCTCAGGCCGCGAGGGGCCTCTTCGGTTTGGATCCGGGCGGTGTCCTTCTTCATGGGAATCCTCTGGGGCTGGTTGGTGGTTGAGGGCCTTGTGAATAGTCAGTGATGTCAGTGGTCAAGCAAGGGCTATGCCCTCTTTCCAGGTACTTATCGGTTGTCTTGGGGAGAGATCCGGCTGCGTTAAGTCAGCCTGGAATACGGGGATTCCGGTGATCCGGCTGCAGGGAGAGTAGCTGTCCTAACTTGTTGGTTTTACGGGGATCGAAATGGCATCGTGAGGGAGTCTGATCCCAACGGCCGCTGTGAGGACATTCGAACCATCCACTTGAATAGAACCATAGCGAAGTGTGTCAGTCTGACGACGGGACGTCGAAAAATTGGCATCCCCCTGTCCAAGACTGGGCAGGGGTGTCCGAGGTTGTACCGGCAAGCACAGGGTGGCACAGGTGGTGGGGGAGAAGATGTATCTCGTGAAGCGTGAAGCGATTCAAATCAGGCCGACGGGCTGTCTGCACCGTCATCAAGAATCCATCTCTCTGCGAGAGATGAAACAGGAGATATGAAAGACCAGGTATTTGCCGTAGGGATTCAGATTCTCGCTGCGCGCCGTTCCAGCCGTCCGAGCAGGACCGCAGCGTTGGCGTCGTGGATCGTGATGGGCTGGAGGCTTCCCAGGCTGACGGGGGCGTCGCTCTTGTTCCAAATGACGGTGACGTTCGTATCGGTCCGTCCCATCCATTGTTCGGCTGAACGTTTGGAATCGCCCTCCACCATGACCGGAAGGGTCTGGCCGATGACGGCGCGGTTGAACGAGGCAGTGACCGGGCGCTGGAGGTCTACGAGCCTGCTGACCCGCTCACCCTTGACCTCTTCGGGGACATCGTCGGGGAACTTGCGGGCGGCAATGGTGTTCTTCCGTTCCGAATACTTGAAGATGTAGGCGGAGTGGTACTGGGCTTCCTGGACGGTCCGGTAGGTATCCATGAACTCGTCCTCGGTTTCCGAGCAGAAGCCACAGATGATGTCCGTGGTCAAGGCAATGCCGGGGTGTCGCCGACGGATGCGCTCGACCAGGCTCAAGTAGTCCTTGCGGCTGTAGGTTCGGTTCATCATTTCGAGAATCCGGTCGCTGCCGGATTGGAGCGGCAGATGGATGTGTTTGCAAATGTTGGGGTGGCCGGCCACGGCATCCAGCAGGTTCTCCGGAAAATCTTTGGGGTGCGGCGAGGTGAACCGGACCCGCTCGATTCCCGGCACTTCAGCTACCGCTAAAATCAGTTTGGCGAAGTCCCAGTCATCAAAGCGGTAGGAGTTGACGTTCTGGCCGAGCAGCGTGATCTGTTTATGGCCCTGAGCCGCAGCTGCTTCCGCTTCACGCACGATGCCTTGGGGGTCGCGCGACCGCTCCCGTCCCCTCGTGTAAGGCACCACGCAGAAGCTGCAGAAGTTGTCGCAGCCCCGCATGATGGCGATCCAGGCGTTGATGCCTCCGTCCCGTTCAGGAAGGATGTCGTCGTAGGTTTCGTATTCCGACAGATCGACGGCGAGTCCGCGCCGGGCAAGCCCCTGCTCCTGAGTCGCCAGGGCGCTGGTCAGCAGCTCCGGGAGTTGCCGGTAAGCGTCCGGGCCCGCGAGCACATCGACCAGCGGCTGCTTCTCCGTCAATTCGGATTTGAGATTTTGTGCCATGCAGCCAAGGACTCCGACTACGAGCGGGCGCTGTTCCTTGATGGTTTTCAATTCCGACAGGTGCCCGAACACCTTGTTATGGGCGTTTTCGCGGATGGCGCAGGTATTCATGAGGATCACGTCGGCCCGCTCCCGATCCTCGGTGAACTCGAACCCGGCCTTTCGAAGGAGCGACCGGACCAATTCCGTGTCGTACTCGTTCATCTGGCAGCCGTAGGTTTCGATATGGACTGTAGGTGGTTTAGCCGAAGAGGTCATCGTGCAACCATCGCAAGGGGTGCCTTTATATCGTGCTTCGCCGTTGGGGAGAGTTCTCCGACGGCGAGGCCGTCCATTATACCGGTGATCGTGACATCCTGTATCGTGCCGGCCGGGTCCAGTTTGCTGGCCAGCCCAACGCGCAAAAAATTCCCACTTGTTCCGGTGCGCAACCCCTGTCGCTCTCCCTTTTCGAAGAGGACAGGTAAGGTCTGCCCGATATGGCGTTGGGAGAAGCTGAGGGCTTTTTCTCGGGAAAGCTCGGTCAGGATCTGACGCCTTTTCTGCACCGTTCCGGGGGACAATGACGATTCCAGCCTGGCTGCGGCAGTTCCGGGCCTTTCCGAATAGCTGAACACGTGGAAGTAGGAGAAGGGGAGTCGGGTTGCCGCCTCTCTTGTGCGCTCGAATGATTCTTCGTCCTCGCCGGGGAAGCCGACCAACAGATCAGTTCCGAAGCCTGCATCGGGCATGAATGCCAGGGCCCGGTCCATCAGGGCCTCGTACTCGCGGAGATTGTATCGCCGGTTCATGGCCTCCAGGATCCGGTCATCGCCGCTTTGCAGGGGGATGTGGAGATAGCGGCAGACTTTCGAAGAGTGAGCCATATGCTCGAGAAGGTCTTCGGTGACGGTGGTCGGTTCAATCGAAGAAATCCGGATTCGCGCGACGCCCGAAATTGCCTCGAGCTGGCGGAGCAGATCGACGAGCGATGCCCCTTCCTGCCGGTACCGCCCAATATTCACTCCGGTCAACACCAGCTCTCGATAGCCTGCGTCGGTCAATTCCTTGGCTTCACGAAGGACGTCGATCAAGACCCGGCTGCGTTCGCGGCCCCTGGCAAACGGAATCAGGCAGAAACTGCACATGAAGTCGCAGCCATCCTGAATCTTCAGCAGCGCCCGGGTCGAGTCGGAGTAGGCGGTGCCGGGTAGGATGAAATCCTCCCGGTCGATGGTTCGGCTGTGCTGGAGCTCCGGCGCGGTCCTCTTCTGCAGGTGCTTTGGCGGCGGCAGATACTCCGGGAGCTTCATCTTGAATTCGGTTCCGACGATCAGGTCGATCCCTGGGATCGATTGGAGCAGGGCTGCGCCGGTCTGGGCATAACAGCCGGTGACGGCAACGAAGGCTTGCGGCGAATGGCGGAGCGTTTTCCTGACTGCGTAGCGGCAATCCTTTTCGGCGCTCTCGGTGACGGAGCAGGTGTTGAGCACGAGCAGATCGGTGTCCTCGCCGAACTCGACGAGCCGATAGCCCTTCTTGCGCAGGAGATCGCCCATCATGGACGTCTCCGACTGACTGAGGCGGCAGCCGAGGGTATGTAGCGAGGCGCGAGGAGTCTGATCGGACATAGGTCGCGATTATAAGAGGCCAAGGATTCGCACGGCAAGGCAAGGTGCAGAGGGAAATCTGCTTCCACTTCTTGAAGAGGCGCAAAAGCGAATGGTACGATGACAAAACATGCCCGAGACGGACATCACAAGGAACTCGGAGCGATGACGAAAGGTCCCTTCGCCGCCAGCCTCATTCTTGGACTGCTTTTGCTGCTCCCGACCGGTGCCGGCTGGTCCAAAGAAAGTTTGCCCCTCGAGCCGGACGTCAGCACGCGCATCGACGAACTCTACGATCACGAGGCCCGCATGTTCATCATGTTGTTCTCCCTCAAGGGAGACGGCAAGGTGGACTACATCACCGCGAGGATGGTTCAAGAGTATTCTCGCAGCAACTATGGCAATCCGGTGTACTACACGGAGCAGTATCCGCTGTTTTATTGGTGGGACCACACGATGTGGAACGATCCGGAGCAGGACGGCGTGAACGGCAACGAACGCGTCTACCAGGAAAACATCGAGTTCGACATTGCCCGCTACAAGCCCTGCCGTTTCAACGGGCAGGAGTGCTGAGTCCGTTTCCGTTCCCGGGTTGTTTTCCATTCAAGTCGTTCTTTCCCTGCACCCTCCTGGAGTGCTCCCGGCATTCCAAGCTCCGAAGCCGCAATCAGACAGCCGTGCAGACGCGACTTCTCTGCGATCGTCCGCGCGCCGTTCGTGAGAGTCTCGAAGGGCATGCTTTCACGATTCTCCGCGCATGACCAGTGGGTTGGTGATATGCTGCCGTCTATGATCGTGAGACCTTGTTGATCCGATGAGCGCAGCCACACTTCGCAGCCTCTGGAGTCCTCGACTCGGCTTCATGTTGCCGTTGGGCTTTGCTTCCGGTCTTCCCTTGGCCCTGACCGGGGGAACGCTTCAGGCCTGGCTCACCGAGGCAGGACTGGACCTGAGCACGATCGGACTGTTTGCCTACGTCGGCCTTCCTTATACATTGAAATTCATGTGGGCTCCGGTCATGGACCGGCTGGTGCCGCCCTGGCTTGGTCGGCGGCGCGGCTGGATGATCTTGACGCAGTTCGGGCTGGCCTTGGCCCTCGCTGCGATGGCGCTGCTCGGCCCCTTGGCCGGGGCTCAAGTCTTCGCGGGATTGGCCTTGGGCGTCGCCTTCCTTTCCGCTTCGCAAGACATCGTCTTCGACGCCTACCGCACCGACCTATTGAAACCGGATGAGCGGGGGCTCGGCGCCGCTACCTGGGTCATGGGCTACCGTCTCGCGATGATTGCGTCAGGCTCTCTCGCGTTGATCCTGGCTTCCAGGATGGGCTGGCCCGCGTCCTATCTCTGCATGGCCGGGCTGATGCTGCTGGGATTGATCACGATTCTCATGGCGCCCGAGCCGGAGCAGGTCCATGAAGGGCCGAAGTCGATGCAGGAGGCGGTCTGGGGGCCGTTGCAGGAGTTTCTCACCCGCCCTATGGCCGGCGCGCTGCTGGGGCTCATCGTGCTGTATAAATTAGGGGACGCCTTCGCCGGCGCCTTGACGACGTCGTTCCTGCTCCGCGGCATGGAGTTTACGTCCGAGGATATCGGGTTGATCCGTGCGATGGGCATCGGCGCAACCATTCTCGGCGCATTCATCGGAGGGAGCCTCATGCCTCGCATGGGACTCTTTCGCAGCCTCTTCGTATTCGGCCTGCTGCAGGCGGTTTCCAACCTGTCGTTTATGTGGCTCGCCTGGGTGGGGAAAAGTTATGCGGTGATGGCCTTTGCGGTGGGGTTCGAGAACTTGACGGGTGGAATGGGGACGGCGGCTTTTGTGGCGTTGGTGATGTCCCTGTGCGATCACCGATATACCGCTACCCAATTTGCGCTGCTGTCCTCGGTGGAAGCACTCGGGCGTGTCTTTCTCGGCTGGCCCGCGGCGAAACTCGTGGGTCTCATGGGATGGGGGCCGTTCTTCTTCGTGACGTTTTTGGCTGCGGTTCCGGGGCTCTGGATGCTCTGGCATCTGCGCCGCCCAGTCGAAGCCCATGCCGTGCTCACTGAAGAGGCATACGAGGCGAGTGTGTCCTGCTAAGACAACTCGCTATTTCAGTTTTCGCTGCAGAAAGAGGACGAACAGCATCAGGGTGGGCAGGGGGGCGAACACAAACGGGACGAGCCACAGCAACACGTTCTTGCCGCGGACCCGGGCCTGATCGAACATCCAGATGAACACCCAGACGATCAGGCCTGCATAGTTGAGCGCCATCCAGCGGGTGGTGTGGATTTTCAACCCGCTGCTGGAATCGGGCGAGCCTTGGAGGAGAAAGACTCCGAGCAACAGGACGAAGGCCCCGAGTAATCCCGCGACGAGACGTTTGTTCCACACGAACATAGTGCCCTCCTCATGGCAGTCGTAGGCAATAAGGACGGGCGAAAGGCCCGCCGAAATTGGGCGTAAGCTAAACATGCCAAGTCCAATTGTCAAACCGACGTCGCGGATGTCGGCATCTCGGGCCGGCGTCACGCAGAGCCGTGGAGGCCTGATCCGCCTGGCACTTCTTGCGGCAGGACTGGCGGCCGCGGTGGCCCTTGCCGCGACGAATCCGACGATGGACGGATATGTCCGGTTCGTCGAGGTGCGGTTGGCGGCAGAAATCGAAAAGATGGATCAAGGGGCGTCGCGCGCCGAGCAAAACCTCATCAAGGGAATTTTTCGCGCGCGAGGCATCCAATTGGTCGACAGCGTCGTGCGCCCCAACAGCACGAGACGAAATTGGGGACTCTTCAGCCTTTTCGAGACACATGTGCTGGATGAACGGGTGTTGGTGCTTGGTGTGGCCGAGCATTTTCTCCCGATCCGAGGTGTCGATGAGGTGACTCTGAAGGTCGGTCGACTGGCCTTTTGACCGTAGTGAGAAGAAAAATGGCTCTACCAGAGACTTTCCCTCCTTTTGGCCCCGGTCAACTTGTGGATAACTCGCCAAAAATCGTCTGAAACCGGCGTCAATTCTGCCTTCCTGACTATCACCAGCTTATCCCCTCATTTCACAGTCAAACCACAACATTTTGTTTGACAGGTTTTTTGAATAGCTATATATAGTGCGCTTGCAGGGGGTTGGTTCAGCGGTCACGTCAAGGATGAGACCCCTTTCCGGTTGCGTTTCAGCTCTTCACAGCAGCTTCACACTCAACCAGTACCAATCGCTCGGCACCTAATCGCTAAGGAGGGACCAGTGAGGATTGAACGGCGATTCACCAGGCGTGGGCAGAGCCCCTATGAGGGTCTTGCATTCGTCAAGCGCTCCTCGGAGATCCGGAATCCAGACGGATCGACCGTGTTCAAACTCGAGAATATAGATGTTCCGGAATCCTGGACGCAGCTGGCCATCGACATCCTGGCCCAGAAGTATTTCCGCAAGGCCGGGGTGCCGCAGTTGGATGCGGCAGGAAAGCCGATGGTCGATGCCGCAGGGAAGCCTGTCACGACCGGTGAGCGGGATGCCCGGCAGGTCTTCGAGCGGCTGGCCGGTTGTTGGACGTTCTGGGGCAAGAATCACGGCTACTTCAAGACCCCGGAAGACGCCACCGCGTTCCATGATGAGATGTGCTACATGCTGGCCTATCAGATGGCCGCCCCCAACTCGCCGCAGTGGTTCAACACCGGGTTGCACTACGCGTATGGCTTGACGGGGCCGGCGCAGGGCCACTTCTATTTTGACCCGAAGGTCGGTGACGTGGTGAAGGCCGCCAACGCTTTCGAGCATCCCCAGCCGCATGCCTGTTTCATTCAATCGATCGAGGACGATCTGGTGAATGAGAACGGCATTATGGACCTGTGGGTGCGCGAAGCGCGGCTATTCAAGTACGGCTCCGGGACCGGCACGAACTTCTCGCGGTTGCGCGGAGACGGAGAGCCATTGTCGGGCGGCGGACGGTCCTCCGGGCTCATGTCCTTCCTTAAGATCGGCGACCGAGCGGCCGGCGCGATCAAGTCCGGCGGGACGACGCGGCGGGCGGCCAAGATGGTCTGCCTCGACCTCGACCACCCCGACATCGAAGAGTTCATCGATTGGAAGGTGATCGAAGAGCAGAAGGTCGCCGCGATGGTGACCGGCTCGAAGGTGTGCGCGCAGCGTTTGAACGGCGTGCTCAAGGCCTGCACCCTCAAGGGGAACGACGGCCAGAGCCAGGTCGAACTGGACATGAAGAAGAACCAGCCCTTGCGGGAGGCGGTAGCGGCGGCCCGTCGGGACATGGTCCCCGAGGCCTACCTCCTGCGCATGTTCGACTACGCCAAGCAGGGCTACACCCATTTCGTCTTCCATGAATACGACACGAATTGGGACGGCAAGGCGTATCAGACCGTGTCGGGGCAAAATTCCAACAACAGCGTCCGGATTCCGAACGGCTTCTTCGAAGTCTTGGAGCGGGACGGCGATTGGGAACTGCGCCGGCGGACCGACGGCAAGGCGATCAAGACGGTCAAGGCCCGCGACCTGTGGGACAAAATCGCCTGGGCGGCTTGGATCTGCGCCGATCCCGGGACGCAGTACGACACGACGATCAACGAGTGGCACACCTGTCCGGAGGATGGACGGATCAACGCGTCGAACCCCTGCTCGGAGTATATGTTCCTAGACGACACGGCCTGCAATCTGGCCTCGTTGAACCTGTCGAAGTTCTTCAATGCCGAGGGCGAATTCGACCTCGAATCTTTCCGGCATGCGGTGCGGCTCTGGACGGTCGCGCTGGAGATCAGCGTCTTGATGGCGTCGTTCCCCAGCCGTTCCATCGCGCAGAAGAGCTACGAGTTCAGGACGCTCGGCCTCGGCTATGCGAACTTGGGTACGATCCTGATGCGGCAGAGCATTCCCTACGATTCGCCGAAGGCGCTGGCTCTTTGCGGCGCGATCACCGCGATCATGACCGGTGAATCATACGCGACGTCGGCGGAAATGGCGGCCGAAATCGGCCCGTTCCCCGGCTATGCGAAGAACCGCGAATCCATGCTGCGCGTGATCAGGAACCACCGGCGCGCGGCTTACGGCGCAGCGGAACACGAGTACGAAGGCTTGACCATCAGGCCGATGGCAATTCAGCCGGAACATTGCCAGCCGGAAATCCTCTTGGCGGCGCGACGCGCCTGGGACCGCGCGTTGGAATTGGGAGCCGCCTACGGCTATCGGAACGCGCAAGTCACCGTTATCGCCCCGACCGGCACGATCGGGCTCGTCATGGATTGCGATACCACCGGCATCGAACCGGACTTCGCGCTGGTGAAGTTTAAGAAGTTGGCGGGGGGCGGGTATTTCAAGATCATCAACCAGAGTCTTCCGCCGGCCTTGGCGGCGCTCGGCTACAACGACGTCCAGATCGAGGATATCGTCGGCTACTGTGTGGGGCGGCAGACGCTCAAGGGCGCGCCGTTCATCAATCACGACACGTTGCGTCAGAAGGGCTTCGACGAGGCGGCGCTCGAACGGCTGGAGGGGCAACTCGGGGCGGCGTTCGAGATCCATTTCGCCTTCAACAAATTCACGCTCGGCGAGGAATTTTGTCGGGAGAAACTCGGCATCACCGAAGCGCAGATCGCCGATCCGACGTTCAACATGCTCAAACACCTCGGCTTCACCCAGGAGGATGTGGTCGCCGCGAACGACTATTGCTGCGGCACCATGACCGTGGAGGGGGCGCCGCATCTGAAGACGGAGCATCTGCCGATCTTCGATTGCGCCAATCGTTGCGGGCGTCTAGGCCAGCGGTATATCGCGGTCGACGCCCACATTCGGATGATGGCGGCGGCGCAGCCGTTCATCAGCGGGGCGATCAGCAAGACGATCAACATGCCGGCCGACGCGACGCTCGAGGACGTGAAGGCGGCCTATATGTTCGCCTGGAAGAGCATGGTGAAGGCGGTGGCACTCTACCGCGACGGGTCGAAGCTGAGCCAGCCGTTGAACGCGTCATCCGATTCGGGCAAAGCGGTGGAAGCGGCGCCCAGCGTCGCGCAGGTAGCAGAAAAACAGGCAGAACGCGTCTTGGTTCGGTACTTGGCCAAACGGCGGCCGCTTCCGGCGCGTCGCAGCGGCTATACCCAAAAGGCCATCATCGGCGGTCACAAGCTCTACATCAGGACCGGCGAGTACGAAGACGGGACGGTCGGTGAGATCTTCCTCGACATGCATAAGGAAGGCGCCGCGTTCCGCAGCCTGATGAACAACTTCGCGATCGCCATTTCACTCGGCTTGCAGCACGGTGTGCCGCTGGAGGAATTCGTCGAGGCCTTCGTCTTTACCCGGTTCGAGCCGAACGGGCCGGTCAAGCTGAACGATCGCATCAAGATGGCGACGTCCATCATCGACTACATCTTCCGCGAGTTGGCGATCACCTACCTCGAGCGGAAGGATCTCGCGCAGGTGCAGGAAGAAGACTTGCGGATGGACTCGATGAAAAAGGACGATCAAGACCCGGAATGCGTGGCCGAGGAAGTGGACATGACGGCCTTGGCCAAGTCGTCGATCCTCACCGAGCATCTGCCGCGCCGCAACGGTCTGCACGACCATGGGCATGGCAACGGCCATGGCCACGGGAACGGCAGTGTCGCCCATAAGCTGGAACTGAAGCGGGAGACCTTGACCGTGACCTCGGTGCGGCAGGAGGCGAGGGAGAAGGGCTACGAAGGCGATCCCTGTCAGAATTGCAAACAGTTCACGCTTGTGCGTAACGGCACATGCTTGAAGTGCATGACCTGCGGCGAAACCAGCGGCTGCTCGTAGTGACGCCGCAGTCGCTGTCCTGATGATCTAGGACGAGGGGATGCGGTGCCTGCAGCTGCATCCCCTCGGCAGTTTGATCGGGATATTGGGATGAGCGGTGAATCATCCATGGTTGCCCGCGAGGAGATTGCCGAGCGGTGGCGTGCAAGAGGCTTCAGTTGTGATGTTTGGGTTGATCCGCCCGGGCAAGTGTGGGAGGATTACGCCCACGCGACCGATGAGCTGGTCTTGGTTCTCGAAGGGCGCCTCGAACTGGAATTCGGCGGGCGCCTGGTGCGGCCGGCCGTGGGAGAGGAAATTGTCATCCCAGCCCGCATCCCCCATACCGTGAGGAATATCGGGGGCACTACCGCCAGATGGCTCTACGGGTACAAACGCGAAGGTCATCGTTGATCTGAACCATCAGAGGAGAGGAGCCGATGCCGACAACCACGCAGTTTGCCGTCAGCGGGCAGAGTAAGCCGGGAGTGCTAGCCCAAGTCGCGGCCGTTCTCGGGGCCGCCGGAGTCAACATCAAGGCCTTTTCCGCGCCGGAAGTGACCGGGCAGGGAAAGTTGCGGCTGATCGTGGCGGATGTTGACGCAGCCCGCATCGCGCTCAGGAAAGCCAAGATTAAGTTTCGGGAAGAAACGGCGCTGATCCTTAGTTTGGAGAACAAGCCGGGGGCGCTGAAGCAAGTGGCGGATTCGCTGACGAGGGCCCGCATCAACATCAAGTGCGGCTATTGCACCCCGTCCCGCGAAGGAAAACGCGCCATCGTGGTGCTGACGGTCTCGAATACCACGAAGGCTCTTGGGGTCCTGCGGACCCAATCCCTCGACGAATTCTAACCGACCTCACGATGGAGGGGGAGAAGACACTGACGCAGCGTCTTCTTCCTCTCCTGCTCGTTCTTTTTCTCACCAGTCTTCTCGGAGGGTGTGCCGGCTGGGGCCAGAGCCGCCCCATCTATCCTCCCGGTTATCCGCTTGGGTTCATCGAGCGCGGCAGCGCGTCCTGGTATGGTCCCGGATTTCATGGCAACCGGACCGCCAACGGGGAAGTCTACGACATGCACAAACTGACGGCGGCCCATCGGACATTGCCCCTGGGCTCCGTGGCGCTGGTCAGGTCACTCAGCACGGGGCGGCAAGTCACGGTGCGGATCAACGACCGGGGCCCGTTCGCTCGCGGCCGTATCCTCGACCTCTCGCTGGCCGGAGCCCAAGCTTTGGGGATGGTCGGGCGGGGGACCGAGGAGATCGAATTGAAAGTGATCGACTACCAGGGACGGGGGGCGGAATTGGGCGTCTTGCGGGTCCAGGTCGGCTCGTTTGCGGACCCCGCCAATGCCCAGGCGTTGGTTGAACGGCTGAAGGGTGCCTATCCCGGCTCTCGCATCATCGGGGTCGATCTTCCGGCTGGACGGCGATACCGTGTCTATGCCGGATCTTTCACTGACGAAAGCCAGGCTGAGCAGGCGGCAGCCCACCTCAGGCGGGCCTTGGATATCGATCCCTTCATCGTCAGGGACGACACATGATGCGATGACTACGGGTTTTTGTTAGGGGTTCCCGAGCGGGAACGGAAGATAAGTTATTGGAAAATTGGCTGGAAGTCGATTTTGTTGGAATCGCGGTAACGCTTGATGCGTTACCGTCCGTGTGATAATTGTATAACGCGATGGATGATAGTGGCCCGAGAGGACCGTATCAACTCATCTTCTTTCACTGGCAGCCTGTCACCGGGTCTGACATCCACCTGGTGATCCAAGGACGCACAATCCACTCCCAATCCAGTTATAACCGGGCCTGATCTCGATACGTCTATGGACATTATCGTACTGATATTCCTCATCCTATTGTCGGCCGTGATCTCCGTCGTCGAGGTGGGGTTCTACTCCGTCAACGATACGAAGTTGCGGGCGCTGGCGGATCTAGGCAGCAAGCGGGCTGAAATGGCCCTTCATTTAAGAAACGATCCGCAGCGACTCCTCCTGACCATTCTCGTTGCCGACCGACTTATTGATACGGCCACGGCTTCCTTGGCCACCATCATCACGTTGAACCGCTTCGGCGGGCAGGGGCTGGAGGGGGTCTTGGGCGAGGCCTTCGCGGTCTTGGTCGGTATCCTGACCTTCGTCTTGCTGGTCTTCGCAGACCTGGTGCCGAAAACCTTGGCGGCCAAGTTCTCCGTGCCGGTCGTCTTGAACATGGCTTATCCCGCTTATGCGGCCCAGCAGGTGTTGAAACCGATCATGTTCTTCGTCGTGCCGCTGATCTACAAGCTCACCGGGGGCAAAGGGCTCAGCGTGCCCTTCGTGACCGAGGAAGAGCTGAAGATCATGCTGGACGAAAGCAGCAAGAGCGGCGTGATCGAGGCGCAGGAAGTCAAAATGATCAAGAACGTCTTCCAGCTCAAGGACATTACGTCGGAAGACTGCATGACCCCGCGAATCTACATGTTCGCGCTCGACTGCAACCTCCTGCTGAAGGAGGCGAAGGAGCTTCTGTTTAAGTCCAAGTATTCACGGATTCCGCTGTACGAAGGGACGCTCGATAACATCATCGGCATCCTGTACAAGACGAAGGCCCTGACGGCCCTAGCCCAGGGGCTCAGTGAAATGAAGGTGCGGGAGATCGCAAGCCCCGCGCTGTTCGTGCCCCATACCAAGTCGGCCGACGACCTGATGAAGCAGTTTCAGCTCGACAAGCGGCACATGGCGATCGTCGTCAACGAGTTCGGCGGGGTCATGGGACTGGTCACGCTGGAAGATCTTTTGGAAGAAGTGGTCGGAGAAATCGTCGATGAGACCGACATCACCGAGGAGCTCATCAAGCGTATCGGAAAGAATCAGATCCTCGTTCACGGCCGCACGGAAGTGCGGAAGGTGAACGACTTCCTCAAGGTCGATCTGGGGGACGATGCCGTCACGATCAGCGGCCTGATTCAGCACGAGCTCGGCCGGATCCCGAAGGTCGGCGAGGAGGTTCACATCGGCAACTGCCGGCTGGTGATCCACGAGGCCGATCCCCGCGTGATCAAGAGCGTGCAGATCTACAAGGAAGAAAAACACCCGTCCCACGTCGAGGCGGTGGTCGGCGAGGCCATGCCGGTCAGTCAGGTTTCAGGAGATCGGTAAAGTCCGACTCGGTCAGGATCTTCACGCCTAGTTTCTGCGCCTGCTCCAACTTCGATCCCGGTTCCGTCCCCACCACGACATAGGATGTTTTCTTGCTGACACTGGAGGAGACCTGGCCGCCGCGGGACTCCACGAGTTGTTTGGCTTGGTCGCGGCTGTAGCCGGACAGTCCGCCGGTGAACACGAAGGTCTTTCCGGAGAGGGTCTGGCTCGCAGCAGCCGGGCTCTCCTGGACCGCAATCCGTAAGCCCCGCTCGAACAGCCGCGCGATCACCCGACGATTTCGGTCCTCGCTGAAGAACGAGGCCAGGCTCGCGGAAATCTCCGGTCCGATCTCACGCACCTCGAGGAGTTGCTCCTGCGACGCTTCCATGAGGCGGGGCAACGAACCGAATTGTTTGGCGAGGACGCGGGCGATATGCTGGCCCACCTGGCGGATGCCCAGTCCCATGAGAAACCGGTCCAACGTCGCGCCCTTGCTGCGCTCAATCGACTCGATCAGCAGCGTCGCGGAGCGATCGGCAAACCCTTCCAAGGTCAACAGTTGCTCCTTCGAGAGCGCATAGAGGTCGGACAGGTCCCGCGCGAGGCCTTGGTCGACCAACTGTGCGACGGTCTTTTTCCCCAACCCGTCGATGTTCATCGCGCTCTTGGACGCGAAGTGCTCGATGGCGCCTTTGAGCTGCGCCATGCAGGCTGTTTGGCCGGTGCAGTAGTAGTAAGCGCCTTCCCGAGCCACCGCTGAACCGCAGACCGGGCAATGATCCGGCATCTGAAACGGTTGGTTTCGCTCCTCTCCCGGCACCGGCACCCGTTCCGCAATTGCGGGAATGACGTCGCCGGCCCGCTCCACTTTCACGGTGTCTCCGACGCGCACGTCTTTTCTCGCCACCTCGTCCGCATTGTGCAGCGTGGCTCGGCTGATCGTCACGCCGCCGACTTCAACCGGCTTCAATAGAGCGAGGGGGGTGAGCGTCCCGGTGCGTCCGACCGATACGGCAATGTCTTGGATGACAGTGATCTCCTTGCGGGGCGCGAATTTGTAAGCGATGGCCCAGCGGGGGCTACGGGATTTGCTGCCTAGTCGATCCTGCCAGTCGCGACGGTCCAGCTTGACGACGATCCCGTCGATCTCGAAGGGGAGTTGCTCTCGCGTGGCATCAGTGGCGCGATGGAACTCGAGGACCTCATCGATGGATTGGCAGCGCCGGCGGTGTTCGGGAACCGGGAGGCCCCAGCCTGCCAAGGCTTCGAGTTCGTCCCAATGCGTGGCGGGCGCCGGCCCAGCCAGGGCCATGATGTCGTAACAGGTGATCGTCAGCGGCCGCGAGGCGGTGATGCGGCTGTCCAGCTGGCGCAATGATCCGGCTGCAGCGTTCCGTGGATTGGCGAAGGCTTCCTCGCCCCGTTCCGTCATCCGACGGTTCAGGTGCTGAAATTCATCCAACTTCATGTAGACCTCTCCGCGCACGACCAGTTGCGCCGGTGGAGACGAGGCCGATATGAGTTGCAGCGGCAGGTTTCGAATCGTCCGCAGGTTGACGGTCACATCTTCCCCGATCGATCCGTCTCCGCGGGTGGCTCCGCGCAGGAACCGACCCTGCTCGTAGACGAGTTCTACGGACAGTCCATCGAATTTCGGCTCCACGGTATAGGCAACCTGTGCGGTTTCGAGTTCGCGCTTCATGCGATTGTCGAACGCCAGCACCTCGCCCTGTTCTATGATCGAGTCGAGACTGAGCATGGGTTTGACGTGCGCGATCTTGGTCAGCTCATCGAGCGGTGCTCCGCCGACCCGTTGGGTGGGTGAGTCGGGCGAGACGAGGTCCGGATGGGCAGCCTCAAGGTCGACCAGTTCACGAAAGAGCCGGTCGTACTCGGCATCGGAGATCTCCGGTTTGTCCTTCGTGTAATAAAGGTGATCGTGGCGGGAGATCTCTTTTCGCAGTTCGGCAATACGCGCGGCGGCGTCGGTGCGTGACATGGTCAGGACTCGCGAATGAATTGGGCGGCGAAACTTCGGATTTCGTGGCCGTTGAGTACGTGAAATCGGCGCAAGCGATCGATCAATTGACCCGAGAACCGGCTCAAGGGAATGGGAACGAGCCGCCGACCGAAATGACGGGCGATCCGCCGCCACTGCGCCCGCGGGGGAACCGGGGTGACCAGGGCGATGTGCGTCTCCCGTGAGTGTACCGCTCCGGCGGCGATCAACCGTTCCTCCAGTGTCTTGGCAAAGCTCAACCCCTCGTCGGTCCAGATGTCGGCAATGGGTCGAGGTGGAAACATGAACAGCGCGCCGCCGTACCGAGACTGGCCGATGCCCGGCCCGACCATGTTGTGCAAGAACGGGGTCGCGTAGAAACAGAGCGTCGACTCTTCGGCATGTTCGGCATACCAGGTCGCTTGCCAACTGTAGTCTTCGGGATCGGCGGGAGTATCGAACAAGAAGATGACGGTATCGACGTTTCCTCGAGCCGGGGGAATCTCACGCACGTAAATCTCGAGCTTCTTCGACCCACCAGGTTGGTGGCGCTTGTACCAATGGCGGAGACTCTCACGAAGATCGATCCCATCTTTGAAGGAGGTCGAGAATTTCTCGACCTTGGCCAGATCGGACCCGATGATCGCCTTGGCCTGTTCGCGCACGTGGGTGTGAAAACTTTCGATCTTCGTATCCTCGGGAGGCCAGGAACATTGCCGATTCGGGTTCCAAAGGTATGACCAGCGGCGGCTGGATCGGCGCGCCGGCTTCGGCCGAAGCGAAAGCGATCGCCATACGAGCGGCGTACCCTGCAATCGATTGGTCGCGCGCAGGACACGTCCGTCCGGTAGTTCCAGCTGTCCAAGCCCGGCTGAGACTACCGGGAGATACGACGTGCGGTCCTCCTGGTACGCATAACTTTTTGCAGTCTCCAACAGCCGAACGGCGAATGCATCTCCGGCCATTTGTTTCGCTGCGAGTACCAGACTGTAAAGGTCGGGAGTCAGACGCCGATCGAGCAGCGCCAAGTTCCGGACATATTGCAGGTACGACTGCAACAACTGCGGCGTGACCCAGCTCGGAACCGACTGCCCTTCTTCGTCATGAGACGCCTGCCAGCGGGAGCGGGTTTCGAGCAGCAGCTCTTTGATACCGTCGACGGACAGGTGGCGATCCGAGTGGACCGTGGCCCTCCGCCGCTCATAGAGTTCCGTGATGAAGGGGAGCTCTCCCAACAAGAAGTACAGGGAGTCCTTGTCTGCCCGGTACCGTTCCGGCCACCCTTGTACGACCTCCGGCTCTTGAAATGGTGCCCGCTGCCGGTAGGCTTCCCTGAGCCATGGCCAATCCGCCAACTGGCAGAGACAGAGGATGGACTCATATTCCATCTCCAGCTGGTGGAGTTGGAACGCCATCCAGGCGATGCGTGCTTGCTGCTGGGAACCCGCGGTCGGTTGCGGCAGGACCGGCACCATTGCGGCGGCGAGGGCCGAGAGGGAAAGCTGCTTCAACGCATAGGCATCGGGCGAGATGAACGAGACTGGTTCGAATGACGCCACCTCTCGGTCGATGTAGGCGCGAGGGATACCTTCGCCCATGGCGACGCGAATGCCCATGATCACGGGCTGGCAGGGATCGACCGGCACGAAGTTGACCCGCTCGGTCTCGCCTCCGTCGGACTCTCGTTGGACGACGATGCCGATTGCGGGGAGATCGAATACCGCATCTTCCAAGGGACGCTCGAACGAGGGTGGAAGGGGGAGCGCCAGGCAATCGAATGGGCGGCTGATCACGGTCTCGCGCACCTCCTGGGCCATGTCGCCGCTGCCGTGGAGGACGGGCAAGAGTTCAATACGGGGAGAGAGACGGAAGACGGAGGCCGATTCGGGCGTCGGGGCTGCCATCAGCGGTCGGGGTGTAGAGGATCGTCGGTTTCAAAAAAGAAATCGCCCATCCCTTGCGGCAGGGCCTGATCGCCGAGCGCGCGTTTACGGCGGCGCGATTGCGTCGGAAGATCCAGCGCCTCTTCGCCCAACACTTTGATGAGCGCCTCGCGCCAGGCCTCGTCGGCGGCCAACGGATGAGTCGGGTCCTGCGCGCGGCGCTTCAACGCGTATTGGAGCAAATGGATGCCGTCTCGTACGGAATAGTCGAGGCTTAGCCGGTGAGCCTCCTGGAGAAACTCCACCGTCAGGGCCAACATGTCCGTCGGCGCGAAGGGCAGGTGGTATTTCAGGATCGCCAGCTCGTCTTCTCTCGTCGGGAAGCCCATGCCCAGGGTCGGCTGGAGGCGGGACAGGATGTAGTCCGGCACCTCATAGGTGGAGGCATCTTCGTTCATGGTGACGCAGCAACGGAAGTCTTCATGGGCATGGATGAGGATGCTGGCGACGATGGATTCCACACAGCGCCGGTGGTCCAACAGCGAGGCCAGGGAGGCCCAGCTCTTCTCGTTCATGCGGTTGCCTTCGTCCAGGACGCAGATGCTCCCCGTGAGCACGGCGGTCACCAGCGGCGAGGCGTGGTAGGTAATTGTGCCGGATTCAGCCAGCACGGGCGTGACCAGCAGATCCTCCGGCCTCGTATCGGCGGTGCATTGAAAAATATAGAGGTCCTGCTTGCGCTCGCGGGCCCCGGCCATTGCGAGCGTCGTCTTGCCGATGCCCGGTTGCCCCGTAATTCTGGGCGAGAGCGGCAAATCGCGCGGATCGATCACCAGCCAGCAGGCCAGCAGTTGCTTGAGAATCTCGCGATTGCCGATCCAATCTTGGGCTGAGGTCATCGGCCGAGCCAGATGGAGCGTCACGCCGTCGATTTGGACCGTCCGTCCGGCGGCCGGTTGCGACAGTGGAGGCATGGTCTTTCGGGGGTGCCTTTGGATAGAATGAGCGTCGTTCTCGGTCGAACCGTAACACAGGGTCGGCAAGAGGGTCAAACCACCGCAGCGCCCGTTTCACTTTGACTTTCGCTGATTTGGCCCGTATTCTAAGTCCCTTTATGAGCGCCGCAGGCCAGCAGGGACGCGGACAAACTCACGGTTCGTGTGAACGGCAAGAGTCATGTGATGTGACTCGGCAAGGGAGGAGTGGCGCAATGTACGACAAGCATGGACGAGTCATCGGCACCACCATGATGAAATGCGGCGTGATGGCGGCGGGGTTGTTGTTCCTCTCCGGTTGCGTCATGTCCGAAAAGTATGAAGCCGAGAAGGCGCGGAGCCTGAACTTTCAGCGGCTGCTCGCCCAGGAAGAAAAACGCAGCGCGGAGCTCGACAGCGAGGTCAAGCGCGCGAAGCGCGAACTGGCCGAGTACGAAGCGCGTAATCGGGAACTCGGCGCGCAGGTAGAAGCCGTGCGGCAGCAGGCGGCCCAGATTCAGGATGAAGCGCAGGCCATGAAGGAAGCCGCATTGCTGGAGAAGCGGGCACAGGAAGACATGCGGCGCTTGACGACGGTGCCGAAACCGAAGAAGGCTGAGAAGCCCGCCAAATCGGAGTCGCTCTCACCTCCCACCGAGCCGTTTGCGGATATGAAAGCGGAAATGAAGAACGACCTGTCGTCGGATATCCTGGATTTCAAGTCCGACGTGAAGGACAAGACCAAGTCGGCGCTCGGTGAAATGGAAACGGCGGGGGCTGAAGCCGCGCCGGCGGTCGGTATGACCCATACGGTCAAAGCCGGCGAGACGCTCTACCGGATCGGATTGAAATATCACGTGTCCCTCGACAAGTTGCGGAAGTGGAACAATCTCTCGAAGGACCAGATCGAGGTGGGGCAGAAACTGATCGTGAGCCAACCCTGACGACTGAACGAGATGGCCGGTAACAAGCAACCCTATTCATTGAGCCTGGATCAATTCCGGGCCCTGGCGGCGGAAGGGAACTTGATTCCGTTGTATCGGGAGATTTTGGCGGACTATGAGACGCCGGTGTCGGCGTTCGCCAAGATCGATCATGGCCCCACGGCCTATTTGCTGGAAAGCGTGGCGGGTGGGGAGAATTGGGCGCGCTATTCGTTCTTGGGCAGCGGGTCCGCCGCCGTCATCCACGAGCAGAAGGGTGACCTGGTTCTGACGCGCGGAAAGAAGACGATCCGTATTCAAAGCCGCGGCAATCCGTTGGCGCGGCTGCAAGAGTTGATGGAAGAGTATCGGCCGGTGACCGTCCCGGGGCTGCCGCGTTTCGTCGGCGGCGCCGTCGGTTTTTTCGGCTACGACATGGTGCGGACGTTCGAAGAGCTGTCGGCGCGCCGCAAGGAAAGCGTCGGCTTCCCGGACTTCGCGTTCCTGCTGACCGACACTCTGCTGATCTTCGACAACGTTTCGCAGAAAATCAAAGTCGTTGCGAACGCCTATCTGGAATCGAACAAGGAGCGCGACGTCCGCGAGGCCTACCGCCACGCCACCGCCCGGATCGAAAAGATGATCGCGCGGTTGAAGCGTCCGGCCAAGCGCCTGCGTCCGAAGCAGCGGCGCAAGCCGATCACCTTCACCTCCAACATGAGCAAGGCCGATTTCGAGAAGATGGTCGTGCGGACCAAGGAGTACATCCGCGCGGGAGACATCGTTCAGGCCGTGCTCTCGCAGCGCTGGGAGACGCAGATCCACACGACGCCGTTTCAGCTCTATCGCGCGTTGCGGGTCATCAATCCTTCGCCCTACATGTATTACTTGCGAATCGCCGGGGTTGAATTGGTCGGGTCGTCGCCCGAGACTTTGGTGCGCTGCGAGGACGGCAAGGTGTCGCTCCGTCCGATCGCCGGGACGAGACGACGGGGGCAAACGCCGGAGGAAGACGAGCAACTCGGGCGCCGCCTGTTGGCCGACGAGAAAGAACGGGCCGAACACGTCATGCTGGTGGACTTGGGGCGCAACGACGTGGGGCGAGTGGCGAAGCGCGGCACCGTTACGGTCGATTCACTGATGCAAGTCGAGCGGTATTCCCACGTGATGCACATCGTGTCACAGGTCACAGGCGACCTCGACGAAGGTAAGACGTCCTACGATGTGTTGCGTGCCTGTTTTCCCGCCGGCACCGTGTCCGGCGCGCCGAAGATCCGCGCGATGCAAATCATCGAAGAACTGGAACCGACCAGGCGCGGGCCCTATGCCGGCGCGGTCGGTTACTTCAGTTTTTCCGGAAACATGGACATGTGCATCAACATCCGCACAGTCGTGATCAAGGGCCGGCAAGCCTATATCCAGGCCGGCGCCGGCATCGTGGCGGACTCGAACCCCGAACATGAATACGAGGAAACCTGCAACAAGGCCCGCGCGATGATGAAGGCGATCGAACAGGCGGAGCAGGGGCTGGAATAGGATTTGAGGCGTGAAGAAAGCCTTGCTCACTGTTTCTCGCGAGATACGCTTCACGAACGACGAATGACCACTGCGAGCCACTGACATGCTGCTCATGATCGACAACTACGACTCCTTTACCTACAACCTCGTCCAGTATTTCGGCGAGTTGGGTGAGGACGTGCAGGTCTACCGCAACAACAAGATCACGCTCCAAGAGATCGTCGATCTCAAGCCCAGCCGCATCGTGATCTCCCCCGGACCCTGTACGCCGAAGGAAGCGGGGGTGTCGGTCGAGACGATCCGCATGTTCGGGGGCAAGTTGCCGCTGCTGGGGGTGTGCCTGGGGCATCAATCGTTGGCGGTGGCCTTCGGCGGAGAGGTCATCCGCGCGGAGCGCCTCATGCACGGGAAGACGTCCATGATCCGTCACGACGGGAAGACGATATTCCGTAACCTGCCGAATCCCTTCGAAGCGACCCGCTACCATTCGTTGATCGTGAATCGGAAGAATCTTCCGGATTGTTTTGAGATCAGCGCCGAAACGGATGCGGGCGAGATCATGGGGATGCGGCATAAGACCCTCGGCATTGAGGGCGTGCAGTTCCATCCGGAATCGATCCTGACCACGGCGGGCAAAGATCTGCTCAGAAATTTCTTGAAGCTCTAGCAACCAGCGGTCGGCAGTGAGCCGCCAGCCATCAGCAAACCCTGAGAATTGTCGGCTGAAGGCTGCGGGTTGATCGCTGAACTCCTATCCCGGAATGATCAAAGACGCCATCAGTAAGCTTGCCGATCGAATCGCCCTCTCCGAAAAAGAGGCCGAAGAGGTCATGGGCGAAATCATGGATGGCAGCGCCACCTCCGCTCAAATCGCCGGCTATCTCATGGGATTGCGGATGAAGGGGGAGACGGTCGAGGAGATTGCCGGGTCCGTGCGGGCAATGCGGGCCCGTGCCTTGAAGATCCGGGTCGCCGACCGCAAGGTGGTCGATACGTGCGGCACCGGCGGCGACCGAGCAAATACCTTCAACATTTCCACGACGGCCGCCTTCGTGGTCGCTGGGGCGGGCCTCACGGTCGCGAAGCACGGCAACCGGTCCGTCTCGTCCAAGTCCGGCAGCGCCGACGTACTGGCGGCACTGGGAGTCAGGATCGACTTGCCGGCGGATCGAGTGGCCGACTGCGTCAATGAGGTCGGGATCGGCTTCCTGTTTGCGCCGCTCTACCACAGCGCGATGAAACATTGCGCGGCGCCTCGTCAGGAGTTGGGGATTCGCACCCTGCTGAACATTCTCGGCCCGCTGACCAATCCGGCCGGCGCGGGGCTTCAGGTCGTCGGCGTGTTCGACCCGGGGCTGACCGAGCTGCTCGCGAAAGTACTCGTGCATCTGGGCTCCCAACGTTGCTTCATCGTCCACGGTATGGATGGGCTGGATGAAATCACGCTGACCGACCGTACTCGGATCTCCGAAGGCAAGGCTGGGGTGGTCTCGAGCTACTTCGTCGAGCCCAAGGAATTTGGGTTGACCAGAGTCGCTCCGAAGGCGTTGCTGGGCGGAACGGCGGAGGACAACGCAGGTATCGCCAGGGACATCTTGCAGGGACGCAAGGGGCCGCAACGCGACATCGTGTGTCTCAATGCCGCACCTGCCATCGTGGCCGGCGGCAAGGCCGCGACGCTGCAGGAGGGATTTGCCGTTGCGCAACGGGCGATCGACGCCGGCGCCGCCATGGAAAAACTCGACAGGCTCATCGCATTTACCAAGAAGGCCTAGCCGTGATTCTCGACCGTATCATCGAACATAAGAAAGCCGAAATTCGCCACAAGAACAGCCGCGGCTATCTGTCGGAGCTCAAGGCGAAGATCCGAGACGCCGCCCCGGTGATGGGGTTTGCCGTGACGCTGGATGCCACGCGGCGGCCGGATCGCCCGGCCATCATCGCGGAGGTGAAGAAGGCTTCCCCGAGCCTGGGACTCCTGCGCCCGGAGTTCGAGGAGCGGTTCGAGCCGGTGAAGATCGCCTCGGCGTATCGGGAACACGGCGCCGCTGCGGTCTCGGTCCTGACCGATAAGGATTTCTTCAAGGGCAGCTTGGAATACCTTGCGGCCGTCAAGCAGCAGGTGGGGCTGCCGGCGCTGAACAAGGAGTTCATGGTCTCGGACATCCAATTCTACGAGGCCCGCGCGCATGGAGCCGATGCTATTCTCCTCATCGTCGCGGCCTTGGAGAAGCGTCAACTGATCGACTTTGCCGCGCTGGCGAAGGAATTGGCCCTCGACGTGTTGGTCGAAACGCACCATGAGCGTGAGTTGGACGTTGTGCTCGAGTGGTTGCCGGACGTACGGTTGATCGGCATCAACAATCGCGATCTCAAAACCTTTTCAACCGACCTGGGCGTAACGCAGCGGCTCGCCAAGCGGATCCCCGCCGACAAATTGATCGTGAGCGAAAGCGGCATCCATAAGCGCGCCGACGTGCTACGGCTGATCGAATGCGGCGCGCACGCCATGCTGATCGGGGAGTCGTTGATCCGCGCCGACGATATCGGGAAGAAGATTCAGGAACTGCTGGGCGAGGACACCAAGAAGGAGGAGGCATGAACCGTCTGCTCTGTTCGGCTGTAGCGCTGGGGGTTTTGTCTTTGAGCGGCTGCGCCAGCACCGACGTGCACGAGTTCGTTCCGAAGTGGGACAAGTGGATCGGATCGACCAAAGACGAACGGATCCGCGAGTTGGGCATTCCCAACAAGTGCCACACCTTCAAGGACGGCGGTGAGGTCTGCGAGTGGTCGGTGCAGCAGATCGACGGCCGCTACGAGACGATCGGCCTGACCTTCAATTCCGGCGGAAAGGCCTGCGAGTGGTCGTACCGGGGCTTCTACGGCCAGCAGGCCAGCAAGGCGAAGTGCTGAGGTCATGTCGATCAAGGTCAAGATTTGCGGGATCACGAACGAGCAGGACGCGGCGGTGGCGGTCGAGTCCGGCGCCGATGCGCTGGGTTTCGTCTTCCATAAGAAGAGTCCCCGCTGTGCAGAGGCGGCGACGGTCAAGGCGATTATCCGGGGGCTGCCGCCGTTCGTCATTCCGGTCGGGGTCTTCGTCAACGAGGACGCCAAGGTCGTGCGGGATGTGATGGACGACTGCGGCCTGGCGTTGGCGCAGTTGCACGGCGATGAGCCGGCGACCTACTGTGAACTGCTCGGTCGTCCGGCCCTCAAGGCCATTCGGTTGAAAGATCGGCGATCGTTCCTGGCATTGGCCGAGTTCAAGGGCCGCGCGCAGGTTCGGGGTTTCGTGGTGGACGCGTTTTCTCCCGATGCCTACGGCGGCACCGGCCAGGTGACGGATTGGAGTCTGGCGGCGGAGGCCGCCGCTGCCGCGCCCGTGTTGTTGGCCGGCGGGCTTACACCCGAAAACGTCGCGCAGGCGATCAGGCAGGTGCGCCCCTACGGCGTGGACGTGAGCAGCGGCGTCGAGGCTTCGCCGGGACGGAAAGACCACGGGAAAGTGCGGGCGTTTCTCGCCGCGGCGCGACTTGTCACCTAGTCCCGCAGCGTCTATACTTCACCACGCTCGGGACCACGAGAGGGTTGCCATGGCATTACCGGATCGACACGGACGGTTTGGACAATACGGCGGGCGCTATGTCCCGGAAACGCTCATGCCGGCGCTCCTGGAGTTGGACGCCGTCTATGAGAAAGCTCGTCGCGACAAGCGGTTCCAGGTCGAGTTCAAACATTACCTGAAGGAATACGTCGGTCGTCCGACGCCGCTCTACTTCGCCCAACGGCTGACCAAAAGACTCGGCGGGGCGAAAATCTATCTCAAGCGCGAAGACCTCTGTCATACCGGCGCGCACAAGATCAACAACGCCATCGGGCAGGCCCTGCTGGCAAAGCGCATGAACAAGCCGCGGCTGATCGCCGAAACAGGCGCCGGCCAACACGGCGTCGCCACCGCGACCGTAGCGGCCATGTTCGGTCTCCGCTGCGAAATCTACATGGGCACGGAAGACATGGAACGGCAGGCGCTCAATGTCTTTCGCATGCGATTGCTCGGCGCGACCGTCACCGGTGTCGACGCGGGCAGCCGGACTCTGAAGGATGCGATCAGCGAAGCGATGCGCGATTGGACGACGAACGTACGGAACACCCACTATGTGCTCGGCTCGGTGCTCGGGGCGCATCCCTATCCGATGATGATCCGCGACTTCCAATCGGTGATCGGCCGCGAGGCGCGCAAGCAGATCCTCAAGCTGGAGGGGCGGTTGCCGGATCGACTCATCGCCTGCGTCGGAGGCGGCAGCAACGCGATGGGGCTGTTCTATGCGTTCGTGCCGGACAAGAAGGTGCAGCTCGTGGGGGTTGAAGCAGCCGGACTCGGAGTGGAAAGCGGCAAACATGCCGCGCGCTTTGCGGGCGGTCGTCCGGGGGTTTTGCAAGGTACGATGACCTATCTACTGCAGGACGAGAACGGCCAGGTGAACCTCACGCATTCGGTGTCCGCCGGTTTGGACTATGCGGCGGTCGGACCGGAGCATGCCCACTTAAAAGATCTGAACCGCGCGCAATATACTTCGGCTACCGACGACGAGGCCTTGGCGGCGTTCGATCTGTTGGCCAGAGAAGAAGGCATCGTGCCGGCCTTGGAAAGCGCCCATGCCATCGCCGAAGTCGTGAAAGTGGCGCCCAGGATGAAGAAAAGCCAGATCATCGTGGCCAATCTCTCGGGCCGCGGCGACAAGGATGTGCAACAGGTAGCTAGGATCAAGGGAGTCACTCTATAAGACGTTCTTCGAGAAGCATGTTCGTGTCTCGCAAGAAGAGCCGTCGGGGAGATGTGCCAGCGAGAGACGAGATGCGCTTCACGAAAGACGAACGACGTCTCGTAAGATGCAAACCATGAATCGCTTAGATCAGACTTTCAGCCGATTGCAGGACAAACGCGAGAAGGCCTTGATTGCCTACATCATGGCGGGCGATCCTTCGCTCCAGGAGACGGAACAGCTGGTGCTTGAATTGGAGCGTGCCGGCGCCGACGTGATCGAGCTGGGCGTGCCCTTTTCCGATCCGATTGCAGACGGGCCGGTCATTCAGAAGGCGGCGGAGCGTGCGCTGCGCAGCGGGACGACGCTGCGGAAGATTCTTCAATCAGTGAAATCCCTGCGCGCTCAAACCCAGATTCCGATCGTCCTGATGGCCTACTACAACAATATCCACGCGTTCGGCGAGGCGGATTTTTGCCGAAAGGCTGCCGAGGCAGGTGTGGACGGGCTGATCGTCCCGGATATGCCCCCGGACGAGGCGGGACCGCTGCGCAAGCCGGCCGACGAGGCGGGAGTGCATTTGATATTTCTCTTAGCCCCGACCAGCACGGCCTCCCGCCGAGATTATGTGGCGAAGCAGTCGGGCGGCTTCGTGTACTACGTATCGATCACCGGCATTACCGGCGGGAAACTGGACGATGTGCCGGATGTGGCGGCGAACGTCGCGAAAATCAAGAAAGTGACCAAGACCCCGGTGGCCGTGGGATTCGGTGTGGCCACTCCCGAGGATGCCGCCCGGGTGGGCAAGATCGCGGACGGCGTCATCGTCGGCAGTGCGATCGTGCGGCGTGTGGCCGAACATGGACAGGATAGCCGGTTGGTGCCACAGGTCGGCGCCTTCGTGCGTTCGCTCAAGGCGGCCATGCAACCGGCACAGGCATGATGGACTCAACGAGAGGAAGGTGACATGGCAGCTCCTCGCCGGAAGACCCGACGACCCTCGACCAAGGCACCACGCAAGAAGACCGCTCCGAAACGATCCGCCGCTTCCTCCGCTGGTCGTAAGACCCGTTCCACTCGTTCCTCCGTCCCTGCTCCCGAGCAATGGATTTTCACTCTTCAGCAGCGCTTGCTGGAAACCGTCAGCAGTTCTGAAGAAGAAGGGCGTTCGCCGATCGGGGTCGCCGCGATGTTCGTGCAGCAGTTTTGGCAACTGACGAACGTGAGCGCGATCGCGATCTACGTTCGGGACGAGCAAACCAAGGAAATGACCTGCTTGGCGGAAGCCGGGAGCGGGGATGCGCCTCTGGCCAAGGAGTGGCAGGAGGTGCTGGAAAAGGCACAGCGGGACGGGCAGGCGTCGAGCGGCGAGCTGCGAGCCTTTTCGCTTCACCGCGTAGGTCGACTCGAGGGACTCATCCTGATCCATACGGGCGAGACTGCATCGGCGGACCGGCGGAGGATTCTGGACACGCTCGCCATGGTCCAGCCTTGGTTGGCGGTCGCCTTGGACCACGCCAGGTTGACCAGGAAATATGCCGCGAAGATTCTCAGGATTCAGCACCTCGAGCAGGTGAGCGATGTCCTGAATTCGGCTCTCACTGAAGACGACAAGCTGAGGCGGGCGGTGGATGCCGCCGTGCGGCTTTTGGAAGCCGAGGTCGGCGCCTTGTTTCTTGCCGGGGAAAATACCGCCCTGCAATTGCGCGCGGTGGCGGGAGAGCGGGCCGAGTCGATCAAGGGGTTGGAGTCACCGACGGCCGCCGGGGTCGTGAAAAGCGGGCAGGCGATCCTCGTCAAGGACGGAACCCAAGACAGCCGGCTGCCCGCCGCCTCAGGGTGGCAGAGAACCGTGCCGGTTCGAACCTTGGTGTCGGTGCCGGTGCGAGCGGGACAGGAGATGGTCGGCGTGGTCGAGGTCGTCAACAAGCGCAGCGGCAAGCCCTTCAGCAATTGGGACTTGCTGGAGCTCTCCAGCCTGTCGAACCAATTCGGCCTGGCGATCGAGAATCTGCGATTGAAAAAGTAGGAGGAGGCTTACCGCTTCTGCGGCGGCATGTACTTGATCATGTCGGTGGCCAACTTCGTGGCCAGGTCCCGCATGTCGGGGCGGATGAACAGATAGCTTTCCTGCACTTGGTGCCGCGCCTTCCACACGATGGCGCCGTTCACGGCGTCTACCAAGCGCATACTTAAGCCCACACGGGCGATGTTGTCGCCTTCCTCTCGGGTATATTCCCAGGCGTTCACCTTCACCACTAACAGGGAATCCGCGCCGAGCGCTTGGCCGATCTTCACGGCCGAGGACTTATCGGACTGGCCGGTCGTCTCCATGCGGGAGAAGTAGGTCACTAGGGCGTCGAAGGCGTCCTTCGTGGTTTGGAAGGTGTCCGTGACCTGGTCCGGAGGCACGACCTTTTCCACACGGCGGCTCTTCACGAGTACCTTGGCCACCACTTCTTCCACGTCCTCCCGGGCACTGTCATAGGCCCCGGAGATCGGGAGAATCGCCATCGTTTTCGGGTAGAAACCCCTGGCCGCCGGACCTTCCCACATTTCTTGGAGGCCGCCGCAACCGGCGAGAAGGGTGATGAACAGGAGTGCAAACAGGGATCGCCAGGTCTGTTGAGTTCTGGATTTCATAGGCTCTGTTGTAAGTGTATCAGAATGAGTCAAAAACGTTGAGATGGACTAGAACGTCATCGCGATCGACCCGGAAGCCAGAGCCGCCTGGTCTCTGAAATCATACCCGCCGCCGATATCGATGCGCAAGGCAAGTATACGTAATCCGAAGCCAAACGTAGGAATAAATGGGGTCTTTGCATCCTGCATGTTCTTGAAAGCGCCCAGCCGGAATGAGAGGAGCTCAGAAAGGATCGTCTGTTCGGCCCCGAGGCTCAGGATTTGACTGTGGAGCCCGGGCGTCAGGGTGCTGTTCTTGGTGATGTCGATATCGGAGGTCAACGTCAGCGAGTTATAGGGGTTGATGGCGACACCGGTTCGCACCTGTGGAAGGAGCTTGAATTTATCCCCGTTCAGCGCGTCGAAGGTCGGAGCGTTGATGTCCTTGGCTACGATGCCGGCGCGCAACCAGGATGACGGCCGAAACATGGCGCCGACGTCGATGCCGACTGCGGTCGAGAGCTTGGCCCGCCCGATGTCCTCGAAGACCTTCACATCGTCGCTGGCCCCCCGGATATTGGTCGCACCGGTATAGGCGGCGCCCTGAATGATCTTGCCGGTGACACCGATCGAAAACATCCGGTCGGCGAATGCATAGGCGTATGACAAGGCCGCCTGGCGCGCCTCAAGCCCATTCATGGCCAACTGGCCGTTGACCGTGAGGCTGGTGCCGCTGTTCGTAAAACCCACCGGGCTGCGCACGAAGCCGCCGGCCGTCGCCACGTCGGAGACATTAAAGCCCAGCGCGTGTTCGCCGAAGTTGCCTTTGACGTAAAACCCGCCCGAGGCCGCTGCCTGCAGATTGGTATTCGGTCTATTGATACGGTCGACCAGTTGCTGGAGTTTGGCGATGTTGCCCGCGGAGGTGTCGTTCAAGTTCAGGTGATTGATTTCCTTCACCGTATCGAACACGTCGCCCCGGTCGACGATCTGGCCTCCGCCTTGAATCCGAATGTCGAACTTCTTACTCATCGCCATCCCGGCCGGGTTCCAGTAGGTGGCCAGGGAGTCGGTCGTCGTGGCGACACCGGCGCCGCCCATGCCGATCTGGCGGGCTCCGACCGGAACGAATTCCACCGCTTCCGCAGCGAGCGGACTAAGAAACAAGACCAGCAACGAGAGGATGCGAACTGAGGTCCTATTGAGCATAGGTGTGAGGTTTTCCGTAGTCGAGCAATGCTCGGTCAGTCTACGCAAACCAGCCAAACCCGTCAAGAAATTGCGCATCTATTCAGTCTCCGATCGCGAGGTGCGGGTGAGCATGTATTCGGGGGAAACGTCTCCTGGTCGCTTGCGTCGCAGGTCACCCATGTACGGTCACTACCGCTAGACGATCATGCCGTCCTGCATGTGAATGATCCGATCCGCCTGCGCCGAAAGTTTGTCGTTGTGTGTGACGATCACGAAGGTGGTGTTGCGGGATCGGTTCAACTGCCGGAGCAATCCGAAGAGGGCATCGCCGGTGTGGGTATCGAGGTTGCCGGTCGGTTCGTCGGCTAAGACGAGGTCAGGCTGCTGCATCAGGGCGCGGGCCACGGAGACACGCTGTTGCTCGCCGCCGGACAATTCCCCCGGCTTGTGATACAGCCGATCGCCGAGGCCGACTTCGCGGAGAAGCTGAGTCGCTTCGGCCTCCGTCTGAGCGGGATCGCGCTGCTGGATCATCGCGGGGAGGCAGGCGTTTTCCAGCGCGGTGAACTCCGGCAGCAGATGGTGGAATTGAAACACGAATCCGACGCGTTTGTTGCGGAACTCCGCCTGCTGCTGCTCGCCGAGCTGAAACAGATCCTGCCCGTCGAATGAGACTGTGCCCTTCGTGGGCCGGTCGAGGGTTCCCAGGATATGCAGCAACGTGCTCTTTCCCGCTCCGGACGCCCCCACGATCGCGATGAATTCGCCGCGTTTGATCTCAAGGTTGATGTGGTTGAGCACCACCAACTCCTGACCGCCCATGGGGAAGGATTTATAGAGATTGACGACCTGGATCATGAATCTGTCGATCTACTGATCTCGTGATTGGGTGAATGAAGGATCTTCTCAGCGAGCATCAAATTGTCGATCTGATGATGTGTTGAGCGAATAGTTTTTAGAAAAATCAATTGCCAGACCACCACATCAGCAAATCGTACGTTCCGCCGTCTATTCGTACCTCAGCGCGGCGGCGGGATCGAGCTTGGCGGCCTGCAGCGACGGGTAGAGCGTGGCGGCGAAACTGATCACGATGGCCGAACCGGCGACCAGGAACACGTCCTCGCTCAGGACATGCACCGGAATGCGCGAGATGTAGTAGACCGTCGGGTCGAAGTGCCAAAAGGTCTGGATGAGCCAAAGGAACGCGTAGCCCAACGGGACGCCGATGGCGGCTCCGGAGCAGCCGATGATGAGGCCGTTGAGCATGAAGATGCGCATGATGCCCTTGCGCGTCGCTCCCATCGCCTTGAGGATGGCGATTTCCCGTTGTTTCTCCGTCACGATCATCGTCAGGGTGCTCACGATGTTGAACGAGGCGACGATGGTGATCAAGACGAGCAGGAGAAACATCATCGTTTTCTCGAGCTTCAACGCCGAGAACAGGTTTCGGTTCATCTGCATCCAATCGCGCGCCCAGTAGTTGAACCCCAGCGTATGTTCGATACTGCGGGCGACATCCGCTGCGCGGAACACGTCGGCCACCTTCACCTCGATGCCGGTCACGGCGGCGCCCATGTTGAAGAATTTTTGCGCTTCGCCCAACTCGATGTAGGCCAGCGACGAGTCATATTCGTACATGCCGGATTGAAAGATCCCTGCCACGACAAACTGGCGGATCTTCGGCGTCATGCTTGCCCCGGTGACGGGCCCGACCGGGGAGACGACGTTCAACTGGTCGCCCGGAAACACGGACAGCCGCATGGCCAGTTCCTTGCCCAGGATGATGCCGGGGCGCATGGCCGAATCCGGTCCATTCGGTTCCCGTTCTTTCTCGGGGATCGTGACCTTGACCGAGTGTCCCAGGTCGTCGAGACTTCCGGCCACCATATTCTTGGCCAATTCGGTGACCTTGCCCTCGCGGGCCGGATCGATGCCGCGCAGAATGATGCCCTGGACCCCGGACTGTGACGTCAGCAGCACCTGGCGGAAGATGAAGGGCGTGGCCGCGACGACCTCCGGGACCGCCTGGACCTTGGTGACCTGTTCGTCATAGTCCCCCATGGACTCCTTGGTCCGGTCGTTCACCATAATATGGGCGGTCGTGCCGAGAATCTTGGCCTGGATGTCTTCCTTGAAGCCGGTCATGATGCCGACGGTGCCGATCAAGGCGGCGACGCCGAGCGTGATACCGGTGATGGAGACGACCGTATTGAAGGAGATCGTGCGGTTGCGGCGTTTCGCGCGCAGGTACCGGAGGCCGATGAAGATTTCGTACGGTAAGGCCATCCTTATTTTTCCGGCCGAAGTTGCGGGAAGAGGACCACATCGCGGATCGAGGCCTGATTGGTGAACAACATTACCAAGCGATCGATGCCGATACCTTCGCCCGCCGTCGGCGGCATCCCATACTCGAGGGCCCGGAGGAAATCCTCGTCCACCAGGTGGGCTTCTTCGTCGCCCGCCTCGCGCTGCTTGGCCTGGGCTTCGAACCGCTCGCGCTGATCGAGGGGATCGTTCAACTCGGAAAAAGCGTTGGCGATCTCGCGTCCTGCGATATAGAGTTCGAACCGGTCGGTCAGTGCCGGGTTGCTGTCTTTGCGGCGAGCCAGCGGAGAAATCTCGATCGGGTAGTCGGTGACGAACGTCGGCTGCTGCAGCTTCGGCTCGACTGTTTCTTCGAAGATCTCATTCAAAATGTTCACGAGCGACTCTTTCGGAGACACTTCCACTCCTAGGCGTTTGGCCGCTGCCAGGGCTTCATCCCGGTTGGTGAGGACGCTGGCCGGCAGCCCGTTCACTTCGAGAATCGCTTGGTGGTAGGACCAGCGCCGCCAAGGCGCGGCCAGGTTGATCTCGGCTCCCTGGTACTCGATGGTCGTTTTTCCCAAGATTTCCTTCGCCAGGCGGCTGACGAGTTCTTCCGTCAACACGATTAGGTCGTGGTAGTCCGCATAGGAGACGTAGAATTCCAGCATCGTGAATTCCGGATTGTGGATCGTCGAAATGCCTTCGTTCCGGAAGTTCCGATTGATCTCGAACACCCGCGGAAAGCCGCCGACGATCAAGCGCTTGAGGTACAGCTCCGGCGCGATGCGGAGGTACAAGTCGGCAGCCAAGGCATTGTGGTGTGTGACGAAAGGCTTGGCCGCGGCGCCGCCCGGGATCGGATGCATCATCGGGGTTTCCACTTCGAGGAAGCCTCGCTCGATGAGAAAGGCGCGGATGCCCGTGATGATCCGGCTGCGCGTGGCGAAAATCTCGTGCACCTGCGGATTTGCGATCAGGTCGACATAGCGTTGCCGATACCGCGTCTCCACGTCGGTGAGACCATGCCACTTTTCCGGCAACGGGCGGAGCGCCTTGCTCAGGAACGTCAGTGTCTTGGCCTCGACCGTGAACTCGTTGGTCTTGGTGCGGAAGAGGACGCCGGTCACGCCGATCCAATCGCCGAGGTCGAGCCCCTCCGCGATCTGGTGGGCCTGATCGCCCAGCGTATCTTTCTTGAGATACACCTGCAGCCGGTCCGATCCGTCTTGCAGCACGGCGAAGGCGGCCTTGCCGAATCGTCGCAAGCCTACGATGCGGCCTGCGATCGTGCAACCGATCTGTTCCTGCTCGAGTACGTCTTTGGCCTTTTCGCCGTGAGCGCGGATCAACTGGCCCGCGCGGTCCTTGACCTCGAAGCGAGTCCCGTACGGCGCCACGCCAAGCTGGCGCAGGTGGTCTAATTTCTTGATCCGCTGTTGGCGTTGATCGTTCTGTTCATCCATTGGTGTCGTCTTTCGTCTCTTGTCTCTCGTGAAGCGCGGGAAGTGAGCCCCGATGATTGCTCGCCCGTCTTGGGTACGAGATACATTGCACGCTTCACGAGCGACGTCGGCTAGAGTTCCTCATCCTTCAGCGCGGTCGGTTCCGGTGCCTTGCCGCCCGCGAGTTTGCGCTTCAAATAGGCTTCGATGAATCCGTCGATATCTCCGTCCATCACTGCCGCGACCTGGCCGACCTCGTGCCCCGTGCGGTGATCCTTCACCAATTGATAGGGCTGGAACACGTACGACCGGATCTGGCTGCCCCAGGCGATATCTTTCTTTTCGCCGACGATCGCATTGAACTCGGCTTCTTTCTTCTGCTGTTCGAGCTCGAACAGCCGCGCCTTGAGGATCTTCATCGCGCCCATCCGGTTCTGCAATTGCGACCGCTCGTTTTGGCACTGCACGACGATGTTGGTCGGAAGGTGCGTGATGCGGATGGCTGTCTCGACCTTGTTCACGTTCTGCCCACCGGCGCCGCCGGCTCGAAACGTATCGATACGCAGGTCCTTGTCGTCGATTACGACTTCGACGTCATCATCCAACTCGGGGTAGACGAAGACCGAGGCAAACGACGTATGGCGCCGCTTGTTGGCGTCGAATGGGGAGATGCGGACCAATCGATGCACGCCGGCTTCCGCCTTCAGGTACCCGTAGGCGTAGGGGCCGGATACGGACAATGTCGCGCTCTTGATACCGGCCTCTTCGCCGGGGAGAAAATCCAGCGTCTCGACCTTGAAGCCCTTGCGCTCCGCCCAACGCACATACATGCGCAAGAGCATCTGGGCCCAATCTTGGGATTCGGTGCCGCCGGCTCCGGGGTGGATCGAGAAAATGGCGTTGCTGCCGTCACGCTCACCGGACAACAACAGCTCGATGCGTTGCTGTTCGACGCCCTGTTCGAGGCGAGTCAGTTCAGTGGCGAGTTCCTGCCCCAGTTCATCATCGCCGGACTCGGCGGCCAGTTCGAGCATCGCGCCGATGTCGCCGTGGCGACGCTCGGTTTCCTGCCAACGGGCCAGTCCCCGTTCGAGCACGGCTTTGCGGCGATTGAGTTTGGCGGCGCTCTGCGGGTCTTTCCAGAAATCCGGACGGGAGGTCTTCTCGTCGAGCTCCGTCAGTTCGGTCGTCATGCGATCGAGGTCAAAGATGCCCCCGTAACTCCGCCACCAATTCCCCGACGGCTCGCACACGGGTCCGAATTTCATCCAACAACATGGCACGGTCCTTTCTGGGTCAAGCTGGGCGACCGGCCGGCGTCTCACCGGCCGGCTCGGGTTCGGAGCCCTGGAAGAAGAACCCTTTGAGGCACAAAAGCGCCGCGATTATAGCACAGCCATACGCAAAGAGATCACCATATCGCGCGTAAAACGTCTGCTGGTGGCCGACGGTCAGGGTCCCTTTCCATGCGCCTTGGGTGAATATCGGCGAGGCTTCCGTGACGCGACCGTAGGCGTCGATGAAACCGGAGATGCCGGTGTTGGCGGCGCGTGCAAAGGCCACGTGGTTTTCCACGGCGCGAAAGACCACCATGCCGAAATGCTGATAGGGGGCCGAGGAAGGACCGAACCACGCGTCGTTGGTTACCGTCACCATGAAATCGGCGCCGTTGGCGGAGAATCGGCGGACGAGGTCTGGAAAGATGACCTCGTAGCATATGACGACACCGAATCGGAGATGGAAATCCGGCGCAGTCGCTGCGGCCGCCATCGGAGGTAATTTCTCGCGCGGTTTGAACATGAGCAGCGTCGGGCCCGGGCCCGGTTCGAAGTCGCCGATACCTTCTACCAGCTTATCCAGGAAGAAGAGCACCGAGTTGTGCAGCGGAATGTATTCGCCGAACGGGACGAGATGTTGCTTGTCGTACCGTCCCAGGATCTGCCCGTCGGTGCTGAGCAGGTAGGCGCTGTTCATCAAATAGGGACGGCCGTCCGGGTAACGGCGAAGGGCCGGGCTTCCGAAGAGCAACGGCGCTCCAGCCCGTTGCGCGATGTCCGTGACGAGCAGGCGGTATTGCGGCTCCATGTCGAAGACGAACGGCGTCGCCGCTTCGGGCCACACCACCAAGTCGAGGTCCTCGCCGAGCCCCTGCGTGAGGCGCTGGTACCGATTCATGGTTTCCTGGCGGAAGGCAACGTCCCATTTCTGGGCTTGATCGACGTTCGGTTGTACGACGCCGACGGAGATGGTGCGAGTCGGCCCCTGTTCCGCCGAAGAGAGCAGGGTCGTGCCATAGATGAGCGCGACCGTGAAGGCAGACCCCGCCGCCACCGCGGAAGGCCAGGGATAGGATCGGATCTGAAAGCCCCGGTATGCCTTGACGGACCAGAGCAGCCCTTCGGCTATCGCCGTGTTGACGAGTACGAGCAGGAACGAGACGCCGTACACCCCGAAGTGGTCCGCCATCTGGATGATCGGCAGCCATTGATACTGCGAATAGCCGAAGAGGGACCAGGGCAAGCCGGATAAAAAATACGTGCGGATGAGTTCCAGCGCGACCCACAGAAACGGAGCCGGTAACAGGCCGAAGCCTGGCCAGGCGTTCCTGATCGATGCCAGGATACCGGCATACAGAGCGATGTAGAGGCCCAGATAGACCGTGAGCAGGAGCATCACGAGGATGGCGATTCCGAACGGCACTTTGCCGTACACATTCATGGCCGTAATGACCCAGAACATGGAACCGGTAAAGGCCAGGGTCCCGCACAACCAGCCGGCTCGGAAGGCCCGGCGCGGCTCGCTCATCTCGATCGCGATATGCATAGGGACGAGGGCAATCCAGGCCAAGAATCCAAGATCAAATGCTGGAAAGGACAAGGGGTACAGAATGCCGCTGAGGCAGGCAAGCAGAATGAGGCGGCCCCTGGAGAGAGTCATCACCACGTAACTTAACGAAACCGTTGAGTTGTTTCAACCGCGGCTTCCGTGGCCTACAGGGAACCTCCCGCTACCCCAGGTGTTCGACCTAGGGTGGCACCTAGGTTGAACGGCCTCTCTAATAGGTCTATATGCCTGGTCGCGTGAGTGGAGTCATGACGCGGATCTGTCCCACACCCAACTGCGGCGCCGTAGTTGTTCCGGACAACATCCGGTTTCCGGATGGCTTCGACGAACGGAAGGGACTCATTCATGTACGATGTCCCCGTTGCACTTCCGGTGGAGTGGTCGCACCGGACGGCCCGCAGCTCGTCTTTCGGCTGGCCTACCAGTACGTCTTCGCGTTCGGGGCGGCGTCCGACTCCGTAACGGTTTTGGTCACCCTCAATACCCAACGACTGTTCGCATGGGCGGGGTTTGCGCCGGAACTGTTGGCCCGCCACGCAGCGGAATGGATTATGTTGAGGGGGCGAGGAGAAAAAGTCATCGCGCTCGCGCTGGATCAGCCGCAGTTCCCCGACTTCTTCGAGTACGTCCGTATGCACCTTGTGACGAATCCCATGCCTGCTGGACCCCTGCCAAACCGACCGGTACACTGACGCTCCGACTTTATTCGGCCGCCTCTCTGAAATTTGCGAACATTCGTTGCCCGCGTGCAGTCGCTAGGCCGGCCGGCTAGGTCGGTCTCTTCTCGATGCTTTGCGTGCATCCTCGTACCTGCTAAGATGGCGCCGATCAGACCGGCCCCAGGTATGACGCCACCGGACAGCGACGCATCGCCCAACAGAAAACGATCCCGCCATGTGCGATTGGTGCTCTTGGGTACCACTGTCTTGTTCGCCCAGGGATGCGACAACGCTGCCGACAATCGGCCCCTGTACCAGAGTCGGGAAGAATGTCTGCGGGAATGGAATGCCCCCGACTGCGAGCCGGCTCCGTCGGGCTCTTCCCATGCTTCAATCCGCTACCACGGCCCCCAAGGCGGGTACACGATCGATCCCGACGGCCGGGCCAGGCGCACCGGCGAAGAGCTGCGGAACGTCCCGCGCAACAGCCGAGCATCCGGAATCGTCCGGGGCGGATTCGGCCAGTCCTCACGACACTTTTCCGGAGCGCATAGCTGATGCAACGGCAACCTTCGACGCCGCGCCCCCAGTGGGAGAAAGAACTGGAGGAGATCGGGTTCACCTTTCATGGCCTTGACGGCGGGTACTGGACGGAAGATGCCTGCTATGAGTTGATGCCTCGCGAGGTGGACGAACTCGAATCGGCGACGGCGGAGTTGCACGAACGCTGCTGCGAGGCGGCAGGCCGCATCATCACAGGCCGGCGCTTGGATCAGTTGCGGATTCCGACGGTCTGGCATCAGGAAATCATCGAGTCGTGGGAGGAGGATGAACCGTATCTCTACGGGCGGATGGACCTGGTTTACGACGGGACCGGCCCGCCGAAGTTGCTCGAGTACAACGCCGATACACCGACGGCGCTGCTGGAGGCGGCCGTGGCGCAATGGCATTGGTTGGAAGCGGCGCGGCCGGGCGCGGATCAATTCAATAGCCTCCACGAGCGGCTGATCGAGCGTTGGAAGACGGTGCGAAGCGCTCTGTCGACGGATGAGCTCCACCTGACGGGGCTGTCGGAAAGCGAGGAGGATACCCAAACCCTGGCGTATCTCACAGACGTCGCGCAACAGGCAGGATTCCGCACGGTACCGGTGGCGATTGATCGCATCGGCTGGGATCCGCGACTGCGGGAATTCGTCGATGAATCGGACCATCGCATCGAAGCGTTGTTCAAACTCTATCCCTGGGAGTGGATGATCAACGAACCATTTGCGCCGCACCTGCTCGAGGCTTCGCTCTACCTGATTGAACCGGCGTGGAAGATGCTGCTCAGCAACAAGGGGATCCTGGCGTGCCTGTGGGAATACTTTCCGGACCATCCCAACCTGCTGCCGGCATACCTCGAGTCGGATCGGCTCACCGGCTCGTATGTGCGCAAGCCGCTCTGGTCGCGCGAGGGTGCGAACGTGACGATCGTCGAGCCGAGCGGACGGACGGAAACCGAAGGAGCCTACGGCGCCGAAGGCTTCGTGTATCAGGCCTATCAACCGCTTTCGCACTTTGACGGATGGCATCCGGTCATCGGGTCCTGGGTGATCGGAGACGAGCCGGCCGGCATCGGCATCCGTGAGGATCGAGACCGGGTCACACACAACCGCAGCCGCTTCACACCGCATTACTTCATGCCGAAGGAGAAAAGAAGGTCATGAGCATACTCAGCGAGACCTTGGCGACCGTGCCGAATTTTTTGCTCCACCTTGTCGCCTCGTTCCTACTATTGTCGGCGTTCGCCTGGGCCTATACGCACTGGACTCCCTATCGGGAGATTGCACTGATCCGGGCCGGCAATGTTGCCGCGGCCTGCAGCTTGGGCGGGGCGCTGTTGGGATTTATCCTGGCGCTCGCGACGGTGAGCGCGCACACGTCGAACGTGCTGGAACTGACCCTGTGGGGACTCATTGCGGGGCTGGTGCAGGCTGCCGTGTATGCGCTGGTGCGGCTGTTCATCCCGGATCTTTCGAAAGGGATCGAAGATGGCGTGACCGCGCAGGGCGTCTTGCTCGGCTTGCTCTCGATCGGGTGCGGGATCCTCACCGGCGCCTGCCTGACTCCGTGACGAGCGTGGCGAACAGAGTCCTCGGAGGTACCCCTCCTCCAGAAGCGGCGGCGCACGCGGCTTCACGCGGTATTGACCACCTTTTCCGGCAGGCGTAGACTACCCTCATTCTTCAGCACCACCCTCTAGCAGGTGGTCACATGGTCCTCCGTGGCGAACATGACCGACGGTGCGACCACGATGGGTGTGCCCAGGCTCCAGCGACTCCCGGTTTCCTTCACCATCACCACGACATCACGGTTGATTCCTTCGCTGCTCCATCGCACCGCGCGCGGATTCTCATTCAGGAATGTCCGGACTGCGGCCGAGTGCATTTGACCATCAGGGCCGCACCCGGTTGCGCCGTTCCGCGCACTGTTCCGACGATGGCGCGCCATGCGCGGACGGCTCATGACCAACCCCATCACACTCACATGAGGAGGAATGACGCGTGATTGCCGACCTAGCGTATCGACAGGGTGAGGTGATTCCGGCAGGCCGCTGCGTGGTGCCAGAACCGCGTGCCGACGTGCCCGAATCCGAAAGGAGGGCATCATGGGCAGAAAGTACGAGGTCGTCGACGTTCTAGCGGCCGTCGGATTGGCCGCCACGTTGTTCGGAGGGTATCTACTCGTCACGGCGGCCGACGGTTTTTGGCAACGACCCCCGGTTCCTGTCTCGGTCTCCGCCACCGCTGCCGACCTCAGCGTCGGCATCCAGTATCTCCAACCAGTTCTCGGTCAGGCCATCGTCGACGGATTCATCCGCGACCGCGATGCGGCGGCGACAGTGTCGGCTGCCTCCGAAGAATTGGATCTTGCCATCGAGGACTATCAACGGATCAGCACCACGCTGCTGAGTCCGCTGGCGCTCGCCGAGCTGACCGCGATGGGGCAGGCGGCGGATCACCAAGTGCGAGTCCAATACGTGATGGGCAGAAATCTCGTGAATGAAACCCGTCGTGGAGTCCGCAGCGGTCTCCTCTCGCCCATGTATTACGGAAGCGCGTTCAATGCGGAGGTGATTCGCAGGACCGAGGCGCTGGGCCGCCGCATGGATGAACAGTTCGAGGCGGGCCGGCAGCCGATGTTGGGGCGCATGATCGTGGAGTCGGCACAGGAAGAGACCAGGCTCGACGCGGCGGCGCAGGAGCGGATCGCGCTCGCCGTCATCAGGCAAGCCGCTGCCGAGGCTGCGTATGAGGAGGCGACGGCGGCCGACCAGGCGCAATTGGCGAGCGCCACGGTGGCGGCCATTCGCAGCAATGCGTTGCAGGAGCGCCTGGATCGCCTGGCGATGTTCGACGCGGAGGCGATCGAAGGCAGACCCGCTGTGGCCCACACTCGCATCACGCCGGACATTCACTACGGGTATCTGATGGCGGCCTGCCTGGGTTTGATTGCGTTGTTCGTGGGCGCGCTCTCGCTCGTGCGGCGGCGGGCCGAAGACGACGCCATGCCGATGTGGAAAGTGGAAACGTTGTTACGCCTGCATCGATCCACGACCTAAGTGGAGGGGAGGCCGGTCATGACCTGGGAAAATTGGGCGATTGCGATTGGGCTCGGCGCGCTGCTCATGGTGATGTTTTTCGCGATGGAGTTGCTGTATGCGTCGGCGCGCCGGGATCTGGGACATAACGTCGGGAAGGAGCCGGGGCCGCATCCGACCGCTTCGCGTGGATGAGGACGGGGCCGGCACGAGCGTCGGATGTGGCTCTGATCAACGGTGGGCGCCGTCACGCGGGTGCCGTATTGCCGACGGAGCTGAAACACCGGGCAAGACGCCGCCGGGTGGAAGTCGCGGGCAGGACGCCTCGATTCCCAAAGGAGGGCATCATGGGACGCAAGCATGATCTCATAGACGTGATGGCAGCCATCGGCCTCGTGGCCACCCTGGTGGGAGGTTATGCCGTGGTCATGGCGACCAACGGTTTCTGGCAGCAGACCGAGTCGATCGCGATCGCGTCGCCGACGCCGGTCGGTATCGAAGCCGGGATTCAATGGCTGCAGCCGGCCATCGGACAGGCGATGCTCGATGAAGAGTTGCTGGGGCGTCAGACCGCCCGTACCCTGGCGAGTTCGTTCGCGGAGTTGAAACGCGCGCAGAATGCGCAGCAGCGGCTGGAAGATCTGACATTCAGCCCGCTCGGAGTCGTCGAGATCGGTGCCGCCACGATGGAGGCGGACCATGCGGCGCGCATGCAGTGGGTTATGGGGCATTCGATCATCAATGGGACGAGACAAGGCATTCGTGCGGGAATCCTCTCCGCGGATCAGCATGTCTCGAACTTCAATCGTGACCTCATCCGTACGGCGGAACTGAACGGCGATCGCATGCATCGGGCGTTTGAAGACACCCACCAAGCCTACCTTGGGCAGAGTATCGTTCAGGCCGCGCTGGATGAAGATCAACAAATGAGCAGCAACCAGGAACGGATCGGGCATGCGCTCCTCCGCGTCGCGCTGGCGGAGGAAGCCTATGGGGAAGCTAGTGGTCTCAACCAGTATCAGTTGGCGACGGCGGCCATGGCGGCCGTACGGGCGAATGATGCCTACGGCGCGATGGGAGGCGGCGGGGCAGGAGAGTTGGTGGCCGAGGTCGAGCCGCGCCTGTGGCAGGACATTCCGGGCAGATATGTGGCGGCAGCCTTTGCCGGCCTGGTCGCTGTGTTTTGGGGTGGAATGGCAATGGCGGCCCGCAGGCGGGAAGAGGAAGCCCTGGCAATCGAAAAGGTGGAAACCCTTCAGCGTCTGTATCGCATGACGGGATAGCGGCTAGCATAGGCTGGTGTGCGGAGATGAGACCGTCAGTCGGCCGAGGTCAAGGCGTCGGCCGGTCCAACCAGGAGGTGATTCATGTCCTGGGGATATTGGGGCATCGTCCTCGGAGTCGGGACGTTGGTCATGCTGTTCTTCGCCACCATGGCGATCATCTATTCCAAGCAGAGCGAGTCGGCGACCCGACATAAGGAAGATGATCGACAGGAAGCGCTCCCAGCTGCGGAGGGCCGCAGCCGGAGCAGAGCGGCGGCATAGACTCGAGGGTGAGGCGACTGCGGAAGGCACGAGCCGGCAGGAGGTGCAGCATGGTCGAGATCATCGGATTGGGCACGATCGTCACGTTGGTGTGGCTGTTGGCCTGGGCGATGGGGACTGAAGCCGATTCCGAACGGCTGCACGGCAGTCACGGTTCGGTGTCCCATGCGTCCAATACCGCCGTCGATCACGACCGCGTACGGCACGCCGCGTAAGTGTGAGTGTCCCCGAAGCCGACCGTTGACGGCATGACTGGAAGGACTGTCCTGCGGGGCAGTCCTTCTCGTTTGTGGTGATAGTACGGGAAAAGGCAGGAGACTGCCGAGGGGAAGTCGTCAAACGAGGATGGTGGGGTGATCGAGTCCGGCGATCACGTCCTCCGTAATCAGCACGGTCTTCACATCTTCTCGGGCCGGGACCTCATACATCACATCCAACATCACATCTTCCAGAATGGTACGGAGCGCTCTGGCGCCGGTCTTCATCAAGGCCGCGCGGCGTGCGACGCTCTTAACGGCACCTTCGGTGAACCGGAGGTCCACGCCGTCGAGTTCGAAGAGGGCTTGGTACTGTTTGACCAGCGCATGCCGCGGCTCCGTCAGGATGCGGATCAATGCCGGCACGTCCAGATCGGTCAGCGTGGTCAACACGGGGAAACGGCCGACGAACTCAGGAATGAGCCCGAACTTCAGCAGGTCCTCAGCCTTGACCAACCCGAGCAGGTCGGAATGCCCATCGGTGACAACTTGTGGCGCCTCGGCGCTGAAGCCCATGCGCCGCTCCGAGGTGCGGGATTCGATGATGCGATCCAGCCCGACGAACGCGCCTCCGCAGATAAAAAGAATGTTCGTGGTATCGACGCGAATGTAGTCTTGCTCCGGATGTTTGCGCCCACCCTTGGGCGGCACGTTGCAGATCGTTCCCTCAACCAATTTCAACAACGCCTGTTGCACGCCCTCGCCGGAGACATCCCGAGAAAGGGATGGATTCGACGCCTTGCTCGTGATCTTGTCGATTTCGTCGATGTAGATGATGCCGGTCTGGCAGAGCGGCACGTCGTAGTCGCAGTTCTGCAAGAGCTTGAGGACCACGTTTTCCACATCCTCGCCGACATAACCGGCCTGAGTCAGCGTCGTGGCATCCGCGACTGCGAAGGGCACCTTGAGAATTTTGGCGAGAGTCTGGGAAAGAAGCGTCTTGCCGGTCCCCGTGGACCCGATCATCAGAATGTTGCCCTTCTGCAACTCGACATTCGTCAGGCGGTCTCGGTGCAGAATGCGTTTGTAGTGGTTGTACACAGCGACGGACAGCACGCGCTTGGCCCGGTCTTGTCCGACGACGTATTCATCGAGGATCGCCTTGATGGCAGGGGGCTTGGGCAGTTCCGTCGGGAGCGTAGAAGCAGGAGGAGGGGCGGTGGGGGATTTCTTCAGCGAATCGGCCCAGGTCCTCAGGCACTCATCGCAAATCGAAATCGGCTCGGTCGTCCGGCAGGAGCGGCAGGAGAATTTCGTGGGACTCGGAACCAGGCGCTGTTCGGAGGATGGGCGTTTGCCGCAGAGGGGGCAAGCCTTGATAGGGTCGTCCGCGGGATGTCGTGTTTCCCAGAACATGGAGCACCACGTCCCTTCACGAAGCAAATCCGCCGACCTGATTGTAGGCTTCTTGGGGAGGTGGTGCAAGAGGGCATGGTCAGTTCAGGCAGGACCACAGACCCGGTAGCATGACCCTTGCCATGGACTTCAGTTCGTCCTCCGCTTGGGGAGGTACCGAAGAAAGCGAGATCCCAAAGTCAGATCCCCTGACCCATCGCACCGAAGCCCGTCGGATCAGTATCGGGATCTCCGGAGTCGGCTGGATGATGATCACGACCAACTCCATGTCCACCGTGACGAGTTCTTTCCCGCGAATGCGTCCGCCGGAGCTGTTGAAGTCCTCGGCGACGCCGATGGTTTGAAACTGACCGTTGGAATAGTACACGGGGCACTGCAGGGGAATTCTGCGGGCGCGGCGTTCTCGAAACGTTTGGTTCATCGGGACCACAATCCTTTCCGTGAACGGGCCGGGCCGGACCGCCGCGCCGGGACCGGCTGCGACGAGGGTTGCATGGCCCATGCTTGAATGAGCAACAGGCTGCTTGCCACCACGGCACCGGTGGCGTCGGAAAGCAGGTCGGCCAGCGAAGCTTCGCGACCTGGGACATGGCTTTGGAGCAGTTCGGTATAGAGGCCGAATAGGCACGTGACGCCGAGACCAGTCGCGATCGATGCGGAGAGGGACCAATCGGAGCGGCGTAGGCCCCACATGATGAGATACGCCAACAGGCCGTAAGCGGGCAAGTGGGCCTGGTCGCGCCGATCGGCTGGGATCAGATCGAGGAGAAATCCGGAGAGACCGAGGCCGGGGGTACCGACGGCGAGGATCACGAGCAACAGCATATAGCCGAGGGTCACGGGGACGAATAACTTCATGTCGTGAAACCTTCCGATGGGGGTGCTGCGAACTTGTGCAGGCTATAGTGAGGCGCGGTCGGCGCACCATCGGCCGTTTGGGAGGGCGTACCTACTTCCGGGGGGAACGCAGCGAAAGGGCCCGACGAATCGTGATCGATGAAGGAAAGATGGCGTGGGAAACAACCGGCGTGAGAACTTGCTCGCTTATGGTTTCTTATCCGGCGCCTGATGTTTCCAGGTGGCGGGGGCGGAGGCCTGGGCCGTATAGGCTTGGCCGAAGCCCAATACGAGGTGGGCATCCTGCATCTTCAACTCCCACAGCGAAAAGTCCCCGAACCCAAACATCATTTTGGATTGCGGAAACTTCTCCTGGTAGCGCTGTCGTACCGCCTCGTAGGACGAGTCCGTTGGCGCGAGAACGGCTGCCTTGCCTTGCAGGTTCATCCGTTGAAGGGCAAGCGGGTTTTTCCCCGGACCGTCCGGCTCGGCGATGAAGAGGCTCACGCGGCCATCGGCCAGCAGGTGTTGGGTATGGAAGGCAAGCCGGCTCAAGTGCAGGTAGACCCGCGACCAGTCGGTGCCGATGAGATAGGGCACATGCGACCCGAAGGGACGGCCGTTGCGGAGCGTCAGGAGCACTCCGGTTCGAACCTGTTCGGCCAGCTGAGTCCAGGCGGTTTGCACCGCGTCGTTCGACATCGCGTCCGGCATCGACATAGATGGAGCTCCTTTCACCAATGGGTCCCATTGTAAGGGAAAATCTCCGCTGACCCATGAAATTCCTATTTGAGGCGCGGCTCGGTTCCTGGTCTCAGCCTGCGCGCCTGCCGACCGCTACAGGCTCCTCACCCCGCCTGGGAGTGATTTCTGATCTGAAAAAGGGTATTCTCCAGTGCAAATCACAGCCGGAGTCACGCAGGTCCGACTGTCCCGGTCCCGAAGGTGTGAGAGACGAAAGGGAATTCATGAGTTCGACGCCGCCGATCAGCACCGCCAAGCAGTTCCGGAAGTTGCTCACCTCCGACCAGCTCGAGTTCATCTGTGAAGCCCACAATGGGCTGAGCGCGAAGATCGTCGAGGAGGCCGGCTTCAAGGGCATTTGGGGGAGCGGTCTGTCGATCTCGGCCCAGTTCGGCGTGCGCGACAACAATGAGGCCAGCTGGACACAGGTGTTGGAAACCCTCGAGTTCATGTCCGACGCGGTCCGGATTCCGATCCTCCTCGACGGCGATACGGGCTACGGCAACTTCAACAATATGCAGCGCCTCGTCCGCAAGCTCGAGCAACGCAACATTGCGGCGGTGTGCATCGAGGACAAGCTGTTTCCCAAGACCAACAGTTTCATCAAAGGCGGGGCGCAACCGCTGGCGGACATGCAGGAGTTCTGCGGCAAGATCAAGGCGGGGAAAGACGCGCAGACCGATCCCGATTTCTCGATCATCGCCCGCGTCGAGGCCTTCATTTGCGGCTGGGGGCTGGCGGAAGCCTTGCGGCGTGCGGAGGCCTATCATGCGGCCGGAGCCGACGGTATCTTGATCCACAGTGCGCTGTCCGTCCCGGACGAGATCTTGGCCTTCAAGCAGGAGTGGGGGAATCGCTGTCCGGTCGTGATCGTCCCGACCAAATATTACGCCACACCCACCGAAGTGTTCAGGCAGCAAGGATTTTCCATCGTAATTTGGGCCAACCATTTGCTGCGCTCGTCCGTCGCCGCCATGCAAAAGACGGCTCGCACGCTGAAGGAGCAGCAGCACCTGCTGTCGATCGAGGATAAAGTGGCGCCGGTCTCCGAGATCTTTCGGTTGCAGAACGCCGGCGAGTTGCAGGAAGCGGAGGAGCGGTACCTGCCACGCGGCGCCGAAGGGACGACGGCCATCGTACTGGCTGCCTCCCGCGGTTCCGAACTCGGCGAACTGACCGAGCAACAGCCGAAGACCATGGTGAAGATCCAGGGCGTGCCGATCCTCACGCGGATCGTCGATGCCTACAACGCCGTGGGGATCAAGGACATCACGGTCGTGCGCGGCTATAAGAAGGAGGCGGTGAACCTCCCCAACCTCAGCTATGTCGACAACGACGACTTCGCGCAGACCGGCGAATTGGATTCGTTGCTGAAGGCGCTCCGGGCCCGCAAAGGCTCACCGCAAAGCACGATCGTGTGCTACGGCGATGTGCTCTTCAATAGGTACATTCCTCAAGGCCTCTGTCAGGAGACCGATGACCTGGTGGTGTTCGTGGACAGCAATTGGCAGGAAGAGAGCCGCTACGCCAGGCTCGGCGGGTTTGCGGAATGTTCGCTCCCGAACACCAGGCGCGCCTTCAATGCCAAGATCTACTTGAAGCAGCTCGGCGATGTGCCGCCGTCATCCATCCATGGTGTTTGGATGGGGTTCTTGAAGGTCTCCCCGAAAGCGCTCGGCATCGTCACCGACACCGTCGCCGAACTGCTCGCGGACCCTGCCAACCGCAAGGCTTCGATTCCCCAACTGCTGCAGCTCTTGTTGAAGCGCGACCAGCCCATCCGTGTGCTCTATACGGCCGGCCACTGGCTCGACATCAACAATCTCGAAGACGTGATTCAAGCCGGCAACTTCTGAACGACTCAAGCCGCTGTGGCCGGCTGCGTCCGCGCCTCCCAATCGAATCTTCTTTCTCCGTCGACTGATCCTGTCAGGGCGGTGCTGCGTTCCGGCAGGGGAGCGGTCGGGCCGTCGAGATCCGCTGCCGGCCTAGCTCGGCCGATACTGGACTTCGAGCGCCGGTTCCTCGGAGGGAATTTCACGGATCTGGATGGAGTCCACGCGCTGTTGCGCCAAGACGTCGGAGATGATGACGACCTTGTCGCCGACCAGGAACTGCTCCCGATCTTTCAAAATGCGAAAGGCTGTCTGCAGCGTCTTCTCCGGATCGGCGCTGAAGTCGATCTTGAAGGGAAACACGCCGCGATTGAGCATCATCGTCCTGCGCGGCTGGCTCATGTTCGTGAAGGCATAGACGTCGGTCGAAGAAGACCGGCAATTGGACACGAAATCGGCCATCAGGCCCCGTCTGGTGATCACGACGATGCCTTTCGCTTTGATTCCCTCGGCCAGTTGAACGGCCGCTGCCGCGAGCTGCTGCTTGTTGCCGAGGTCGCGTAGGCCCTTGGCAAACTGTAGGCCGGGGATGGCTTCCGATTTCAGCGCGATCTTGCACAGGTATTCGACGCACTTGATCGGATACTTGCCGACCGTGGTCTCGCCGGACAGCATGACGGCGTCCACTTCCTCGTAAATGGCGTTGGCGACGTCGGTGACCTCGGCTCGGGTGGGGTGGGGACTGTTGATCATCGATTCGAGCAAGTGCGTGGCGACGATGACGCGTTTCCCGCGCTCGGCGCATTTTCGGACGATCGTGCGCTGGACGTTCGGCAGGTCTTCGAGGTTGATCTCCACGCCCAAGTCTCCGCGCGCCACCATGACCCCGTCCGCTTCCTGAATGATTTCGTCCAGGTTACGAACGCCTTCCTGATCCTCGATCTTGGCAATCGCCTTGACCCGCCCGACACGATCGCCCATCAGCGATTTGAGTCGGCGGACGTCTTCCGCCTCGCGCACGAACGACAGGGCGATGAAGTCCACGTCTCGTTCCAGGCCGAAGAGAATGTCCTTCGTGTCTTTCTGTGTGATCGCGGGCAAGTTGACGCGAATGCCCGGCAGATTGACGTGGCGCTTGCTCTTCAGGCGTCCGCCGTCCACCACGCGGCAGCGCATGTGGCGTTCGGTCTTCTCCAGCACTTCGAAGTTGATCAACCCGTTGTCCACCGTGATCTTGTCCCCCACATTGACCTGTTCCAGCAAGTCGGCATAGTCGATGTGAATGGAGCTTTCTTCGACGTCCGTCGTGCCGCGCGTCGTGACGGTGACGACAGCTCCCTGCCGAAGGTCGAGTTCGTTGGAGAGGTCACCCGTGCGGATCGCGGGGCCTTGGGTGTCCAGAAGAATGGCAATGGGGAACTTGAGTTTCTTATTGAGCGTCTTGATGTGATGAATGACCTTGGCGTGGGAGTCGTGGTCGCCGTGGGACATGTTCAGGCGGGCGATATTCATGCCGGCCTCGTACAGTTTCTGCAACATCTCGTAGGATTCCGTTGCGGGACCGATGGTGCAGATGATGCGGGTTTTTTGCATGGCGGCCTCCGGGAGCCTGGACGATCTCGTGAATGCCGAGGTGTGATTCGACGACCGCGCTCACTCGCGAGAAAGGAAAAAACGAGGCCATTCTACTTGTTCTCCCGAGGCTCGTCCACGATCGAGTCGTCTCACGGTGTCGCGAAGTGAGACAGGGGCCGGCCGCAGTGACGGTCAGAATCAGTGAACGGCCTTCTCCGCCTCATGCAGGAAAATCGACTGGCATCCGCTGCGGATCCTGTCTAGTATGAGCCTTTCAGACCTGAAAGAAGGAGCAGGGATATGCCGACACATACAGTGCGATTGCATCGCATACTCCGCGCGACCCCGGAGCGAATCTACCGTGCCTTCCTCGATCCGGACGCGATGGCGAAATGGCTGCCACCGAACGGATTTACCGGGAAGGTGCATCACATGGAACCGAAGGTCGGTGGGACCTTCAAAATGTCGTTCACGAATTTCACGACCAAGAAGAGCCACTCATTCGGAGGGACGTATCTGGAACTGGTGCCGAACGAGCGCATCCGCTACACGGATAGGTTCGACGACCCCAACCTGCCCGGTGAGATGCAGGCGACGATCACGTTGAAACAGGTGTCCTGCGGCACCGAGATGAATGTCGTCCAAGAGGGGATTCCGGAAGTCATCCCCACGGAAGCCTGTTACTTGGGCTGGCAGGAATCGTTGGCGCTCCTGGCAAAATTGGTGGAGGCGGAAATTCCAGAGTGAGTACCGCGCCGTTTCCGGCTGGTCGTCCTGCCGCTGCGATGAACGAGCTTATGTGAGATCCATGTCCAAATTACGGGTTCATTGCTTCGCCGTTTCTATAGACGGGTACGGGGCTGGGCCGAACCAAGGGCCCCAGCATCCGCTCGGGGTCGGTGGGATCACGCTCCATCGATGGGCTTTCGCCACGCGTACCTTTCAACGCCTGTTTGGCGGAGACGGCGGGGCGACGGGCATCGATGACGGCTTTGTCGCGCGAGGCTTCGACAATATCGGCGCTTGGATCCTGGGCCGCAACATGTTCGGGCCGATCAGGGGGCCGTGGCCGGACGAGCAATGGAAGGGCTGGTGGGGCGACAATCCTCCCTATCACTGCCCCGTGTTCGTCCTCACGAACCATCCCAGAGCCTCTGTGACCATGGAGGGCGGGACAACCTTCCATTTCGTCACGGGTGGCAACGAGCAGGCGCTCACCCTGGCGAAAGAGGCAGCGCAAGGAAAGGACGTGCGGCTGGGAGGCGGTGTGGCTACCCTGCGAGCCTATCTGAAGGCCGGCCTGGTAGATCAACTGCACCTCGCCATCGCGCCGGTGTTGCTGGGGACCGGCGAATCAGTCTTCGCCGACTTGGACGTGGTTCGGCTGGGCTACGAATGCACGGAGCATGTGACGAGCCCTCACGCCACGCACGTCGTGCTCTCAAAGTAAGGGGAGTGCTTGATCCGTTTGACGACTCTGGTATAAGCTCCTTGCTCGAACAGCGAATCAGGACTCGAGATCATCGTGTTGAATATGCAACTGCAGGGCATCGGCATCAGCATGGCGGCGGCGATGATGATCGCCGGCTCCGCCTGAGCCTGTCTGCAGAGCGCACGTCGTATCCACTCAGCAGAGGCCCCTGGCGGAAAAGATTTCGTCAGGGGCTTTTTGTTGTCCGTAGTATGAAAGGGGACCTGGGCATGGTGACTTGGCAGTCGATCGAGGCCGCGGCCACACGCATCGGACCTTCGCTCTACGAATCTCCGTTGGTGCATTCCCGGACCCTGTCCAGACTCACCGGCAACAACATTTTCCTCAAGCTAGAAAACCTGCAAATGACCGGGTCCTTCAAGGAGCGGGGCGCTCTCAACCGCATCCTATTAATGACGGACGAGGAACGGCAGCGAGGGGTGATCGCGGCTTCGGCGGGCAACCATGCGCAGGGCGTGGCCTACCATGCGGCTCAGCGGGGCATTCCGGTTCAGATTTGGATGCCACGGTCTACGCCGCTGGTGAAGTGGTCCGCCACGCGCGCGCATGGCGCCGACGTGGTGCTTCACGGCGACAACTACGATGAGGCTTGCCGGGCGGCGATGGAACGAAGCCGTGAGAGGCACGCTACCTTCATCCATCCCTTCGATGACGACGAGGTGATCGCGGGCCAGGGTACGCTCGGCCTGGAACTCCTCAGACAGAACCAGTCCCTGGACGTGATCGTGGTCCCGGTCGGGGGAGGCGGTTTGATCGGCGGTGTCGGCTGCGCCGTCAAGGAACAGCGGTCGGCGGTGGAGATCGTGGGGGTGCAAACCGCCAGGTTACCTTCGATGAGCGCCGCGCTTCGCAACGGTCATCCGGTTGAGCTGCCGGCCGGTCCGACCTTGGCGGATGGCATCGCCGTGCGCCAAGCCGGGTCCCGCACCTTGCCGCTGGTCCAACGGTATGTCGACCAGATCGTCACGGTGGACGAAGACGAAATCGCGGCGGCGATCCTCACGTTGCTCGAGGGGGAAAAGACCGTCGCGGAGGGAGCCGGCGCGGTCGCGCTGGCGGCATTGCAGCAAGCCAAGACGGGCCATCGCGGGAAAAACATTGCGGTGCTTGTGTCCGGCGGAAACCTGGATGTGAACCTGCTGGCCCGAATCATCGAGCGAGGCATGGTGCGGGACGGTAGGCGCCTGCGGCTGCGTGTGCGGCTGCCGGATTATCCCGGCTCGCTCGAGGGGTTGACCTCGGTGATCGCCAAGGCTCGCGCCAACATCGTGGAGACGTCCTACAACCGGGCGCACTATGGCGTCGGATTGAACGAAGCGGCGCTGGATGTGACCATGGAAACGCGCGGTCGCGACCACGCGTCGGAGTTGCTGACGGCGCTGACCGGTTCCCGCTACGAGTTCAGCGTGATCGAATAGGACGGCTGGTACGCATCCTCATTCAATGCCGGCGCAACTGGCGCCGAGCCAGCGGCCCTTCATCTCCGAGTGGACCTTTTGTCCGCGCCTGGTAGTGTCGAACCTCCCGATGAGGCTGTCCGGCGAGGGAGCTTGCAGCAGGAGATGTGAGACGGATTCCGCGGGCGCAGGGCAGGATCGCTCGATCTCCAGTTTGTTCGAGGACCTGGTGATCACCTTCGTGGGACAGGGAGCCCCGTCTCCGTCGTCGGCACCGGCGAAGAGCCGGTCTTGATCCAGCTCTTCTTTCGTAATGCATTCCTTCGACACGAGAGTCTTCGAGTTGCCCGCCCGCGCCTTGGCAGCCTGCTCCATCCTTGCCCGCTGCTCCGGCGGTAGCTTCGAGAGGATGTCCGGCGCTACCGGCGGCCCGGACCGCTCGACGAGCGTCGTGATCTCCCATGCTCCCGGCTTCAGATTGAAGGAGTCGGCCATTGCGGAATCGGGTGCCCATGGCGCCATGGCCACCGGTAGGGTGCCGACAACCGTTACGACCACAGCAGCGGCCAGCATGCGTCCACGATTCATCATGAGCGTCTCCTTTCGGTCCTCGGCAGGATCTATGTAGCGGAATCGAGCGGTATCCTACGCTTCCAGGAACGGTTCGTCTATGGGGGAGCATGGCCGGCGCAAGAAACGCTCCGGACGCGTCCGCGCGGAGTCGCAAGATGGTTCAAGAGGGAGTGGTCGTACGCCTGCGATGCATAGTGAGATCTTGGCTGGTCGATCATCGCCTTGCTCCGAGGCTTGTCGGGTCCTCGGTGCCGAACGGTGCTTCAGAGATTCGCGAAGTCTACCGGATGCCGCAGGTGCCGGCCTTTCCAAACAGCAGGCCGTACAGAAAGGAAGGGGGCAAAATCCCGTGGTGGCGTTGACGAGTGCCGCCGTCCTCGAGACGATCTCTCTAGGGTGCATTTGATCGCATCGACATGAGAATCACGGAATGGCATCCGCCAAGACCGGATTCATTCCACGTTGGAGGTTTACCCCTTCGCGTCTACATATTTCGATGTGCGAGGTGATCTTGAATGCCCATCACACGAGCATGCGGGAGGAAGGGTCGGTGCCGCGTTGGGTGAAGCGCGTTAGGCACGACCCGGCAACGAGCCATTTGATTCCACTCTACTTCACAAGCACCTGCAGTTCCTGATCCACCAGCGGACTTTCGGGCATCCATGGACGGACGAGCCTGATCCTCCACCGGGCGGTCCCTTCGCGCAGCCCGGTCACGACCAGTTGCATGGGCACCGGCAGATTCTGAGGGACGGCACCTTGCTCTGGGGCGGGGCCTGTTTCGATCGCGAGGGTTGCAGCGTCGGGCTCTCCCGCGACATAGTTCACCTGCCATTGGTATCCCGCCCCTGCGCGTGAAGGCAGAGGGAAGCGGGCTTCCGTCCCGACTCGAACGTTGAGCCGATCCGGAAGCCCAGGACGAAAGTCTTCCTGTATCGCTTGATCCGTGCTCATGCAGGACCGATCACCGGGCCTTCATGCCATCCGGCACCATCGCGCCAGTAATGCTGGAGTTGGCCGTCGCGACGCAGCACGATGACTTCCAAATTCATGCCCCACTGTCCCTCGCACATCCCTGCGACTGCCGCCACATCATGCCCGAACGTCGCACTGTGGCGCCACTGGGCATCCCCACCGTTCCATCGCCACCAATGCTGCACCTGTCCGCCGACCGCGACGCACAACTCGAAGTTCCCATGTGGGCCGGACTCATTAAGCATGCCGTATTGGCCCTGGATCATCACCGGCGAGGTGGCTACCCCTGCGCCGAAGACAATGCCGGTGTTCCAGGTCAAAGTCGGCTCGTGGCGCCAAAAGTGTTGCATGGTCCCGTTAGAACGGACTGCGACGCACTCCAAGTTGCCATGCGGCGTCCCATAGGTGCCTTGCACCAAGGTGGCTCCGGAGTAGGCGAGGCCGGTTCCGAACTTCACGCCGTTGTGCCAGCCTGCTCCATCACGCCACACGTGCTGGAGTTGCCCACCGCCGACCAGGACCACCACCTCGAAGTTCCCTGGTGCCCCGTAGTCTCCCTGGATAAAACCGGGAATGCCACGGCAGTCCGTCGGACCGAAGACTCCGCCGTCGTTCCACGGCCCCGTGCCTCCGCCTGGGCCCCACCAGTGATGGAGCCGACTGGCCGTCGTCAAATACACCAACTCCATGTTTCGGTTGAACGTCGTTCCGGTGAAGGTGGGGCAGACCGCCGCGTCGGTGCCGAAGCTTTTCCCCACGCCCCAGGTCCAAGGTGGGCCACCCTCACGCCAACGGTGCTGAACTCGTCCCTTGCCTGCGCCCATCACCTCGAGGTTTCGGTTCATGGCGCCGTTGCCGCTTTCGTACAAGTTGCCGTTGTGGAGCCGGCGCTTGGTCCAGGGGTCGGGGTTGACGTTCCGCACCCCAGCCTTGGCATAGCGATCGATTCCAGAATCTCCATAGGCCACCCAGCAGAATCCGCTCATACCCCAATCGGTTCCCCAGGAGTTCTTGCACAACCAGGCCTGGAGCGCGTCGCTATAGCCGATGACCAACATGAAATGCGTTCCGGCCAGAGTATTCGACGGCGCGGTGCTGCGGCGGTAGACGCCCGAGCCATAACCGAAGAAGTCGTTGTAAACCTCCAGCCAGGTGATCAACGGTCCGACCGTATCGATCCAATCCTTGGCTTCCTGCACCGTCCCGACCCATTGAAAGGCTGGCCCTCGAACTGTTCTGCCGTTGCGATCGGGAGTCGGGGTGTAGGGCGGCGTGGTGGTCGCCCAAGGAAAACAACCGGGGTCAGCAAATCCGCTGTTCGCGAAGAAATTGGACACGTTGCCGATGTTGCCATAGTCACCGCATTGTGCGCCGATGCCGCGATGGACATCGCCTTCCGAGAGCCTCGTCCAGAGCGAGTCCTCGATGCGAACCATCGACTCGACCAAGGCGACACCGGCAAAGGCCCAACAAGCGTTACAGGGATTTTGGTCGCGCACCGTCGTAATGAAGTTGGTTCCCCAGCGATTGCGCCAATCGACCGATGCGGCCGCGCCGCCTGCGGGCGGTGCCCCACGTTCCAGCGATTCCACGAGATCGCCGTACCCGAGCCTCAGTAGTTCACTTTTTCTGAACCGATCCTCGAGTGCCTCCCGCCTGACGAACCCACGTTCGAGCCGACGAATCGCCAGATGCGGATTGGTGCCGATACCGAGCGTCTCTTTGAAGTCGATGCTCGGAACGGCTTCCGCCTTCTGCAATCCCTTCGTGTCGCCGCCGAGACTTTTCGGGGCCACTATGTCGGCGTCGGACCGGTTCGCCAGCGGTTGCCAGGGCAAGGATTCATGTTCAACCGCTTCGCGCAACTCACGAAATGTCAGTGCCATGTCCGATTCCTCCTCCGCTTGGGTGATTGCCGTCACTCGTCGCTTAACCTGTTCCAACGCTGCGACACAGGCGCAGAACAGGATGCGACGCCGCTACCACCGACGACACGCTCGCAAGAAATGCACCGTCGAACGACCGGTAATGAACACGAACAGTTGCAGGCGGATGAGGAGTCGACGCACGGCCCCATCAAATACGGGCAATATCCAAGTGGATACAAGACGCAAGAGAAAAGGATACAGACTTACTCGGCTGTTTCAGAAGTGACGGCGGAATGAATCCATTCTGTCGCTTGCCGTGGCATCGACAGGCTGCTTCACCGATGTCGGTGTTTCCCAGTGGAGCATGGACGTGATCTTGTGGCAGCATCGGCTTTTTGAAGAGGGGAGCGCGCATGACTGACGCGACTGTAGTTCCCAAGCCGGCCGTCATCGGGGTGGTGGTCCGGAACGGACAGGTGCTGTCGGTCAGACGATCCAATCCACCGGATACCGGCAAGTGGGGATTTCCCGACGGCAAGATCAAACGGGGTGAAACGATCCATGCCGCGGCGGTACGGGAAGTCGAAGAGGAGACGGGCCTCCAGGTTCGCCCGCTCGACGTCTTGACCGCACTCGACGTGCTGAACCACGATGAGCGGGGATCGCTGCGATTCCGTTACGTGCTGATTGCCGTTCTCTGTGAGTGGGTGGCGGGAACGGTCAGCCCGGCCGACGATGTGTCGGACGCGCCTTGGGTGGAGATGTCAACGATCAACCCATGCGGCCTCGACACCAGCGCGAGCGTCTCGAGCGTCACAACGTTAGCAGGGCGCTGGCGCAGTAGAGAATGATGCTGTTCCTGGATCATTCCCTCAGCGTGTTGCTGCTTGCATCAGGCGTTGCTCCCCGAATACTCTGCGCAACACGTGAATGACGAAATCTATTCGGCCATGAACAGCGGAGGAGGACAGGCATGCGAGTGATACTTGTCGGGGCAACGGGCACGATCGGATCAGCGGTGGCGGCGGCCTTGTCGGCCAAGCATGAGGTAGTCGCGGTAGGGCATAAGGCCGGCGCCTTGCGAGTGGATTTGGCGTCGGCAGACTCGATCACCCAAATGTTTCGCAGTGTCGGCGTCTTTGATGCGGTCGTGAGCACGGCGGGGGTCGCGAAGTTCGGGAGTTTGGACGATCTGAAGGATGCGGATTTTCAAGTGGGGCTCGGCAATAAACTGATGGGGCAGGTCAATCTGGTACGGATCGGGCGGCAGTTCATCAACGATGGCGGGTCCTTTACCCTGACCAGCGGCGTCCTTGGCCAAGAGCCGATGAAGGGCAGTGCCTCCATCAGCATGGTGAATGCCGGACTGGAAGGTTTCGTGCGTGCGGCGGCGCTGGAACTGCCCCGGGGGCTCCGTGTCAACGTCGTGAGTCCGCCCTGGGTGACGGCTACCTTGATCAGGCTCAAGATGGATCCGGCGCAGGGCATGCCGGCTGAAGCCGTTGCCCGGGCCTATGTTGCGAGTGTGGAAGGGACGATGACCGGCGTGAAGATCGATCCCCGCAAGCCGGCAGTCGCGGGGAGGGCGTAACCGTCTTCTCGTTCCATGGCCGGCTCCACCAAGCACCAAGGGGTCCGATCCGGGTCGAGGCGTTACCGCTTTTCCGGTGGAATAGCCTTCAGGCGGGCGGCGAAGAGGTCGTGAGTGCGGGGATCGACTGGGCGATGTGTGACGGCGGTGCCGGCTGGATCATGGGCGAGACAGTTATTGCCCTTCCAATTGGTCGATGGCCTGACGGGTCGGGGTACGAACCCGCCGCCACAGTTCGGGCAGACGTTGTGTCGGATCGATTCCACGCAGGCAGCGCAAAACGTGCATTCGTACGAGCAGATGCGCGCGTCCGTCGAATCAGGCGGTAACGGTCGGTTGCACTGCTCACAGGTCGGTCTGAGTTCGAGCACCTCGCGCCTCCTTCCCGTCCGGTCGTGCGGGTACAAGACTCCTCGCTCGATCTCCTGGAGATAGAGAAAGTCCGGGGCTTTGACGCCGGCCTGCCGCCTGATTTCCACCAACTCCGGCGACTCGAAGAAGCGGCGGGCATTCTCCAACGAAGACCACTCAGAGAAATGCACGATCGTATTGGCGTCGTGGTCATGACGCAGGAGTTGGTACCTGATTTCGCCGGCGCGTCTTCGAACGTCGGCCGCCTGGTCGAATATGACTTTCCATGCCGGGTAGGCTTCGACTTCATGAATGATCAACACGTGCGGCATGCAACAGTCCTCTCTCCATTGCTGCGTAAGCGGCGGTCCGTCACGAGCGATCCTCACGCCGCATCCGCATGGGAGCGGTGACGGCCTGTTTTGCTAGTTCCCCATGCTGATGATGGCCTGGCCGGACTCGCGATCCCTCACGATGTAGCTCCGGCTTTCCGCAGGGTCATCGACATCTTGGCTCTCGTTCACGTCCAACAGCTCGGTGACGGTATACGTGTGGCCGGCTGCCATGGACGGAGTCCGATGGGTCGTCGGAGGACAGGCGAACAAACCCGCGCATTGTCACCGGTGCTATTGGCTTGGTCCATCACTCCGGACCTGCACCAACGCGGGGAACAGAGTCAGAGTCTGAGGGCGTGATTCGGAGAATGGCTCAGGCTGCCAAGGAGCGAGGAGCCGGCGCGCTATGCGTCCCCCTTGCTCCACAGGACGGCGCAGCCCTTCTCGCAGGGACGACTGTCTTGGTGAAGGCGGGGAAACTCCTTCCTCCAGCGGCTCAGGATCGCTTGTTCTTGGTCCCGGTTGCTGTCATCGAGAAAGACAGCCGCTTGTGGCGCGAGCCGGCAGAACAACAACGGCCCGGCAGGATAGCGCGCCAGCGGACCAGTGGTCGCGGGAGGACCGTCGATCACCAACATGTCGAAAGTGGGGACCGGCAATCCATCCATCCCATACCAGTGAAATTCCTCGTCCGCGATGCGATGGAGACAGAGCGGAGCGGTCAGCACCGTCGCCCAGGCCCCGAGGCCCTGCCGCTTAAGTTCTTCCCTGGTTTTGTCCGCTTGATCGGGAAGATGCTCGAGACTGTAGACATGGCCTGTGCCTACGATCTCGAGGCAACGGGCGAGGACGATGGTGGAGACGCCGCTCCCGCATTCCACAATGGTCTGCGGTCGGTGACGGGAAACATGACGCATGAGCTCGCGCAGGAGGTCCGGCGAGGCGGCCCAATTGCGAGTCGGCGGCAGACTGGCCCGAAGCCGAAGCTCGGTTAAGACTGCGGCCAGCGCTTCAGCCTGTTGGTAACAATTTTCGATCTCGCCTTTCACGAAGCGAGGCAGATCCTCCTGCACCTCGCGCAGGACGAGCCGCGCCAGGCGGCGGACTTTGTAGATCAGATAGCCGAGACAGAGAAGGGTCGCGCTCAGCAGACTCAGCAGGAGAAGCAGGACGGGGGTGCTCATAGACATGCAGCCGACTGTTTCAGATGGTGATGGCCCACTGTATCCGGTGCGGCTGGCACAGTGCAGTTCCAAGACTCGGCGTGGCTCATGACGTCACCGTGATACTCATCCGTGGGTGATGTGGAACGGTGCCACGATCGTTTCCCGCCGGCAATTATGGTGTCGGCCTCGCTCTCTGCGGCAAGTTCCCGTATCACCGGGCGCTTTGCGAACCCCCTGTGGAGCTGTAGCGTACGCAGAACTGCGAATGGTGTCAACGAGCAGGCCTCGGAGCGGAGAATCGCGCGCGACTATTCCCTCACTCGCTCGGGCTTGGGGACTGGACGGGCCTGTTGCGAGAGGAACCAGCCGTAGAGTAGGAGCAGCAGCGTGAAGTTCGGGATGAGAACGGCTGACTGGTTCCATTGCCAGCCGTCGAATTTCCAGTTCGAAAGCGGCCAAAGAAAGGGCGTCGGGAAGAAGGCATATGAATGAGTCGGGATGTCGACCAGCACGTGCAGACCCCAGGCCCCGAGTTCCCACAACGGCCGCTTCAGGAGAATCCGGAGCAGGGCGAAGACGGCGAGGAATACCACAAAGCTATGGGTCACATCGTAAAGATGGTGCACATAGGGCGGGATGGTGGATTCCGGCGGCGTGCCCTGGCTGAAATCGGGCTTCGGCGAGATGCCCATTGTGGCCGCGACCCACAGGATGCCGAACGAGAACAAGTCCGGCGCCAGGCCTATGGCAAAGGCGAGGCAGAAGCTCGTGCGGTTCCGGCGTCCAAACGCCAAGGCTCCCCAGAGACCATGCGAGACGATATCCATGCTCCGCTCCCCTCTCAGGACCAGCCGTGCCCTCATTATAGTGGGAGCCGGAGGACCAGGCTACTTCGCGGACCTTGACAATGTCGGAAGCTGATTGCATGGGCGAACGATCGCCTGGCGGCAGCCGTTCCGGTCACGGGGGCGATATCTCGAATTGGTCAAACGAAGCGGTGTTGTTCTTCGGCGGTGGGGACACGACAAGATTGAGCCTTACCCATGAGGCGATAGCGGTGGCGGGCTACGAGGTCGTACAGGACGTCGCGCAGCGAGCGAGGCACTATGATGAAGAGGGAGAGCAACGGCCAGCAGCCGGAGAGTTGCCTGGCGATCCTCAAGGCCGCGGTGGATTTGACGAACACCTGGCCCCGCTCCAACAAGAGAAACGTCTCGAAGTCTTGCTCAGACAATCCCAGCGTCTTCAACAACTGGCGCCCCTTGTCGGATTGCAGGGTGGCGAAGCGAAAGCGGCCGTAGTCGCGGGCCATAGTGAAGTTTACCCAGGCATTGCACCAGTTGCAGATCCCGTCGAATACGATAACCCGCTCGAGCACGGCCCATTCATGAGTTGTGGGATCGATCGGTAGTCTCATGGGCGTCATTGTACCCGACTGCGCCCAACAACGGGGCCGGTCGCGGCTGGATTTTCGGCCGTCCGCAAGCACAGGCGGTCTCCTGCCAAGCGAGGGACCGCAGCCCGGCAGGAATCAGGATTTCCCCGCACAGACTCGTTCGCTATAATGCGCCCGAACTTCTAGAGGGAGGTCCTTCATGGCATTCAATCAAGTCGGAGATTTTTGGCTGGCGCCCGGTCAATCCATCCGCGTTCATCTTGCCCTCGGGGGCCTGGTCAATGAGGTGGAATGGGGTGGGCAGGATTTCGGGGCTCAGTGGATCATGGCCGATGGGGTTGGGATCAACCCGGTCCGGCTCATGGTCACCGAGCATACCAAAGAGAAGAAGCCCCTCCGCTTGCATCCCGGTTCGCCGAACCCCATCGTCTATTCGGTGACCGTGACCAACATCGGCGAAGAACTCGCCCATTTCACCCTTCAAGGCGGGGGCAACGTCTAGTCGTTCCGAAGGAGATCGCCAATGAAAGCCAAGCGGACCATTCATGTGTTGACGGATAAAAAGGGCACCATCGTGGGCGGAGGAATTCTCACTCCGGCAAAAGATCGCAAGGGCAAAGCGGTGCATATTCAGATCACGCCGATGAAGGGGCAATCATTGACTGAGGTCGCGATGCCGGCCGACATCGCACGGCTGGAAGGGGTGGAATTCTACCGTCGGCTCCTGCGCGAGTTTCACCTGCCGCGCGGACAAAAGCAATTGGTGCGGAAAGCGGCCAGGCGTTAAGCAGGGGAGAGGCAGGAAAGGGTACCAGCGACGTTTCCTGCTCTCCATCGCCTGTTCCCCTATGGGCTACGTGGTTGTGTGCGGAATGATCAGGAGGGTGTGATGAACGCCAGAGTCCTCATCATCGCGTTAATAAGCCTGCTCTGTATCGAGGCAGGATGGTGGAGCGTAGGCGCCGGGGCCGGCCCCACCAAGTCGGCCTGTGACCTGCTGACGGTGCAGGAGGTCTCCAAGGCCTTGAATGCATCGGTGACCATCGATCAGGGTGCATCCGGTCCCGATGGCCGGGACGGTGACAATTGTGTCTGGAACGCCGGTGCCGGCCGCAACGTGATGCTTCGCGTCGCGCCCCTCGGCGACATGACCAAGGCCAAAGTGGCCTATATGGTCGAGACGATGAACGCCTATGGCGGTGGCAAACCGGCGGAAGAGATCAAGGGCCTGGTCGATGAGGCCAAGTATCGAGACTACACCGGCACACTCAAAGGCGGGGTCTTCATCGGTCGCACGGGCACGACGATCTTCACCGTGGAGGGCAGTCCGAACCGCGACACGCTCATGGGGTTGGTGAAAGTGATGCTCCCTCGACTCTAGGTGTCGCGCCGACGAACCAGCTGACGTCTGATCGAGTTGCAGGAGGACAGACCACTGAAATTGTCGCCCAAGATCGTAGGAACGATTCGGCTTGTGTGTGCTCTGGTAGGGATAGTCCTCTGGACACTCACACTACGAATCACTGTCAGTGGGGCCGGCGACACAACCAAGCCTGCCTTCCCAGCATGGAGTCAATTTGGGGAAGTGACCATGCATTTCACCAACCCCGACACGCATAAAGCGGGATTTGTCCGCTTTGCTGTATTTGAAAATTGGGACCTTCTGGTCGAGCTGCATCAACCATCTACAGTGAAGAAGTTGCTCCAGGTGCATTCCCCAATCGTGTCAGCATACTTCGGTTTGACGGAAGAGGAGTTGTCGTCGCCGGCGAAAAACCCATTTATGATGATTGGATACGGGCTGGCTCCAGCTCTGGGCCCACTCATGAGCGCATTTCCTGGGGGTATCGAGCAAATCCCTTACACAGAAACAAATTTTGCGACAACATATGAGCGTAAGTCTTTTCAGGGAACGGTAGTACGAACATCTGTCGATGCGCTCAAGTACGACATCACAATGAGCGAAAGCGGAGGTGAGCGGTCGTTCAGATGTTATGGAACCTGGAAGGGCACTAAAGCTTCTTCACTGCCCGATGAGTTTTCTTTCCGCGATTGGAGATTTCAGCCCGATAGTGCCGCAGAAAAGCAGTCTGCTCAGACTCTTGGAGAACTACGCAAGTCCGGTGATCATTCTGCTACAGCCAGTCCTACACAGAACCAGTAGGGGAGAGACGACAGACATATTTGGTGTGGAGCAGCTGAAATGATTCCTGGAACCGCTTCTTGCCTGGGCCGAGGCTCACCGGAGCGGGCGAGACGCACGATTCCGAGGGTCATTCCTTCTGCTTCCCATCCAACAGACAGCTGACATTCATATCACCCATGACGTTGATGGCCGTCCGGCAGCGGTCGAGAAACCAATCGACGGTCAGCAGGACCGGGATGTACTGCACGGGTAGCCCGACGGCTGTGAAGACCATGGTCATCGTGACGAGGCCTGCTTCTGGAATTCCAGCGGCGCCGACCGAGGCAATGACGCTGGTCAGTACCACCATCACTTGCTGAGACAGGCTGAGATCCATTCCGATCATTTGGGCGATAAATAACGCCGCCATGGCCTCGTAGAGCGCGGTGCCGTCGTTGTTGAAATTCGCGCCGACGAGCGCTCCCATTCTGGCGGATTGCTCACGCAGGCCCACGCGTTCCTTCAGTGCGATGTACGTCACCGGCATCGTGGCCGTTGAACTGGCGGTGGAGAAGGCCATGACCAGCGCGTCCCGTCCTCCGCGTATCAACAATGCCGGGGAGACCCAAGACCCGAAGCGGATGCGCACGAGGTAATAGGCCGCCTGGATCGCGAGCGCGAGCAGCACGCTCAGCACAAAGACGCCCAGCGCCTGGAACTGCGCGAAGCCTTCCGTGCCCACGATGCTGGCCACGATGCCGAAGACGGCCAGCGGGACCACGGCGATGATCCAATGCAAAATCTTGATTAGGGACTCCAGAACGAGTTCGACAAGGTGCTCGACCGTGCCGAGAGGACGGTGGCGTTCATCGCGTAACGCCATCCCGAATGCCACGGCGACGAAGATGACCCCGATGACTTTCCCATCGTCACCCAGCGGTCCCAGCAAGCTCTTGGGCACATTGTCGAAAAAGACGACCAGCGGATTCCCCGCATGCGCAGTCTCGGTGGGCAATGGCGACGGCGTAAGCCCCGCACCCTGTCCCGGCCGGATGATGTTGGCGACGGTCAGTCCCACGGTGATCGCGACCAACGTGTTCAAGAACAACAGCCATGGAAGGCGAGCTGCAAGCGGACCGCCGAGGCGCGTCGTCATGAACGTGTGCACGATTGCCGCAAGGATCAGCGGCGGCGCCAGCGCACCCAAGAGGCGCAGCACCAGCTTCCCCGGCACCGCCAGGACGGCCGCCTGGCTGCCCAACATCAGCCCTGCCAGGACGCCGAAGACCAGGCCGATCACAATGCGTCCATACAGCGGGAGGTTGTGCCATGCTGCCAGGAGGCCTGCAGGCGACGTTGCGGTGGTCGTGTTCTCCAGGGTCTTGTCGTCCACGAACTGGTACTCCGGCTGTTGTGTGGTTCAGGTCACGCGCCATCCGTGCCGTTGAGGTCATGCTCAGGTCACCAGACACAGGCTGGGGGATAGTACCAGATCTGATTCAGCGCGGGCGAAATGGATACAGTGCACGTGGTGCTGACCTGCCCCGGTTGTACCAGCCTAGAGGCTGGGTGCGTAACGCGGGATCGAACTCCGGCCTATCCAACCAGGGAAACCGGATCGGAATGCCTTCATCGAACGGTTCAATCGGCTCCATCGTACCGAAGCGCTCACTGGGTAGGTGTTTGAGTCGCTGGAGCAGGTCCGAAAGATTCGCGCGGAATGGTCAGAACGAAGAGCGACTCCGTGAAGCGTTCGCCGGCGTGCTGTGCCTGTGCTGAGCCGTGCCTGCAAAAAATCAATTTAGTTTTGTCAAAAAGGGAGTGTCTATGGCGAAATAATGTGGCCAGGGGAATTGGACCACGGACATTCATTTCTGAACCGATAAATAACGATATTGCATCGTTGACAAGGACAGGCGATGAAACAGGACAAGACGGTGGTATTGCGGAAGCTGACGGAAGATTCTGCCATGGAGATCCTGGAGGGGGTGACGTTGCCGCCTCAACCGGCGACGCTGCTTGAGATCAATCGCGAGCGGGCCAAGCCGGATCCCAACGTGGAGGCTGTGGCTCGCATTATCGAACGGGACCTGAGTGTGGCGGCGGCGGTGTTAAAAACCATCAACTCTCCCTTGTTTGGGTTGCCGAAAAAGGTCGAGTCGCTGCGCCAGGCGGTGTTGTTGCTGGGGATGCCCAATGTCGTCAACGTCGTGATTGCTTTGGCGATGAAGAGCGCGATTCAGGGCGGGGATAATCAAGCGGGAATCGACCGCCTCTTCGACGAAGCGAATGACACGGCGCTGGTCCTGTCGAGTGTGATGCGCGAGGTGCCCATCATGCCGGCGGACAAAGCGTATTTGCTCGGGCTCTTTCGAGATTGCGGCATGCCGATTCTGCTGCAACGCTATCCGAAGTATGCGGAGGTCTTGCGGGAGGCGGAGAAGAAGCCGGATCAGCCGCTGACGGACCTCGAGGACGCGCACTTAAATACCGATCATGCCGTCGTGGGCGCGCTCATGAGCCGGCATTGGCATCTGCCGGAAGAAATCGGCACGATCATCCTCAATCATCACCGGACTCGCGAGCTGTTCGGCGGGGCGGCGCCCACGCTCACCCCGGTCGAGGACAATATCCGGAACGTGATTGCGGTCTTGGTGATGGTGGATTGCATTTGTCACCGACTGCGGAAGGGCAAGGATTCTCCAGAGTGGGCTGCCATCGGCGAGGCGGTCCTGGCGCACCTCAAACTGGATGAGGCCGAATTCGAGCATCTCGCCTGGGATCAAAAGGATCGGTTCGCGGCCTAGCCGGGAGCGCCGCCGTCCTCTGAAAAACGGGAGCAGTTCCTTTTTTGACGCCTGTCACCTGCCGGTGAGCTCAGGGCGAATCCCTTTTCTTGCTCTTGATGTGAAGGGGGCCCGGCACCTGTGTCTCCGTATCCTGCCCCTGGTTCTTCTCCCTGAGCGCAGGCCCTGCTCAATCTGACCTCGGCCCCGGTTTTCTCCCATCGCGTTTAAGCGCTCCGTGCGTTCCCCCTCGTCACCAGACGTAGTAAGGCTGACGTTCGCCAAGGACGAAACGCGTTGCGTCCCAGACATCGATCGCCAACGAGATGGCATTGGTGGCGATGAGCGTGACGAGCCAGACATGGAATGCGGTGTGTCCATCCGGGATTGTATCGAGACGCGAGACGATCCATGCCAGCATGGGCACCCACAGCACGTGCGTGGTGCCGAGCAGTCGAATAAATCGTTTGCGCTGATAGATCAAGGCTTGGGCGAGCAGAGCCATGCCGACGGCGGCGAGGGCGATCTGCGCTTCAATGTGCGTGATGAACAGCAGGCATGCCCCGTTTACAGCAATGAGCCACGCGCCCCAGATTCTCTGCAAGGGCCGGAAGCGAACCAGCACGATCCCGAGCAGTTCATAGACTGCCCGCATGAAACCGGTGTGACCTGTTGAGGTGTCCAGCTCGGATGATAGTAGGGTGGTTCTCATAGCCGTCCTCCTGTGTGCGTGCGCGTGACCGCACTCGGTGTATTGCCCAATGACGGCTCTCACTATACGGGGCAATTCTCAAGCGGTCTTATCAGGGAGTCTGATTCTCTTAGCAGCGGCGGGCGAGTGGTGCGGGTACTTATCCAGGCGTCCGGATTCGCTTGCTCCGGCGCTGCGACGTGGCAGAAAGAGAATGAAATGGTGCCAGGAATCGATTCGTACCCAGAGAATGATTCCTGACACGATTTCCTCTTTGGGCTTTCTTAGAAGGTCATCTCTCGGGTTACCTGGGTCTTTCAATAATCATAGCGTGAAAAATCAGTAGCCCTATCACGACTCCCGCCATAATCAGAAGGGAAATGCCACGCGCAAACTGTAGAACATCTGCCGGCGGGGAGGGGAGAAGTGCCCCGGCACTAAACAGGACAAACCCAGCGAGAATAGTGACAATGAGAAACCGAGTAATCCAATAGATCTGATTCCAGATTTTGTCCTTACGTGGTTCTTCCATATCCTTGGTCAGGAGCCACCCATACAGAGTGAGTCTGGCATTCGCCAGATAGTAGGCGAGAGCGGCTATCAATCCTAAGAGCGCCAGATCTGTGGGTGTCATAAGCCTCCCTTTCTCATTGTCATGGTTGTTCTAGAAGTTGAGATTGCTGGGAGAAGTATATTGAACTTCCGCAGCTCGGAGTACTCATTTAAATGGACGCATTGTTGTGGCTTAGTGGGCGAGTTTAGGGGGTAAGAAATGATAGCTGGCACCATTTCCCTTCTCCTCGAATCGTCGGTTGCTCAGATTGCGGTAGGCTGCATGGCTCGTGCGCCTCTTCATTGAGAGTGTAATTTCTGGCACTATTGCTGAGAGCCAATCCAATCTTGGATCATTTTAGGAGGTCATATGGCTGCAAAACTTTCGTTTGCAGAGTTTGATGCAAGATTGAAGAGTGGAGCGTTGAAAGCCGCAGATTACAGAAAGGTTTTAGAGCGTGACCCCACATGCCCGATGGTCCGTGTGAGGTTTAAGCCCGGCGCATTGAGGGATGCTCCGCCGGCAGGGTATGACGTTGACCGTGAACTCTATTTCGCAAAGAGGACCGAACAGGAGCGACAACTGGCAGCACTCGTCCCAACCGGCCTAAAACGAATACTTGCCGAAGGAGATTCTTGGTTTAACTTGCCTCCGATCATGTGGCCAGAAGCCATCGCTGATCGGTTACATTCGAACAACCGAGTCGTAGTTAAGAATATTGCGCATTGGGGGGATACGCTGAGCCAGATGCTGGCGACCAAGGAATATTTGGAGCAGATCCCTCGATTCAACCCAGACTGGTTTATCTTCAGCGGTGGGGGCAACGACTTGCAGCAGTCACTGGCGCGCGGTGAACTTGTTCAGACATACGACTCAAACCGTCCGATTGAAAAATGTCTTTCAGAACAGGGAGTCGGCCTATTGCGGGATATCGCCGAAGGCTATCGGGCACTCTTAAACCAGATCGCGATGGCTGCTCCTTCCCTTCATACTATCTGCTATGCGTATGACTTCCCAAGACCGACCTATAAAGACGGGAAATATATCGGGCAATACCTCCAGAAAATGGGCTACCCCAAGACGACCTGGAACGCAGTCGTGAAAGTTATCATTGATCATTTGAGCGACTCCATTAAGGCAGTTGCTAAAGCGTTTCCGAACGTACGATTTCTCGATTGCCGAGGAGAGACCACCAAGTATCCTTTCTTTGACGATATGCATCCCGATACCGATGGATTTAAGATACTGGCAAGTAAGTATGAGCAGGCATTCGGGGTTGTGCCGATCCGCTCATCAAAGCCGGGAACCAGGACTCTGACGGCAGACCGTAAGCAAAAGCCTAAGGGGAGTAGGGGCTCATCCAAAAGGGGTCCTGCAAGGAAAGTATCGAAGAAGAACCGAACGAATCCCCAAAGAGGCTAGATGGAGAGATGGTGTCGGAATCGCCTCGGGGGCTGAAATGATTCCTGGCACCGGTTTCTCTTTATCTTTCTATTTCATCACTGGTCGTTTTTGAGCATCGCGGGATTACCACTCGGTATGGCACCTCGTTACGCCATTTCTTGCTGGAGAAGTCTCAGCCTCCTGTTCTTGGCTTTGTAGGTCTCGATCTGGCCGCGCTTCTCAAGGATGCTGACAGACCTCATGGTTCGTCTCTCAAAAGCCTCACGGGGCTTTCCACGTGTCATCACACCTAGCTCCTTGAGTACGCGGGTGGTGAGCGAATGCAATGTGCACGACAGGTTGGGGCGATTTCTTAGAGCCTGAATAATGGCGTCTTGAATCTCGCCCGCAGTTATCTCTTCAGGTCGACGACCTGATTCTATGAAGTCCTCGTCTGACCTCCCAGATAGATAGCTTTCATCTTCGTTCAAGCCATCGTCAACTGCATCATCATTGAAGTCCGATGTGCTCGTTCTTCGCGTTTCCAAATTATCTTCACGGGACGAGCCTTCAGGGCGTAAGTTCGGTAAGATGCCTCTCGCGTCTAATGCCCCCCATAAACCGAGAAGCGCATTTGCTTTGTTGGCATAGAATGCTGCTTCTCTTACGCGGAAGAATTCCCACCCGCAGCGCTCTAATTGGCGTTGGCGTTGCATATCTGTCTCGTAACGGTCAGAGCCATGCCATTGGTCGCCGTCGCATTCGACGGCCAGACGCGCCTGCCCGCCTTCAACTACAAGATCGATCCGCTTGCTAGCAAATTCGTATTGGGCAAGCACTGTAAAGTTCTTGCGCAGAAGTTCAAGAGCGACGTCCACTTCGAACCAGCTTTCAAAGGGTGCTGGGGCACTCACAAGTCTCCGATTATCCTGCGCTGCCCGCCGCTCTAGTTCGTCCCGCTCAATTCCAGCAATTTGCCGTGGCGCCGTGCTCTCGAAGAACTCCAGCAATCGTCGTCGAAGGCACGATGCGCTAAGGTCGTTAGATGTCAGTGAGTGGAATAGAATCATCTGGTCACGAGCACGGCTGGCCGCTACATTGAAGCGTCTTTCATCTGACGGTTTTGTCAGAGCCCCAATTCTTTCGTTGCTGGCTGCCACCAGCGACAAGAACATGATGTCGCGTTCGTCACCCTGGAAGCTGTATGGATTGCCGCAGACCAGGCGCCGCCGTTCCACTTCCTCAGCACCCAGTCTCTCAAGCAATTGATGCTCGATCAAAGCAGCTTGAGCTTCGCCTTGAAGTACTACTATGCCCATGGTCTTGCCATCATACCGGCGATCACCGCACAGTTGCCGAATCATTTCAACAATCGCCTCGGCTTCTGGCCGGTTGATTGCTCTGTTGCTCGACCCTTCGCGATGTCCACCGTCCACAAAAACTTGCCTCAGGGGCGGAAGGCGGTCCGGGCCATACTGCCTTAGGGGAATTAGTGGTGTGTCGGAATAGCAAAGATCGTTGCTAAAGCGAATGATCTCCGGCATGCAGCGAAAGTGCTCGCGTAACGTAATGCGCCGAGTTCCATAGCGGAGTTTTCCATGCTCAAAAAGGCTAACATTGACATCGAAGTACTCTTTAAAATTGAAATCATATAAATATTCGTCCAGCAGCTTGTTGATCGGCGTTGTATCTTGAAATTCCCCGCTGGGGCTGATCTGTTTATCATCTCCGACAATCAAGATCTTTTTCCCCAAATACAAAAGGGGCAATGCTTCAAACCCGCACTGAGAAGCCTCGTCTACTATAATTACGTCGAACATGCCTGGTGTTGGATCCACTGTGTCCCAAACGCGGTGCAAAGGCATTATCCATGCAGGAACCGCATCCTTGCATTCATTCAAGCTACGCTGTGCCGCTTGACGATTACGAAAGTCACGTTTGCCTTTGCCGGTTTTGGTTAGCGATTTGACATGCTTGCACCACGCCTCCATGTGTCGGCGATGTGGCTCTTCCATTCTCTGGAAACAGAATGCCCAGGCCTGAATGGCTGCAAGTTTTGCAATAACGCCGTTTATTTCATCGTCGATCTGTTTTGCGCGCTTTGCAAGCGCCGGAGCATCTTCCTGCCGAATGTAATCCTCAATCCAATGGCGGGCCTGCGCCCATTGCCAGGCAGCGCTAATATCTCGAATTCTTGTTTCCCAGTGCGATTCGGAACAAGTGTGTTCCAATGACTTCATAAAGTGTGGGAGCAATCCTCGGAGCTCAGAAAAGTCATGGTCCGTTTTCTGAAGGATCTGCTGCTGTTTCTTCAATTCCTGAATTGTATTGATGCACCGAGCGAAGCCATCTCCGTCGCGATGGCGAATAGCCTTAAGCAAATCATTCACTACCGGGTGCGCATTCTTTGTGGCGGCTATGCGGGAAAGCGCAACGTCGATAGAATGGATTTCCTCAGTGGCAAGGCGTTTGCGGATGCGGGCTAAGGCAAGGCGGCATGATGAAACGGTTTTCCCAACTTGAATTTCGTCGGCCCACGTGGGCTCGTGCATGTCCGGGCATTGTTTTAGTGCTTCACGGCACCGGACGAGGAGTGTCTCGACAGCCAAGGCATTTTCGAGCGCTTCACGCAGCGACTTGAGAGCTGCCAATTGGAGAGCGTATGGGCCTTGAACTTGTTCGGTTCGGCCTTCCCAAAATCCCCATGCCTTCCCGCATTCAATGCGTACATGCAGGGCATCGACAAGAGTCGAGAAATGCTCGACTGTTGAGCAAGGACGTCCACCCACCTTCACAGATCGAAGGATGTACAATCGCTCTTTTACTGGCTTGGGCCGAAAGACGCCCCAACCTAGACTTCCGCCATTTTGCAGGTGTTGATTGAGTTTGCGGGCGTCGTCAAGCAACGTTCGCATGTCAGTAGTACCCGGGAAGTCGATGCTGGTGTTGTCCGCTACCGTAACGAGTTCTTCGATGGACGCAATTACGTCTTTCGTTACACGTAGAAGTTCATGCCACAAGGACAAGTCGCCGCTCGTGATATCACGTAAGGCTTCATTCATCCAAGAATGCGGCCTAGACAGCAATCGTTTGCGGGTATCGCGAAAAGTGGATAGAGTGGCACAAATCGATTCGATGGCTACGGAATTGCTTTTTGCGAGCAGATTTGCGATGGGCTCATCGGCGCCAGTTTCAGAGAGCCGCTCGTCTACTATCGCCTGAGCTTCACTCCGTACGAGATCAGTAAAGCGCTCAGTGGATGGCAATGCCTCGGGCAATGCAAGCGCTAATTCCTCGCGCTTTTCCGTTGGAAAGCGGCGAAGAGCCTCCAGAATGGCAAGGAGGTCGTTTGTGGAGACGTGGCAAGCCTTTTCCGAAGGTATAGAATCCATGAACCATTCGTATGCAGACCGGTCACGATTTACGGCTTCGGCGATTCTGGCGGCCGTCCCACGATAAGCGCCTCCTGCAATCGACTGAGTATGAGTCTCGGATTCGCGAATGTCGCGGAGGCGCCGATTGACGCGGGTTCTTTCCTCGCGGAGGGCTCGCAGGTTGTTTTCTAGGTTCGTACGCTCAAGGGTGGCCAAGTCGGTGCTCCAACCATCGTTCTTTCGCAGAATGCCGCCGACACTAGATTCGAGGGAGCGGCGCTCATCGAGGCCGCTGCCAAGCAGGTTGATGCAGAGGGGACGGAGTTCCTCGGGGACAAGCCTTTCGAGCACCTGTAGTGCTCGGGGTGTCTTTGCTGTGATTAGTGTGCGCCGTCCTGTAGCAAGCAAATGGCAGATCAGATTGGCAATCGTATGAGATTTGCCCGTTCCCGGTGGGCCTTGCACGAGTACGCCGCTTGATGACTGAATTTTTTCGACAATGCGGCGTTGCTCCTCATTTGATGGTTTGGGGAAGAAGATGTCACGGGCAGATTCTTGGCTAACTTCCTCAGACCGATCACTGGGCTCGTAACTATCCTGGGAACGCATCTCTGCCAAGTCGGCGAATTCGCGAGGTAGGTCTTGGCCACGCTCGAGCTGCTCCCTTATGCGTTGCAGGGTTTCGGTGAGGCCTTTGGCAGTGCGTCTCCGGAGGATCAATGCTGGGGCGAATTCCACAATAGGCTTCGCCGTTGCATGGGAGTTCTTTGCTTCCAGTGAGTCGTCGTAAACACCTTCTGAATTGAGGGAATGTGCCAGAACCTGAAGGACGCCTTCCACGCAACCTCTGTCCCACAGATCGTCTTCGGCGATGGCTAATGAGGCCTTCGCAGTTTCCTCCGCGCGTGTCGGTTGCTCTTCGATATCCAGCATATCGAGCTCAGGCCGAAGCTTGGCACCGTCAGGGTGAGGACGAACAGTGAACTTACCCAAGCGAGCTTCAAAATCCAGAATGGCATCTGCAACGACTATGTGACGTCGGACGCGTTGGCCGGTTGGCGTCTGCCACGTCAGTAGACCAACCCCATGCACGAGTTCGTATTCCTCGCCAAGGCGGAGTTGTGCCTGGTGAATAGCGAAAAGGCTACAGTAGATCTTGTGGACCTTTTCCCATGAGTTGTGTTCCTCCGTCCAAGGCAACCATTTGCCTTCAACATAGCGATTCCATGCTTGTGAAACCTCCTGATGATCCTCAAGGCGTTCGGTATGAGGGATTGTCTCTGGCTGGTCCGATCCTTCCCACCAATCAGGATTCTGTATTTGTCGTGTAATCTCCGGGAAGAGTTCCGGCAAATCGTCCTTGTTGCGAAGCGCCGATGGGTTTACCCAGTCTTTGCACGGATGGGGGACGGTTGGCAGTTCTGGCTCGCGCCTGTTTGTCACTTCCATCCATTCGTCTAACTCATGTTCCTCGTCAGGTCCCCACGCCTGCGTGAAGCAAGATCGCTCCTGCGGAACGTCCGATATCCATAGAACTTTCTCGTATTCGGAAATGTCCCGAGTGAGCTTTGTGCGAAGAGTCGCCAGCCGTAGCAGATAGTCGACAAGACGAATAGCTTTCATCGGTTCCGAGGTCAATGCTGCCCGCTCGCTCAAGATGTCACCTGTTTCAGTTGGTTCAGCCGTCTAACATATCAATTGTTTGGCGTGTTTCTATATACATCCCGTGGGGATCGACTAGTGAGTTGTCTTCGTTTGTGAAATCAACGTGCTCCGAAGGATGGCGCGTCATTTCCTACGCCTTACGGTCTACGAAATCAATCGTAATTTAATCGCTGCGGTGGTGCCTGAAATGCATCCATTTCCTGTCGGGCAGGAACTGTCAGAGAAGTGGGTGAAGTGGTCTAGCCGGACAGGTGCCTGGCTGTCGGCGCGGCCATCGGGTCCTGTGTTTCCGCCGGTCCGCCGAGATCAGGACAGCCTATTCTATAGGTGGCGAGCATTATACAGAACTCGTTCAACCCGGAGCCTGCCGATTGTTGGCGACGGGATAAAACCCGCCGGCGCAGCCAACGGCAGATGATGCGAGCGGCGGCCAACAAGCCCGTGGCCTAGCGCCGGCAGCCAGGTTGGAACCGAGGTCGTCGAACCGGAGCCTTGTGCGCGCGCAGTGAATCACTGAATGGTGAGAACGAACACGCATCACCAATGCTCCATCTCCTTCATTTCCTAGCCAAGGGTAGTGCCTTGCCCTCACCAACAGATAAAGAGTTTCGGGTGGCGCCGATCTGGGTGCCCTGGCGTGCGGAGCGGGGGACCCCACACCGGGCTGGGGTGCGAGCACGCGAGGGCTGATCGACGACAGGACCCGAAACTCTTTCCTCGCTCCTCTTCGCATCCCGCCGCTACGCGTCAGCGTTCATCGTAGTAGTCGATGAGCCGCTCTTGCACGATCTGGGTTGAATCCGTCCCGATGTCCGATGGCTGATTGGTCTGCTTCCTCGTCACCTCCTTGATCCAGTTACCTGCGCCGTCGTATTCGTAGAGGGTGATCCATCTGCTGGTCGCGCCGTGTTGAATCGTCTCGGTCGTCGTCCTGACGCGCCTTCCTGATACATCGTATTCATGCAGGCTTTTCCCCGTCACGGCCCCGTCGGCGCTGTAACTGGTCAGTGCCATCACTCTCCCGTCGACGGCATAGGTCCAAGACAACTCACCGAGCAAGCGCCCCTCCCGATAGCGCCCTGAGTAGAGGAGGCGCCCCAGGACATCGAAAAGATTTCTGCTCGTCGCTGTGCCATCGGTATGAATCGTCTCAGATGCCATTCCATCTCTGTCGTAGATCGAGAATTCGGCATGGTGAAACTCGCCATCTTGAGAGGCGGCGACCAAGGCGGTTTCTCGTCCGGCGCGGTCGCGCGCATGTGCGAAGAGTTTGCGGTACAGAATCGTCCCGTCTGGACTATGAGCGACCTCTTCTTGTTGCTCACCCAGCTGATTGTACGTAAACACATAGCGGGTGGCGCTGTTCTCGTCCTGGAGGTAAATGACCGCCTCGACGAGATGGCCTGCGCGGTCGTAGGATTCGGTCTGTGAAAGATCCGCGGCCATGGTCACGACGGATCGGACCGGGCCGATCAGACCATTCTTCTCTCTGCCCGTTTTGTCGGAGGCGGCAGCAGCGGACGCGCACAGGATGGTAGTCAGCAACCCTATGGTGACGCGTCGTAACAGCATGGAGAAAGCACCGGCCATACAGATGGAACGGGATTTATGCTTCACGGTCATGCTGATTGTCCCTGCCACACAAGCCGATGCTTTGTCGCATAGTTGGCCATGTGGGAGGGGCTAAACACGGCCATCAGAAATATAGTGGGTCTGGTATCGAGCCGCTGAAGAGTATGCCCGATCAAGCCGCTTGTCCAGCATCCCCAGCGTGCCGGTGACAGGCTATTCAGGCTGGAAGCAGCACGCATCCAGCATAGTCCTTCCTTTCACCCATCACCCCCGGCATGAGGAACGAGGGCCATGCACAAAGGGGTTCCCGGCTGTTCCCCTGTGGGCGCATTGACGAACTATGTGAGGCAGATCACCTTCCACGCTCGCTTGTTGCCCTTCCTGCCGGGGCACCTCGGTTGCTCCCACTGCGCCCGTCGAACGAGGTCCTTCTGAGGGCGCGCGTTCCGTGGGCAAGGGAGTCACCGGGGGGGTCTCGGCCCAGCCCTTGACCATGTTTCTCCGAGGCCCGTACAATGACCTCGTTCCTCAGCCATTTAATTGTATCTTTTAGCCCCTCCGGGGGCTGAGCCCATATAGAGATCCATGCGGGTTGAGTACAACAAAGGCGAGCGGGCCTCGCGCGAGCTGATCATGCTCCAGCGCCGGTCGTCCGAAGCCGCCGCCGGCCGGAAGATGAAGGTCTTGCTGATCTTCCCGCCCGACTGGTTCCCCTCCGAACCCTATCTGAGCCTCCCGTCCCTCACTTCGGTCCTCCGCCAAGCCGGCCACCAGGTCGTCCAGAAAGACATCAATTTGGAGATGTGGGACTGGTACTTCAGCGAGGACTTCCTCAAGAAGGTCCTGCGCAAGGTGCCGCAACAGCTCGACCGGCTGCGGAAGCTGGCCAAGAAGCGCGATCTGGAGGAATGGGAGCAGGATCTTCAGCTGCAGCTCTGCGACATCAGCCGCCAGCGGATCGACGAATTGATCAAGAAGGCCGAGAAGGCCAAGGCGATCGTTCGCGGCGAAGTCTTCTACGATATCGATCAGTTGGAATGGGCCATTCAAGTCTTCCGCGAAGTGACGGCGGTCATCTCGCTGGTCTATGCCCCGGCCCGGATCTGCATGCCGCCGATGGAGACCGACCTCTCCTATAAGGTGTTCGTCTCCTCTGAGGTCATCGAGGCGGTGAACGACATCCAAGTCAACGTCTACCGCGACGTGTTCGAGCAGTTGGTGAAGCCGGTGCTCGAGGCGGAGAAGCCGGACGTCGTCGGCATCTCGATCGTGCTCCAGCAGCAGCTCTTTTCCTCCATGACCTTCTGTGCCTTGATCAAGCAGCACTTCCCCCGGATCCACGTGACGATCGGCGGCAACACCGTCACGCGCCTGCGCGACGTACTCCCGCAATCGCCCCTGTTTCAATATTTCGACAGCGCCGTGGTCTATGAAGGGGAGACGGCCTTCGTCCAGCTCGTCTCCGCGGTAGGGGCAAAGCAGAGTTTGGCCGACGTACCCAACACCATCTATAAGGATGCGACCGGCGTCCATGTCTCCGCCACCAGCTATGCGGAAGATATGCACAGCCTGCCGCCGCCGGATTTCGACGGGCTGCCGCTGGAGAAGTATTTCGTTCCGACGAAGATCTTGCCCTATCTCGCGACACGGGGCTGCTACTGGGGCCGCTGCGAGTTCTGCGACCACGGCGAAGGCTACACGGCCGGCTACCGGTCGAAGAAGATCCAGGACATCCTCGGGGAGATTCAGCACCTGCGCGATAAGTACGGGGCGAAGCATTTCCACTTCACCGACGAATCCTACCCGCCGGCCCTGTTCAGGAAGCTCACGCGCGGCTTGATCGACAGCAAGATGGATATCTTCTGGACGACCCACATGCGGTTCGAGAAGAGCCTGCTCGAGGATCAGGTCTGGCAGGACGCCAAGGCGTCCGGCTGCAAGTACCTGCACTTCGGGTATGAGTCCGGGAACGAGCGGGTGCTGAGGCTCATGGACAAGGCGACGACCACCGAGATCATGACCAAGCACTTGAAGTACACGGCGGACGCCGGCATCTGGAACCACTGCATGGGGTTCTTCGGCTTTCCCGGCGAGACGCGCGAGGAGGCCTGGTCGTCGGTGGAGTTCCTGGAACAGAACAAGGATTACGTCCACTCGCTAGGGTTCGGCACGTTCGACTTGGGGCGGCATAACCCGGTGGCGAAGAACCCGGACAAGTTCGGCGTGACGGCCTACAAGAATCCCGAGTGGGACCTGGCGCTCGACTACTACTTCACCGTGAAGCAGGGGTTGAGCATCGAAGAAGCTGAACGGGTCTTCGAGGAATTCGAGCGCAATCACAATCCCGGCTGGGACTTGCGCCTCTACATTCGCGAGTACATTTTTCTCTACATTTGTAAGTTCGGGCTGCAGAAGCTGCCGGACCTGCAGTACAGGGCGGCAAAGCTCAGTGGATCGACGCCGACCCTGGCGGGAAAAATGTGAGCAGGATGTTGAAAAAGGCCTCCGGCGGCGGATGGTTGTTCCCGTGAGATACGACAGACGAGATACGGCTTCGATCACGAGATACGCTTCACGAATAACGAGATACCAAGGTTCGTTCTCCTACAATGAGTGAACTGGTCCAAATAAAGGCTTCACCGCAGCAGACGAATCTCGACACGCGCAAGCGGAAGGTGATGCTGCTGTTCCCGCCCGAGTGGGTGCCGACGGCGCCCTACCTCGCGCTGCCGTCCCTGACCTCGGTGTTGCGTCAGGCCGGCCACCAGGTCGTGCAGAAGGACGTGAACATCGAGATGTATGACCACTTCTTCAGCGTCGATTTCCTGATCTGGGCCAAGGCCAGGCAGGGGATGCAGCTGAAGGCGTTGGAGTCGGCGGAGACCTCCAGGGAACTGTCTGAACAAGAAGCGGCGCAGAAGGCCTGCCTGGAACATTTCGCACATGTGGAAGTCTTCGACCTGGCCGAGCGGGCCGAGCGGGCCAAGGGCATTGTGCGAGGACAGGCCTTCTACGAGGCGGACCAGCTCGAGTGGGCGCTGAATACCTTCCGCGAGGTGATGCAGTATATTTCCGCCGCCTATTTCCCGGCCTCGTTGGTCTTCTATCCGATGGAGAGCAACCTCGGGTACCGGCCCGGTGTCTCCCAGGAAGTGTTCGCCTGTTTGGAAGACGAGCAAGTGAACGTCTACCGCGACATTTGCAACCAGCTCGTGTTGCCGGCCGTGGCGAAGGAAAAGCCTGAAGTGATCGGCATGTCGATCGGCACGCAGATGCAGCTCATGGCGGGCCTGACGTTCTGCAGGATGATCAAGGAGAGCTTCCCGCATATCCATGTGGTGGTGGGCGGCAACGTGATCACCAGATTGCAGGAAGAACTGCCGAAGCATGAACGGTTCTTCACCGAAGTGTTCGATAGCGCGATTCTGTATGAAGGCGAGCATGCGTTGCTCTGGCTGATCGAGGCGTTGAACGGCGACCGGACGATGAACCAGGTGCCGAACCTCATGCACCGGGACGAAACCGGCGTGCATCTGAACCCTGAGGTCTACACCGAGAAGACCCAGGCGCTGCCGCTCCCGGATTTCGACGGGTTGCCGCTGGATCACTACTTCGTGCCGGAACGGATCATTCCCTACCTCGCGACGCGTGGCTGCTACTGGGGCCGCTGCACGTTTTGCGACCACGGGCAGGGCTACTTCGATCAATATCGCGGCATGCCGGCCCACCATGTGGTGGAGCAGATCGTGGCGCTGCGCGACAAGTACAACTGCCGGCATTTCCTCTTCTCCGACGAGTCCTATCCGCCGGCGTTGTTCAAGAAGGTCTCGCAGATGCTCGTGGACCAGAACGTCGGCATCAAATGGACGACCCTGATCCGCTTCGAGGAGACCTTACAGGATCAGGCCATCTGGGATCTGGCGGCCAAGGCCGGCTGCTGCACGTTGTACTACGGCATGGAGTCGGCGAACGAGCGCGTGCTGAATCTCATGGACAAACATGCGCGGAAGAGCGTGATCCAGAACAATCTGCATCAGGCGGCCAAGGCGGGGATCTGGAACCACGTGATGGCGTTCTACGGGTTCCCCGGCGAGACGCGCGATGAGGCGCTGGAGACGCGGCAGTTCGTCATCGACAATCAGCCGGTCATCCATTCGGTCGAGCTGTTTTATTTCGTGGCCTACCGCCACACGCCGATGGTGCGCAATCCGGAAAAATTCGGCATCACGATCCATAAGCAGGAGGAGTACGACCTGCCGCTGGATTACTACTATACGCTGAACGAGCCGGTCGGGATTTCCTGTCTGGACGCGATGCAGCTCTGCGAAGAGTTCTACAAGAACGACTTCCATCCCTGGGCGGTGCGGGTCAATGCCCGCGAGCATGTCTTCCTCTACATCTCCAAGTACGGCACGAACAAACTGCCGCAGATCTATGCGGCGACGAAGGTCGGTGCCTCCGACAGCGTGTCGGGTCTCGTGACCTGGCCGGTCGCGATGGGGGACGGGGAGGATGGGAAGGAGGGGATGAGCCGCGTGGTCAGCCACGGTGTGGGAGAAGCGTAAGCCACACCGTGGACGTATCTCGTCGAGAGAATCCTGCGAACGACGCTTCACGCTTCACGAACGACCTGCACTGTTAGCAGCGCATACGCTTCCTCGATTTCGCGAACCATCGCTTCCCCCTTCTTCACCATCTGCATGTATTTCTTGGGGTTATTCGTCTGGTTGGCTAGGCGGTGCGGGTCCCAGATACGGAGTAGTTCGCGGTGCTTGCGATCGAGTTGATCCCGGGTGACCGGCAGGGGCAGGTCAAAGAGCGCCAGCGCCTTGGCTAAGGTTTCGTCCGTCTCGTCCATGCCTGCATTCTATATCAAGAACTCCACGCTGTTTCAGCACTCTGCGCCTGATCTCGCCATCCGTTCGCTCCTCTCGCTGCCTCACCGGCTCCGTAGGTTGCCGTATTTTTTCCCCCTCTCGACTGCCTTGCCGCAAAGGAGTAGACTTCCGCCTCCACTGATACCGGAGGCTCCATGACTGGGGATTTGCCATTGCTCCAGCCCCAGATGATCTTCAAGGATCGCGCAAACTATCGTCAGGTACTGATCCGCGAAATGGACGCGGGCAAGATCCCTCTGTCCCTCGGGCGTGACTGCCCGGTGAAGTGCGAATTTTGTTACGAACTCGACCATTCCTACCGCGAAACACTCGATCCTCCGAAAACCTCACTCGAGGATTGGAAGTTCATTCTCGACTACATCAGCAACAAACCGACCGATCCGAAACAGTTTTGGTGCCTTGGCGGCAACGAATACATGGAATGGACCGACCTCTTTCTCCATCCCAAGGCGATGGAGTGGGTCGAGGACTTCCTGAAGTACACCGACAAGAATATCCAATTCTTCACGGTCGGATATGTCCATGTGCCGAAGATTCACCAGCTGGCGATGCAGTATCCGGGGCGCATCAACTTCGAGCTGTCCGTCATCACGTTGAGCGACTATCGGCAGCGGCTGATGCCGCATGCGCCTTCGGTCAAACACGTGATGAAGGTGCTGGATGGGCCGGCCGTGTCCTCCGCGAACTTCTACAGCTTCGACGCCGACACGATGTCCAAGGATGCGAAGACCATCTCGGCCATCAACCAACAATGCGTGCTCTGGATGGGGACCCTGACTCCGGTGAGAGGGCTGCGGGACGAGACGGCCGACCTCATGCGCCAGGGGAGGCGGCATCTGGCGGACGAGGCCGTGAGGATCTATGACGCGGCGCTTCCCAACCTCCAGACCATTCACACCGAGGCCTACACTACGGCGTTCCTGAGTCGCAGGCGCATCTTGAGTCTCTTCGACTCGCTTGAATTGGAGAAGAAGGACACGGTGGTGACGGCCTGGAGCGTCTACAAGATCCTGAGCGTCGGCCGGAAGAATCGGGCCAAATTCCTTTACGTGCCCAACGCGATGCTGCGCGGCGACTCCGACTGCACGGTGTTGCTGACCTTCGACGATATCGCCAAGCGCCTCACGGGGCAGAAGGTGATTCACGTGCCGAAGTGCGTGATGCAGTCCGGGCGCGGGCCCTACAGCGACATCACCGGGGTGACGCTCGAACAGTTCACCAAGAAGACGGGCGTCAAGGTGAAGGTGCTCCACAAGATCGACACCCGCTTCGCCAACCAGCAGCTCTACCGCAACGGCTCGCTGCAGTATTACGTCGAGGAATATGTGCGCCATCCGATGAGGCAGGCCTACGAATCCATACCCCGGCCATCTTGAAAAAACGGCTCGCTCGGCGCAACATGCCGCTAGGCGCCATCAGAGGGAGGGGCAATGGGCGGCAAGCGGACTCTGCAGTTTTATCAAGCGGACGTATTCACCAATCAACCGTTCGGCGGCAATCCGGTGGCGGTCTTTCCCGACGCCGATGGCCTCTCCGACGACGAGCTTCAGCAAATCGCCAGGGAGATGAATCTCTCTGAAACCGTGTTCGTCTTCCCGCCTACCGATCCCGCGGCCGTGGTCAAGATCCGCATTTTCACGCCGACGCAGGAAATTCCCTTCGCGGGGCATCCGGTCATCGGCACCTTCTTCGTGCTCGGGACTTTGAAGCGCGTGAACCTGCTTGAGCCGATCACGCGGCTGCTGCAGGAGTGCAATTTGGGCCTGTTTCCCGTGGAGGTCCATTCGCACAAGGGCGAGATCGACCGGGTGGTGATGTCGCAGCCGGCCCCGCAGTTTCTCGACGTGGTGGAGATGCCGGAGGACCTGTTCCACATCGCGCGCGCGCTCGGCATCAACAAGTCGCTCATCACGGAGACCCATTTCCCGGTGCAGGTCGTTTCGACCGGCTTGCCGGTGATGATCGTGCCGGTGCGGACGCTCACGGCGGTGAGGCAGATCGTCCCGGACGTGTCGGCCGTGGCCGAACTCTGCCAGCGCTTCGGGGCGAACGGCATGATGGTGTTCACGACGATGACGGTGGAGCAATCCTCGCACGTCCATACGCGGATGTTCGCGCCGCTGATCGGGATCGTGGAAGACCCCGCGACCGGGAGCGCGAGCGGGGCGCTCGGCGCCTACTTGGTGCAACATGGTGCGGTGGACGTGGGAGAAATCAGCGACATTACCTCCGAGCAGGGGTACGAGATCGAGCGGCCGTCGCGCATCTTCATCCGCGTGATGTCCGAGGACGATGCGATACAGGGAGTGACGGTGGGAGGGCAGGCGGTTATGCTCGTCGAGGGGAGTTTGTCGTTTTGAGCGACGGCGGGTCCTGTCAGCGAGGAGCCCGATCTGTCCTCGCGCCCCGCCGGGTGTAGGGACCCCGCTACGGGCGGGACCTGGCGCCCACCTCGCTGCCACCCGCCGCGTTCACTATCTCCGCTGTGCATGGGGTAAGTGGTTAGCAGGTGAAAATGGTACGCCTCAGTCGCCCTGTTCCTCGTGGCCTCGTTATCTGGCGTTCTGATCGTCCTGTTACGCGTCGAGTGAGCCCTGAATGAATGAAAGAGTTTAATGTCAGAATTACGAGCTTGTGCCTTCGTATGTGTCACCTAATGTCTGAGGACCTATGAACGCTGTTGTGTTTCACGAACATGGTGGACCGGGGAAGTTGCAGTATCAGAGTATGCCGGACCCGGTCGTGGGGGCGGATGAGGTGCTGGTGCGGGTGAAGGCCTGCGCCCTCAATCACCTCGATATTTGGATCAGGCAGGGGAGCCCGGCCTATCCGATGCCGTTGCCGCATGTGTCGGGATCCGATATCGCCGGGATCATCGAGCAAGTGGGTTCACAGGTGCGGGACGTCGCGGTGGGCGAGCGGGTGTTTGTGTCGCCCGGTGTGAGTTGCGGCCGCTGCGAACAATGTCTGGCCGGGGAGGACAACCGTTGCCGCTCCTATGGTTTGATCGGCGCGATGTGTCACGGCGGCTATGCCGAATTGGTCAAGGTGCCGGCGCGCAACGTATTTCCGATTCCCGGTTCGCTGAGCTTCGAGCAGGCGGCTGCCTTTCCCCTGGTGTCGGTGACGGCCTGGCACATGCTGTTTGCCCTGGCCCACGTGCAAGTCGGTGAGACGGTGTTGATCATGGGAGCGGGAAGCGGGGTCGGCCACATTGCGATTCAGATGGCAAAGCTGGCCGGTGCCCGGGTCATCACGAGCGTGGGCAGCGACGACAAGATTGCCAAGGCCAAGGCGATCGGGGCGGACGAGGTGATTCATCATGGGCGGGAGCAGGTGAACCACCGGGTGCGCGAGTTGACGCAGAAGCGCGGCGTCGATGTCGTGCTGGAACATATCGGTCCGGAGGTCTGGGCACAATGCATCGATTCGCTGGCGAAGGGCGGGCGGCTGGTCACCTGTGGTGCCACGACCGGAGCGGAGGTGAAGTTGGATCTCCGGTACGTGTACTCTCGACAGCTCACGATCAAGGGATCGTACATGGGAACCAGAGCGGAGCTGCTCAAGGCGGCCAAATTGGTCGGAGATGGCAAGTTGAAGCCTGTCATCGATCGCGCGTTTCCGCTGCAGGAAGCGAAAGCGGCGCAAGAGTATCTCCTTAATAGACAGTTTTTTGGTAAGATCGTGCTAGTCTGTTGAACAGACTAGAGAAGATTTGCCATAAGCTCAGTTTGAACATGAGCTGACAAATGTTGTGTGCTCATACGGGAGGCCGGTTTCATCTCTTACCGATCCATAGAAAGGGGACTGCATATGCCGATGGTTTCGCAGATCATGACGAAGAATCCCAAAAGCGTGGGGCCCGCCACCTCGATCCGGAGCGCAGCCAAGACGATGCGTACCGCGAAGGTCAGCTCGCTGTTGATCAAGAAGGGCAAGGCGCATATCGGCATCATCACCGATACCGACTTGGTCCGCAAAGCGCTCGGCACCGATAAGAACGTCGCGAAGATGACGGTGGAAGACATCATGACCACGCCGCTCTGCTCCATCGAAAGCGACAGCACCGTCGACGAAGCGCAGGACATGATGGGCGATCTCAACGTGCGGCATCTGGCCGTGACCAAGAACGGCAGCGTCGTCGGCATGGTTTCCGTTCGCGACCTCTTGGCGCACTACAAGCGCTATGCGCAGTCGAAGATTTCGACGGAGGTAAAGTATTCCGAACCAAAAATCAGCCAGGATTGACGGATGATGAAAATGGTCCCCAACTTTGTTCTCGGTCGCACGTCTCCCTGCGACGTATCCCAGAGGGTACGCCTCAGTCGCCGTGCTTCCTGGGGCCTCGTTGGGTGACCATTTTGATCATCCTTTTCGGATACTCAAGCGCTCGCCTGCGGCCTTGGCGTGGTGAGGCGTGTCTTGGCGCGCCGGGGCTGGGCGGGTGAGAACTCGGAGCGTGTCTCGTGAAATGTAAGTCGAGTGGGGACGCGAATGGCTGAGGGTGGATGGCGCACAGCCTATGGCGTATAACGTATGGTCAGAGGGGATGTCGCTCGGCGTTCATGGGAGTGATGTGCTGACGGCTGATTGCGGCATGCTGAGCCCTGCCCCTACGGGATGCGCCTTACGAGGGGCGCTTCACGCTTACTTGCTCAGTTCTTTGACGAGGTGACCGAGTTCGGGGAGGATGAGTTTTTCCATCGCGAGGCGGACGGCGTTTTCCGAGCCTGGAGTGGAGAAGAGGACGCGGCCCTTGATGATGCCGGCGGTGGCGCGGCTCATGATGGCCGGTGAGCCGATTTCCTGATAGGTCAGGTAGCGGAAGACTTCGCCGAATCCGTCCAGCCGTTTTTCCAACATCGCATCGACTGCTTCAAACGTGGAATCCCGCCGCGAGATCCCGGTGCCGCCGTTGATGATGATGGCCTGCACCGCGCCGTTCGCCAACCCTTCGGCAATCCGGTCCTTGATCTGCGCCGGTTCGTCCTTTACCAGGTGATAGGCCGCGACGCTGTGACCCTGTTCCTTAAGCAGTTTGTGGATCAGCTGCCCGCTCGTGTCGGTTTCAGGCGTGCGCGTGTCGCTGCAGGTGATGACCATGCAGCCGATGGAGCGAGGGGCGTGGTGTTTGTGTTCTTTGTGACTTGGCGTGCTCATGTTGATCGGATGATGAAAATGCAGCCAGGATTCGAAACTATCCAGCTGCCGCCCACGACTCAACTCGCCTCGCGCCTGCGGTCTTGCTTGCGGAATGGCGCGTCCCGGCGCGCCGGGGCTGGGCGGGTGAGATAGCAGCCGTTTTGAGTATCCTCAAAGAAATGGAAGAATTCGGGACTACTTCCAGACTCCGTCCGGATTGAGCTTCGCTGCCGGCTTACCGCCCTTGATGTGTTCATCGAGGATGGTGGCGACATCGGCTTCCGTGACCTTCGAGTACCAGGTATTGTCCGGGTAGACGACCACCGTCGGTCCCTGTTCGCAGGGGCCGAGGCAGGAGGAGCCTGTGACCAACACTTCACCGGGCATGATACCGCGCTGCATCAGACCCATGTTGAAGGCCATGAGGAGCTGTGCCGATCCCTGGCCGCCGCAAGAGGGCTTCGGATGGCCGGGGGGACGGGCGTTGGTGCAGACGAGGATATGATATTTCGGCTTCGGCATGGTCTCTCCTTGATAAAGAGCTGATGGCGTATGGCACGTGACAGGAAACCGGGACTCAGGCTCCTGCCATTTTCGATAGGCTAGCAGCCATACGTTCTTGCTGGGTTACTTCGGGCTGTACAAACCCCACTGTTCGATGCATTCCTGGGGGAGCTTCCACTGCTTGAGCCCCTTCATCACCCAGTCCAGGTAGTGCTGCTTGGGCTTGAACTTCCCGATAGGGTTGGCGGCATGGGTCGTGACGAGGATCTTTTCGTTGTCCTCAGTAATGACCGTGACGGGCAGGTGGCGATAGGCGCCCTGCGGCACATCGTTTTCGAACTCGTCGAGGATCTTCAAATCTTCGTCGGTGATCTCGAAGACCGAGCCCCAGACCTTCTCGCCCGGCGAGGGAATCACGCTGGCGAGTCCGCAACGCCACTGGGTGGACCACCGGCAAAACTGGATCGAGTGGTCCGGAAGATAGGCGTTGAACAGAAACTTGTGTTCGGGGGCGCGACGCTTGAGTTGGGTCGGGTTCAAATTGTCGGCGTAGAAGAAAAATTTCATCGGGACGTACTGCTCCCTCAATCATAAATGGCAGTGGTCGATACTTGTAGCATAGCCCCGCGCGGCGTTGTCAAGGCCGCAGGGACGGTCGGGCCTTCGATGACGGGCGCAAGCCGGCTCCGTTGACAGTGCCGCCGGCCCCTTTTATGATTACGAGCATCGATCATCGGCGAACCCATTCTATCTTTTCCAATCCATGAGCAAAGCGATTCATTACGGAGTGCTGGTTTTGCTTGCGGCCGGCGTGTTGATCTACCTGTGGCTGACGCCGCCGAGCATCAACCCCGTGACCGATCCTCGGGCTGCGGAAGCGTTGGCGCTGGTGCAGACGCACCGCGCGGCCGGCTATCCCACGATTCTTCAAGCCTTCAACGAGCGGGTGCGGATTCAAAAAGCACGGGGGCTTGGCTTGCGGTTGGGCGAATGGCGCGTCATCAAGCAGGATGGGCAGCGCTACGAGATTCGGATCAACATGCGCGAGCAGGGGACGAATCAGTGGTTCGAGCGGGAGTTCATCTGGCACGTGGATTTGGAAAGCAAGCGCGTGAACGCCGCTTCGCTGCCGGCCGACGGGTTGATGCCGGAAGGTCCTCCCGAGCGTCGTCCCGACCCCTCCAAACCCAATTCCCCGCCGCTGCCGCCTACAACGTAAGCGGCACCTTCACCTGAATCTCTTCTCCTAAGACTCGCACCTCGATCACCGGCACGCGGATCTCCGGATTCTCCTGCCGTTCGCCCGTTCGCACATTGAATCGCCAACCGTGCCAGGGACAGACCAGGAGTTCCCCCTGCAACTGCCCTTCGCCTAAGGGGCCCCCCGCGTGCGGGCAGGTGTTGTCGACGACTCGATAAGTTCCTTCGACGTTACAAAGAGCCAGGAAGATCCCCTGTACATCCACCGTTCGGCAAGTCCCGGGCGGGATGTCTCCTACCTTTGCGATCGTGACGTATTGTGGCGGCGATTCCATGTGATTGTGTGTGCCTCTCGCTGTGGGTGCGCGCGGCTCAAGTCTGCGTAACATCAAGGCCGGCCGGCCTCAAATGCTTGATTTCATTGGTCGCATATGGCATAGAATCATGGGAAAGGAGTCTGTCGTCGGCATTTTGCTATCCTTATCATAAGTGCACGCATAGGAGACCGTCGGAGCTACTATGGAAATGACCTTGTTGCTCAACTCGACCTATGAACCGCTGCGCGTCCTCCACTGGCAGAAGGCGATCACGCTGCTCTGGCAGGGGAAAGTCGAAGTTCTCGAAGTCTACGATCGCGAAGTCCACGGCATTTCGATTTCCATCAAACTTCCGTCCGTTATGCGGTTGCTCAAGCTGGTCAAGCTGAAGGACAGCCACCGCGCCGTCAAGTTTTCGCGCATCAACATCTTTACCCGTGACGGCTATAGCTGCCAATACTGCAATCACAAGTTCCGCACGGAAGAGTTGACCTTCGACCACGTCGTGCCGATCGCCAAGGGCGGCCGCAAGACCTGGGAGAACATCGTGACGGCCTGCTGGCGCTGCAACAACCGGAAGAGCGGGCGGACGCCCGACGAAGCCAACATGCGGTTGATCAAGAAACCCGTGAAGCCGCGCTGGAGCCCCACGGTCACGATTACGATCGGCATCCGGAATACGCCGGAAAGCTGGCGTGACTATTTGTACTGGAACATGGAGCTCGACGCGGACCCCTCCGGCCCCTAATAGGCACTGGGTGAGTCGGGATGTTTTCGTTTGACCTGTCTGGTTTCGGACTGGCCCTCGATCTCAATCCAGAGCATGTGCTGGTGCACGTGGTTCCGCTAGTAGACCTTGTCGATCGTAATGTTCACGTCTTTGCCGCCCGGTAGGGTTGGGTTCTTGTCGTAGCGGCCTTCCATGTCACCCGGTTGGGGTTGGCCGGCTTGGCCGTCTCGGTCGACACGGGCAATCACATCCACCATCCCTTTCAGTTCCGTTCCCTTGACCATCACATCGTCGCCGGTGATTTCGAACGACACCGGGAACTTGGGTTGGTCGAACCGTTTGGCCGCGATCGGCCGCGGCGGACCGGATGGGCGGCGCACAATCACGAACAGGACGTCGGTCGGCTTGAGCTGCGAGGCCAGTTCCGGGGCGATCCGCACCTGGCCGGCGATCGAGCCGCCGCCCTGGTCCGGCTCCCCGATATGTGCGATGCCGAAATAGGCGGCGAGGGCCGCCAGCCCGATGATGCCGCCCGCCATCAGTATCGATCGTCCTGTATATCCTGCCAAGATGTGCTCCTTTGGTGAACGCCTCGCGGCGCGCAGTCCGCTCAAACCCCGGCATTATACCCAGGGCTCCGGTCAAAGGGGAACCGGCTCGGCGGGTTTACGCTGGGAAAAGGGCTGTTGTATGATACGCCTTCCGTTTTCGCAACCGCTGTTGGAGGAACACGATCATGGCTGCTAATCCAGGATTTCAGATCTCGCTCGACGTACGCGGATGGCCGGTAGTGGTGATCGGTGGCGATGAAGAAGCCGCCGAGAAAACGCAGCGGCTGCTTGAATCGGGCGCCAAGGTGACGGTCATCAGCCCTTCGCTCATCGAACCGCTGCGGCGGCTGGCGGCCTCCGCCAAGATCATCCATCGGGGCCGGCATTTCCGTGCGACCGACGTCGAAAGTGCGATTCTGGTGTTGAACGCCCTGCGAGGGGATCGTGAGATGGGCCAGGCGTTGATCGCGATGGCCCGAGAACAGAAGTTCCTGCTCTGGTCGGTCGACATGCCGGAATATTCCAACGTCGTCATGCCGGCGGTCGTGAACTGCGGGCATCTCCGCGTGGCGATCAGCACGAGCGGACAGGCGCCGGCATTGTCCGGGTTCATGAAGGAAGATATGGAGCGGATCTTCGACGCCGAGTTTGCGGCGTTCATCGATTGGCTCAGTCAGTTGCGGGAGCAGGCGAAGAAGAACGAACCGGACGCCGAGAAGCGGCGCGCGCTGCTGCGCGAGGCGTTGGACGGGTTCCGTCTGCTGGGCAAGGTGCAATATCCGAAAGTCTGGCTCGATCAGCGGGCCGGCGTGGCAGCGGGGGAGAAGCGCGAATCCTAAGAAGGCGGCTATCGGCCGCCGGCTACACAGCGATCAGCTCCGAGGAGTCTTCGACTATGGTATTACTGGAATTCAGCATGTCGCCGTTGGGAAAGGGTGAAAGTGTCGGGAAGTATGTGTCCCGTTCGTTGGACATCATCGACAAGAGCGGGGTCGATTACCGGCTCAACCCGATGGGGACGGTACTCGAAGGCGAATGGGACGAAGTGTTCGCCGTCGTGAAGAAGTGTTATGAGCGGATGCGGAAGGACTGCGGCCGCATCTCCTGCACGATCAAGGTGGATGCGCGCAAAGGCGCCAAGGGTCGGCTGGGGTCGAAAGTGGCGAGCGTCGAAAAGCGGCTGAAGCGGAAACTTAAAGTCTAGCCGGTACGCCTCAAGGGGTTGCCTGGCTCGCCGTGACGTCGTAGTGCAGTTCCCCCGCGATCTTAAACGAGGCGGACAGTCCCTCGGGATGAAACGCCAGGCTCTTCAGGGTCAGTTCCTCCACCCTGCCTCGTAATCGCCCGCCTTTCAGCGGCCGGTTCAACCCCTTCTCAACCTGTCCCCGCATCGCGTCCAACTCATCTCGGACTGGAACTGTGACATGCTGCGCCAGCAGGTCGCGCAGCGTGTCGTGGAGATAGGCTTCGGCAAAGTCCGTAACCCCGGTCCGCTCCTTGATCTGATAGTCGAAGCGCTTAAAGAGGATCTGTCCCGCCGCCTCGTCATACTCGGGGGTGCCCTTCAGCACGACCGTGTAGGGAAGCAAGCCGCGCAACACGAGTTCTACCGCGGCCTGTTCACCGGCCGGATAGAGTTTCGCATCGGCGATTCGGACCATTCCCACCCCCAGCGACCATTCTTGTCCCACCACGGCCTCGCGCAACCGCTGATTGGCTTCTTCCATTGGGATCGCGGCATCGAATGTGACTCGGAATCCATCGGGTGCGCCGCCGTCGCCGAGTTCAGGCAGCGGACGTAGGGGAACAGCCGGCTTGGCACCACGTACGACGGCCGGATGGGCGGTAATGCCGAACCCGGCAGTGAGGGTCGTGGGCGTCGGCTGGACCGCTCCGGAACCGACGGCTTCCGGATGCACAAGGAGCCAGAGGGAGGCGGCTTCATCCAATAGCAGTGGTTCATGCAAATCCCGCCACACCTCGACCATGGCTGCTTTCAGCGAGAGGGCCTGTTTGGCCTTTTGGTCGGCCATAGGCAATGCTTGCTGCAGCTCGCTGCGATAGACCTGCAGCATCAGCGGCGTGGCGTCCACGGTCCGCTCCTGCATGAGGCAGGAGCCTTTCGGTTCGACGGACGCGATATTGGTGGAGGGAAGGAGTTGGTAGCTTCGGCCGTACCCGAAGCGGGTTTCCATGCTGACCGACAACCGACCGGCTCCCGTCGCGGGAGATTCGAGGCCGCAGGTCGCCAGTTTGGTGATGGTGCCCTTCACCTTCTTGGCATATTCGACCCCGAACGGGAGTACCGATTGTGTGCGTACAGAGGCCGCGGACAGCGAGTGCTCGTGATCGCCCGGCCAAAGACGATATTTGAGAAAGCCGGTGCCGCCGCCCAGCGTGATCCACTCGTTTCCGTTCGCCCGTCGTTCGGACAGCTCATCGTGGACCTGTTCGTAATACTGTCCGATGGCATCGGCAGAAAAGGGAATGTGGACCGCCATGCCGGATGGGGGGGGCGTGGGTTGCGCGGATTGACCAGCCGAGGCTGTTTCCGAGGCCATGCCCAGCCCGAGTACGACACAGGCGCTGAGTAGGGGGAGGAGGCAAGCGTGGAAACGACGAGAACCCATGAACCGACTATCCAATATTCGCTGGGCCAAGGCAAGGGGGATGCGCCGGGGATGGCTAGAACACCGAGAGCTTGAGGTATTTCTTGGGATTCTTCTTCACTTCCGCCACGAATTGTTCGATCTCTGTGAGCAGTTTGTCGGTCCGCACATAAAGTTCGTCGTTGGTAACGAGCTTGCCGACGGTTCCTTCACCATGCTCGATTTTCGCAAGCAACGTTTCGCCTCGGTTAGACAGGCGGTCGAGCTTATTGTAGAGGTCGGGGTCGGCCAATTTGGCCAGGGTCCCGTTCTGATTGTTCAGCTTCTTGGTCAATTCTTGTAGTTCCCGGACGGCCGTGGCGGCCCTGGCATAGAGATCCTTGTCGGTCATCAGTTTGCCGACCGTGCCCTCGCCTTTTTCCACCTTCTCCAGCAGCGCGAGCCCCTTATCCGAAGCGCGATCGATCTTGCCCAGGACTTCTTTCGATCTGTCGAACAGTTCTGGGTCATTGACGAGCTTGCCCGTGGTGCCCTGGCCCTGGGTGATGGCCTTGAGGGCCAATTGAATCTGTTCGAGCGCCGCATTGACCTTCTCGATGGTGACCGAGGCGGTGGCGGCGAGGTCCGTCATGTCGGTTTCGGGCTGGCCCACGATGACGCTGTTGGGGGGGAGCGGCGGCTGATTCGGGCTGCCGGGGGCGATCTCCAGGAATTTGTCGCCGAGCAGGCCGAGGGCGCGAATATGGATGGCCGCGTCCTGCCGAATGTGAATTGCTGCCGCTTGCTGCACCGTGAACTTGATCTCCACCTGAGCAGTCTCGCCGGAAATCGCGATGCCGTGGATATTGCCGATGTCCACGCCGTTCATCCGCACCGGGCCGCCGATCTTCAGCCCCTGCGTATGGGGGACCAGCGCGCGGAACTTGGTTTTGTGCTGGATCAGCCCCATGCCTTCCTCAAGGTTGAGAATCATGTAGGCGAGGATGGAGAGGGCGACCACGACCAGCAGGCCGATCTTGACTTGCGACCAACCTAATTGGGATTGTCTCATCGTCGGTTTCTATCCCTTCCCGCGTTTGGCCAGCGCGTCCCATTGGTCCGGCGAGAGCGATGCCGGGTCGAGGAACCCGCGAATGGCCGGATCTTCCCGCCCGGACAGGTCTTTGGGCGTCCCCTGAAATGCGATTCGGCCCCGTTGAATCATGATGATGCGGTCCGCGACACGAAACGCCAATTCGAGGTCGTGGGTGACGATGACTTGTGTGACGCCCTTGTCCTTGAGCTTCAACACCAGCCGACCGATCGAGAAGGAGTTCATCGGATCGAGGCCTGCAGTCGGTTCGTCGTACAAGAGGATCGAGGCGCCGCTGGCCAGGGCTCGAGCAATCCCGACGCGCTTTCGCATCCCGCCGCTCAAGTCGGCAGGCATCTTGTCGATCGTGTCTTCCAGTCCGACAAATTGCAGGCTTTCCCGCACGGTCGACTCGATTTGCTCATCCGAGGCCAGCTGGTGCTCCCAGAGCCGGTAGCCGACGTTCTCCCGCACGGTAAGGGAGTCGAACAGGGCCGCACCTTGGAACACCATCGCCATCTGCCGGCGGATGTGGGGGAGCTCGCGATCGTGGAGCCTGGAGATTTCTTCGCCTGCCACTTGAATCGAGCCGCTTTCCGGCTTGTGGAGACCGAGGATCAGGCGAAGGATCGTCGTCTTCCCCGAGCCGCTGCCGCCGAGGATGACTTTGGTTTCACCCGGTGCGACCTGAAACGACACCTCTTCCAATATTCGCTTGTTCCCCAAGGTCAGAAAGACGTTCTCCAGCGCGATCATGGTCGTGGCCTTCTCTGTCCTGTCACGAAATCGCCATGAAGAGTTTGGTGATGAAGAAGTCCGTCGCCAAGATCAGGATCGAGGACGACACCATCGATTGCGTCGTGGAGATGCCGACCCCGACCGTGCCGCCCTTCGTCGAGAAGCCCGCGTAGCAGCCGACCATGGCGATGAGGAAGCCGAACATCGCCGGCTTGAGGAGCCCCAGGACGAGGTCGCGTTGGCGGAGGGCTTCGAAGGCCCACGTCCAATAGAAGTAGGAGTCGATGCCGAGATAGAGCCGCGCGACGAGCCATCCTCCGAACATCGCGACACCGTCGGCGATGATGGTGAGGAGGGGAATCATCACGAGGCAGGCGATCAAGCGCGTGGTGGCGAGCTTGTGCACCGGGTCGGTACCTTCGGCGCGCAAGGCGTCGATTTGTTCCGTGACCGTCATTGAGGCCAACTCGGACGCGATGCCGGTGCCGACCCGTCCCGCGATCATCAGCGCGGCGAGGACCGGGCCCAATTCACGCACGACCGAGGTGCTGATCAGGCGGGAGACATAGATCGTCGCTCCATAGGGTTCCAGCTGGACGGCGCCCTGCAGGGCCAGCACCATGCCCGTGAAGATACCGGTCAGCACGACGATGAAGAGCGACCCAACGCCGATTCGATCCATCTGGATGATCGTTTCGCGCAGGTAGAACGGCGGCCGGACCAGGTTGATGAGCGTGTGCACACAAAGAAGGGTGAACTCCTGCACCACCAGGAGGTAGCCGAGAATTGAATCCCTGACGTGATAGACCGCAGTCACCATCGAACTCCCGGAGTAGGTATTCGTGCTTGGTCAGACCATTATAGGGAAGACCCTACGAAGCCACAATGAAGATTGCGATTGGTACGGTCACTGAGCGGAAGCGGGATCGGCCGGTTGATAGATACGCGGGACCCTGGTGCCGATGGCGCAAAGCACCTCGTAGGGGATCGTTTGCAGCCAACCGGCCATTTCCTCAGCCGAGATGCCCTCCTGCTCCTGACGACCGATCAGGACCACCGGATCGCCGATCGCCGCACCCGGACAATCGGTGACGTCGATCATGGTCATGTCCATACAGACCCGGCCGACGACCGAAGCCCGCCGTCCCCGCACTAACACTCGGCCGCGATTGGACAGAAGCCGGTTATAGCCGTCCGCATACCCGACCGGCAGGACTGCGATACGGGACCGCCGCGTTGCCACGAACGTGCGGTTGTAGCTGACGCTGGCTCCCGCCTCGACGGTGCGAAGGTGGGCTACGGTGGTCTGCCACGAGAGGACCGGCCGCAACGTCACGCCGGAGGGGAGGGCCGGAAGTGTGTGGTAGCCGTAGAGCATGATCCCAGGCCGTACGAGCCGGTGGTGGGACGAGGGATGAAGCAGGATCCCTGCGCTGTTGGCCAAATGGACGAGCTCGGGCAATCGACCTTCGCGTGTCAGAAGGCGTATGGCTTCATCGAATTCATGGATCTGGCTCTGGGTGTACGTGGGGTCCTGATTGTCCGCGTCGGCCAGGTGGCTCATGATGCCTTCGAGGCGTAATGTCCCCCTGAGGAGGGCCGGCGAAGCGACCGTCTCCGCGAGTTCTTGCAGGGTGATGCCGAGCCGTCCCATGCCCGTATCGACTTTGAGGTGGACAGGGTAAGCGGTGCTGCCGGGTGTGAGTCGATCAACCTCCGCTGCGAACCGCTGCACCAGCTCGGAACGGTAAAGAACCGGAGTCAGCTTGGCGCTGATGAGATCCGGAAATTCCCCTGCGGTGACAGCACCCATGACGAGAATCGATGCATCGACGCCGGCGGCGCGGAGGGCGGCACCTTCGTCGACTGTGGCGACACCGAATTGCGCAATGCCGAACTGCCGGAGGGCATTTGTAATCGGGACCGCGCCATGCCCATAGGCGTTGGCCTTGACGACGGCGAGGATGCCACAGGCAGCCGGAATGCGCGACCGGACCTGGGTGAGGTTATGCGCGAGGGCACGGAGATCGATGCAGGTGAACGTGGGAAAGGGATGGGCAGAGTTATGCACGCAGCTCGTCGCAGCGGAATAAGGGCTAAACTTCCAGGATCTCGCCTTCCTTTTTCTTCAGCACGTCGTCGACCTTCTGGACGTACTGATCGGTCAGCTTTTGGATTTCGGCTTCGGCCTTGCGGAGTTCGTCTTCGGTCAGCTTGCTGTCCTTCTGGAGCTTCTTCAACTCATCGTTGCCGTCGCGGCGGAACGCACGGATCTGCACTTTTACATCTTCTCCGTGCTTTTTGCAGACCTTGATGAGTTCCTTGCGCCGTTCCTCGGTCAGCGGGGGCAGTGGAATCCGGATCAGCTTGCCGTCATTCGACGGAGTCAGCCCAAGGTCGGAGGCCATAATCGCCTTCTCGACTTCCTTAATGAGATTTTGTTCCCACGGTTGCACGGTGATGAGGCGGGCTTCGGGCGTCCCGATGTTCGCGACCTGCTTCAGCGGCGTCGGAGTGCCGTAATAGTCCACCTTGATGCCGTCCAGCAATGCCACAGAGGCGCGCCCTGTCCGGAGCCCTGCGAGATCGCGCTTGAGATGCTCCAGCCCATGCTCCATCTTGTCCGTGACTTTCTGCTTTACCGCCTGCGCTGTCGACATGCTTCGCTCTCCCTACCGGCTTCCGACGGTTACGACCGTGCCGATCTGATCCCCCTGGACTACTCGCTTGAAGTTCCCCTTTTCTTTCAGATTAAACACAATCAAAGGGAGGCGGTTGTCCATGCAGAGGCTGATCGCGGTGGAGTCCATAACTTTGAGATTTTGGTTCAGGATCGAAATGAACGGAATTTCGGAGTACATCTTGGCTTGGGGATTCTTCACCGGGTCACTGTCGTAGATCCCGTCGACTTTGGTCCCCTTCATGATGACTTCGGCCCCGATTTCCATGGCCCGCAAAGATGCGGCGGTGTCGGTGGAGAAATAGGGGTTGCCGGTCCCGCCGGCGAAGATCACCACGCGCTTTTTTTCGAGATGTCGGATGGCGCGGCGTCGAATGTACCCTTCGGCCAACTGACGCATTTCGATGGCCGACTGGACCCTCGTGCTGACGCCTTTGCGTTCGAGGGCGTTCTGCAGCGCCAATGCGTTCAGCACCGTCGCCAACATGCCCATGTAATCGGCCGAGGCCCGCTCCATACCCCGCGCGCTCGCCGCGATCCCGCGGAAGATATTGCCGCCGCCGATGACGACCGCTACTTCCACGTCCATCGCGACGACGTCGGAGATTTCTTCCGCGAGTCCTTCGAGGATCGAGGGTTGGATGCCGTAACCCTGCTCACCGGCCAGCATTTCTCCGCTGACTTTCAGCAGAATGCGCCGGTATTTGGCAGAGCTCATGCTTGGCCTAGTTGGTAGCGCGTGAATCGGCGGATGTTCATGTTCTCGCCGATCTTCGCGATCTTTTGGGACAACAGGTCTTTAATGGTGACGGACGGGTCCTTGATGAACGCCTGTTCGAGCAGACAGCTCTCTTGGTAGAACTTTTCGAGCTTGCCCTCGACGATCTTTGGCCAGGCGGCGGGCGGCTTGCCCATCTCCTTGGCCTGGGCCTCATAGATGGCCCGTTCCTTCGCGACCACGTCGGCCGCAATGTCTTCCCGGCGCACGTGCGCCGGGGTGGCGGCGGCGACCTGAAGGGCCAGGTCGTTCACGAAGGACTTGAATTCCTCGTTGCGGGCCACGAAGTCGGTTTCACAATTGACTTCGATGAGCACGCCGATCTTTCCACCCGCATGGATGTAGGCGTGGATGAGACCCTGGTTGGTTTCCCGTCCCGCCTTCTTCTGGGCGGCCGCCAAGCCCTTCTGACGAAGGAAGTCGACCGCCTTCTCCACATCGTTGCCGTTTTCCGTCAGTGCCTTCTGACAATCCAAGATGCCGGCACCGGTTTTCTCGCGTAGTTCTTTGACCAATTCACTCAGGCTTGCCATGGACTCCTCGGTTCTCTCCCACTGATGATGTTATGCGCGATACCGGTTGTTGCGTCAGGCGCATTAGGACGCTGCAGGGACGCTCTCCAGGTTGACCGCTTGCTTGTCACCGGCCGGGGCCGCGGCAAAGTCGGTTTCTTCCTGCTGCGCCCGCAAGTGCGCGCCTTCGATACAGGCATCGGCGATACGGGAAATGATCAGCTTGATCGAACGGATCGCATCGTCGTTGCCCGGGATCGGATACTGAATGTGATCCGGGTCGCAGTTGCTGTCGACGATGGCGATGACTGGGATCTCCAGCCGGTTGGCTTCGAGCACCGCGATGTGTTCGATGCGCGTGTCGAGGACGAAGACCGCGCCGGGGAGGCCGCGCATATTGCGGATGCCGGACAGGTTCTTCTGCAGCTTGACGACTTCCTTCTGCATCTGGCCGAGTTCTTTTTTCGTATGCCCCTGATGCGACGGGTCCGCGATCGTGGCTTCCATCTTCTTCATCTTGTCGATGCTGCGCCGGATGGTCTGGAAGTTGGTCAACATGCCGCCCAGCCACCGCTGGTTCACAAAGAACATGTTGGCACGTTTAGATTCTTCTTCCAGGATGTCGGCCGCCTGACGCTTGGTCCCGACGAACAGGACCGACTCGCCGGCCGCCACCGTATCACGGGCGAAGGTATAGGCCTGTTCCATCCGATCGACCGTCTGTTGAAGGTCGATGATGTAGACGCCGTTTCGCTCGCCGAAGAGGAACCTCTTCATCTTCGGGTTCCAACGGTTGGTTTGGTGTCCGAAATGGACGCCCGCTTCCAATAATTCCTTGATTGCAACTACTCCCATACCTTCACCTCCCTCCGAAGCCTGCAGAGCGCTCGGCAAAAGCCGTAGGCGAGGGGGATGTCCCCCTTGTTCTCAGGCTGCGCAGCGTGCGCATCACGCTGGTGTGGATTTGAATAAAAAGTCCCTGTTGTCAGGGGCTTACGAACGATCTCGCAGGAGAGTATCTCCTTGCGCCAAAACGAACGAACGCTAGCACAATCCCTGGCACATTGCAAGCTTGCGAATGGCTTTACGACCGGTAACTGGCATTGATTCGCACGTATTCGTAGGACAGATCAGTCGTCCACATGTGCGACGATGCCTTGCCCTGGCCCAAATCCACCAGGATCGTGAATTCCCGCTGTTGGAACACCTTCGTCAGACCCTTTTCGGCCTCAGCGCCGAGACCCTGTCCGTTCCGCACCATCGGCACATTGCCGAATTTCAGGCTGACTAGGTTTTGATCGATGGCCACGCCAGAACGACCCAGGGCTGCCATCACACGGCCCCAGTTGGCGTCACCTCCGAACAGCGCAGTCTTGACCAGGTTTGAGGTTGCAATGGTCTGCGCCACCTGGCGCGCCGCTTCGACGCTCTTGGCCTTCACGACCTCGATACGAACGACCTTTGTGACCCCTTCGCCGTCCCAACAAATTTTGAGAGCCAGCGTCCGGCAAACGGTCTCCACCATCTCGCAGAATCGCGCGAAATCCGGCGTGCCGGGCTTTAGGGTCAGGTTGCCGGCCTTGCCGTTGGCGAGACACAGTACGGTGTCGTTCGTGCTCGTGTCCCCGTCGACGCTGATACAGTTGAACGACCGGTCGACTGCCTGACGCAACGCACGCTGCAGCGCTTGCCGCCCGATGACCGCGTCGGTCGTGAGGTACCCGAGCATCGTGGCCATGTTGGGGTGGATCATGCCGGAGCCTTTCGCCATCCCTCCGACCGTCACAAGGGTGCCGCCGAGACGAGCCTGCATTGCCGCCTGCTTGGGCTTGAGGTCGGTAGTCATAATCGCTTTGGCGGCATCCACGCCGCCACGGCGACTCAGTCGTTCCAGCAGCGCCGGTACAGCCGCTTCGATCTTTTCGACTGGGAGGGGTTGCCCAATCACACCGGTCGATCCGACAAACACCGTATGCGCGGGTGTTCGCAGAGGATCGGCGATGATTCGTGCCATGATCTCGGCGACCTTCATGCCCTTTGCGCCTGTGCATGCGTTGGCATTGCCGCTGTTCACGAGGATCGCGCGGCCCTGTCCTTTGCGGAGGTGCTGACGATCAAGCAGTACCGGCGCCGCGGCCACCCGGTTCAGGGTAAAGACGCCGGCAATGGGGCCCGTTTCCTCAGACACGATCAAGGCCAGATCCGGCAAGACTTTCTTCTTGATGCCGCAATACATACCTGCGGCTAAAAACCCTCTAGGGGCGGTCACACCGCCCGAAATGTCCTTCATCATTCGTCCTTTGTTGGGATGAGGAGGAAACCGTGTCCCTGGGGCAAGGTCGACGCGCCGGTTACGGATAGATGCCAGGCGCAGTCAAGCCCATCTCCTCGGGAAAGCCCAGCATCAGGTTCATAGCCTGGATGGCCTGACCGGCTGCTCCCTTGATCAGGTTGTCGATCGCCGCCACCGTGATCACCTGTCCCGTGCGCGAATCCACATGGACGGCGAGGTCGCAGTAGTTAGCGCCGCGGACGTGCCGCGGATTGGGCATCGCGCCTTCGAGGATGCGGACGAAGCGTTCGCCCTTATAGAAGTCACGGTATTTCGCCCGAAGGTCGTTTGCGTTCAGTCGGCCCTTCACGCGCGCGTACGCTGTGCTCAGAATGCCTCGATTCATCGGGACGAGATGCGGTGTGAAAGTGATGGTTGCGCCTGGAGGATCGCTGGCCTGGGTGCCGGCTGCCCGCGCATGTTTGACCGCGAGGCCGGTCAACTCCTGCTCGATCTCCGGAATGTGCCGGTGTTGTCCGATCTTGTAAGGTTCCAACGATTCATGGGCCTCAGGGAAGTGGTAGGCGAGTGCGGGGCTTCTCCCGGCACCGGACACGCCGGACTTGGCATCGATCACAATGGAGTTCGTATCGATGAACCCATGCGCCACCAGCGGTGCCAGCTGAAGGATCGCTGCGGTGGGGTAGCAGCCAGGAGAGGCGACCAGGTTGGCCTGTGCGATCGCAGTTCGGTGCAATTCCGGCAAACCGTAGACCGAGGATCGAAGCAATTCAGGATGGAGGTGCGCCGTTTGATACCAGGTCTCGAATGTGCGCAGGTCCCGTAACCGATAGTCGGCACTGAGGTCGACCACGCGTTTGCCGGCTTTCAAACAACTCGCGACCGGCTCCATCGATTTCGTGTGGGGGAGGGCAAGGAAGAGCAAATCGGCTCTTTCGGCCAAGGCTTCAGGAGCCAGGGCTTCAAAGGACAGGGACACGATGCCCTGTAGATGAGGATAAACCGAGAAGACGGGGCTTCCCGCGGATTTTTCCGAGGTGACCGCCGCCAATGTGACTTTGGGGTGCTGGGCCAACAACCGCACCAGCTCTGCCCCTGTGTATCCGCTCGCACCAGCAACCGCTACCCGTACCGATGTCATCGCACGCCTCCCGATCCCTACGCACAACCCATGGGCAGCCTTTGCTCCAGGGCCGGCGGCAATAAAAAAGGGAAGGCCCAGAGGAGCCTTCCCTTTTTGGTATGTTCAGGCTCCAGGCCTTCGTTACCGCTTCGAGTACTGGAAGCGCTTTCTGGCCCCTTTCTGACCGTATTTTTTCCGTTCCTTCACGCGCGAGTCGCGGGTGAGGAGGCCTTCCTTCTTCAGCGGGCTGCGGAATGCCGCGCTCATGATCACGAGCGCCTTGGAAATCGCATGCCGAAGCGCCCCGGCTTGTCCCGCCGGGCCGCCACCGTGCACGGTGGCGCGCACGGAATACTTGCCGTTCACGCCGGCCAGTTCGAGCGGAAATTGAATCACATTCCGGAGGGTCGTCCGCGGGAACGCTTTCTCAAGCGGCTTTTCGTTGACGACAATGTCTCCGGCCGAGGCGGTCACCCATGCCCGGGCGATTGCGCTCTTCCGTTTCCCAGTTGCGTACTGCGTCATTGCTGCCATATCAGGCGGCCTCCTTCACAAAGCGAATCGATGCGTGAATATCAAAGTGAGAGCGATTCCAGTTGCTGGGCTTGATGCGGATGCGTAGGTCCCGCATAGACGCGCAGTTTCTTGGCCATATGCTTTCCGAGCGGCGTCTTGGGCAACATACCCTCGATCGCGCGGGTCAGCAGCTCGGTCGGATGCCGACGGAAGAGATGTTCGGCGGTCATGGTCTTCAATCCGCCCGGATACCCGGTGTGGTAGGCGTAGGTCTTGGTTTCCATTTTGTCGCCGGTCAACACGATTTTCTCCGCGTTGACGATCACCACATGATCGCCGGTATCGACGTGGGGGGTGAAGGTAGGCTTGTGTTTGCCGCGGAGCAGGCTGGCCACTTTGGCCGCCAACCGTCCGAGGGTCTTGCCTTCGGCATCCACCAGGAACCACTTCCGCTGAACATCTGCCGGCTTTTCGAGATACGTCTTAGTCATGGTCTCCATCACTCCTGCAAGGGACAATGCATCGCCGAGGCTGGGCCTCAGGCTTGTTGAGGTTCGCTGTTCTTCTGATCCAACTTTGAGATCCAGGCGTCCAGATGGACCGCCGTGCGGCGATTCAGGACGTCCCGGGTTGCAAAGATGGGGCAATTTGCGCGAATGGCCAAGGCGATAGCATCGCTCGGTCTCGCGTCGAGCGTGCGCTGCACGCCCTTCGAGGAAAAGGCCACGGTGGCGTAATAGGTGCTGCCCTTTACGTCCGTGATCACCACACGTTCGATTTGCACGCCAAGGTGATTGGCAAAGCTGCGAATCAAATCGTGGCTCATGGGGCGGGGTGTTACCACCCGCTCCATCGCCAGGCGAATAGCGTTTCCTTCCGCCGATCCCACCCAGATGGGGAGCGTCTCAGTCGCATCCTCGCTCTTGAGGACGACGATCCGGGTGTCCGTGTTGCTGTCTTCGACGACCTGCTTGACCGTGAGGGGGACGAGCTCGGTCGCGGACGGCTGGTTGGAGGCTTCCGCTGACATTAGGTATCCAGTTTTCCGAAATCTTCCGGCTTGAGGTTTTCAAGCCACTGCTCGAGTTCTTCAGACGATTGCTTCTTGATGACGTTCTCGTTGGCGAAGATCGGGGCGTTGGTTCGCAGCGCAAGCGCGATCGCATCGCTCGGGCGGGAATCCACCGTATATTCCGAATCCTCGTACATCAAATGGATTTTCGCGAAGTAGGTGTTGTCGCTCAGGTCGGTGATGACCACGCTGATGACCTTTGCGTCGAAGGTTTCGAGGAAGGACTTCATCAGGTCGTGGGTCATCGGACGGGGGGCCGTCACATTTTCCATGGCCAACCCGATGGCACTCGCTTCGGATTTCCCTACCCAAATCGGCAACATGTCGGAATTGTCTTCGTCTCGCAACACCACTATATAGGCATTGTTGTACGGGTCGAAAATCAGTCCCTTGACCCGCATCTGCGTAATCACGGCGTCAGTGTCCTTTGCGTATCCGAGCCTGAAGACTCAAGAATAGGGTAATCTAGCACTTCTGAAATCAGAGTGTCAATGAAACGAGACGGGACAGTCGCGAATTTGCGGGGGAATTCCAGCGGGTGATGCTGTTGCCCCCTTTTCCTCCTGCTCGCCATCCCCATCCCGAATGGAGTCACGGTTGCAAGGCGAGGGGAGGTCGGGGTTACGGATCGTTTCTCTGTACTAGCTGGTGGGGCGAAAATTTTGGTCCAGTTTGGAGGTGTCTGTCTGTTCTCCCAATTTGAGGAAGGCTTTCATCTGCTTTTTCACCAATTCCCGGCCGCTCTCATCCCCGAGGTTTACCTGATACTCGTTGATGACCATCACGCGCATGCCTTCCCACTTCTTCCAGCAGGGTTTGCAAACCTTCGCTTTGATCTCGGCTTCCAGTTTGCCCAAAAACAACATATCGGTAATGGCTTCGCCCGTTTGCCCGCACGTCACACACTGCACCTCTGCCATACTCGCCTCCGTAGTTCTGATCGACTGTCGAGGCATTCTAACACCGGCTGGGTCGAGAAACAAAGAGTGCACGACCCGTTGAATCTCCAGCAGCTTCGTGTTAGAAGTGTCCCCCTTCTCGCCGATCACCCCGATGCCCGGATGGCGGAACTGGCAGACGCGCCGGACTCAAAATCCGGTTCTCGCAAGAGAGTGGGAGTTCGACCCTCCCTCCGGGCACCATACGCGTAACAGGCCCCTTGTCTTGAAATTGCACGCTCGGCGCTCTGGCAATCTCGCGTTCCTATCGCACCCATCGGCAGTTTTTTACAGCAGGACCCAACATAGTGGATAAATCGATGGAATACCTCTTGACATGATGTGGTTAATAGCCTATAGTTCCGCCGTCTTTGACCAGGATTATCATGACTATTTCGGTTCATCGTTCATCATCAATCCTCATCAATTTACAACTCACTAAGGAGGCAGCACATGCGTAAGGTGTTGGCACTAGGAGCCGCGGCGATTCTCGTTGGCTCTGTGAGTGTGGCAGCAGCTCAAGAGCGTCTGCAGCAGTCGGCCGCCGGGTCCGCCATGGGCGTCGGTACGGGAGTCGGCGACGTGTCCGGCAGCTCAGGCCGCACCCAGACTTTTGATCGGAATGCATTCCTGGAGCGTCTCTCGCTCCCGGAAACCGTCTATGGCCGGGTGTTGGCGATCGATTTGCCGGCGAACAAGATGCATCTGGAAACGGGTGGCAGCTCGCATGACGAAGGACGAGCCGGAACTGGGGCCATGAGTTCCCTGACCGTCTACTTCGACGACAAGACCAACATGGATCAGATCCGGACCTTGAATGCGGGTGATGACATTTCGCTCCAGGTCTTGGAAGCGACCACCAGTCACCAGCAGTACGGCACGGGCCGCAAACTCGTCCGCGAAGTGTACCTGATTCGCGGCAACGAGAAGCTCGCGGGTTTCGGTGGTCTCGGTCAGAGACCGAACCCGGCGACCGAGCGCGGTATTGAGACGAACAGCGGCGCGATCACCGGCGGTATCCCGGGTGGTGTGTTGCCCGGCACGATCAACTCCGGCGTCGTGACCACGACGGTCGGCGAGTTCACCGGTGCGGCTCCTTGCTGGAATTGCGAACCGCAGCCAGGATGGGGATATCAGACCGTCACTCCGGAGACCAAGGTTCAGAACAAGTCTGATTACGGAGCTGATGCTGCCAAGCCGAACCTGTTGAAGGGCTTGCAGTAAGCTGATTCTTCCGCCGCTCGCGGCGTGAGAAGGATAGGGCGGGGTGCTTCACGGGAAGCACCCCGTTTTTTTTGCTTTGGACATTCCCTTGCAAGGATGAAATGTGGTTGTTAGCATGCGAGGGATCCATTCGTTTGGAGATGGAGACTAATGGTGGATGCTTCACAACACACGCTTTTACCCGACGCAGAGCTCGATCTGCGGGGCGTCATTTGCCCTTACAATTTTGTCAAAACCAAGCTGAAGTTAGAAACGATGGAGGCAGGGCAGGTGCTTCTGGTCCATCTCGACGACGGCGATCCTATTCGCAACGTTCCGCGGAGCGTGAGCGACGATGGCCACGACATTCTGTCTCAGGTGCGAGTGGATCAATCGTTTCGCGTCATGATCAAGAAGCGCGAAGACGACTAGCGGGAGGGGCGGCATGGGTGATCCTTGCAAGATTGCGTTGAATCTTTATTGCCTCGACCCTCGATCACAAGTACGATCTGACTCGTATCCTTAACCGGCCGCCATTCTGCGAGTAGTGCCAGTGCGGTTCCCCTGAGAACCTCTTCCCCTGGTAGTGTCAGGTCCTTCAACAGGATGACCTTTTTCTTTAGGCTTGCACCGGCGAGGAGTTTGAGGATCGGTTTGACCTGCCGAGGTCTAGGGTAGACGACGGTCGTTCTTTTCCCCGCAATCACCCCGGCGACAAATCGTTGCAGTGCGATGCATCCGGTTGGAACTGCTCCCTCAAACATAAAGCTGTTACCGCTGAGCCCGGACAGGGCCAATCCTGCCGTACAGGCGGACGGGCCGGGAATGGTTTCGATTGCAATTCCTCGTGATGCCGCGGCGCACACGAGCAATTCCCCGACGTCGTAGATTCCAGGCATCCCGCAGTCTGACACTAGCGCGATGGATCGACCGCGCTCGAGATAATCGAGGAGCACGGGAACTTTCTCATCGGCGGTTTCGCGATCGTAGCTGGTCAGCCTCGAGGTCATACCGTGATGCGAAAGGAGCGCCTCGGTCGCTCGTGGTCGCTTCGCGGCGATGACATCGACGTTGCGGAGAACCCGCAATGCACGAATCGTCAGGTCGTCGGGATGCCCGATCGGCACTCCGATCAGGTATAAAATGCCGCAATGACGTGGAGAGGGCGCCTCGTTTCCTTGACTCTGTTCTCGCCGCATCTTTATAATTTCCAATTCTAAAAAACTGGCATTTTTTCTGAATTGTTGCGAGGATAGCCGGAGATGTCTTCTCTGTTTTTCATGCTCACGATGGCGTTGTACTTCGCGAGCACCGTGTGCTACCTCGCCTATCTTCTCCGGCGGGCTGAGTCACTGTCAAAAGTTTCCTTGGGGATGACCGCCATCGGATTTGCGACCCATACGGTCGCGCTGGTGGCGCGGATGTCCACTGGGGGGCAGACCCAGCTGCCGACATTCCATGAGGCCTTGTCGTTCTTCTCCTGGATGCTCATCCTGGTGTTTCTTGCCGTCGAGTTTCGTCGGCAAATCCACGTCTTGGGTTCTTTCATGGTACCGCTGGCACTGGTTTCCCTGGTAACCGCTGCCGCGTTTCCCGCGGATGAAGTCTCCAGCCTGAAGCCCGTCTTTAAGACGCTTTGGGTGCATGTGACGCTGAGCATGCTCGGAACCGTCGGGTTTGCCGTCGCGTTCGTTGCCGGCGTGATGTACCTGATTCAAGACGGCCTGCTCAAGTCCAAGCGTTTCAATGTGCTCTACGCCAAGTTGCCGGCTCTCGACTACCTGGACCATCTGAACCAGCAATCCATCGTCATGGGATTTCCCTTGCTGACGCTCGGTATCATCAGCGGCGCGTTTTCGGCGGAGATTGTCCGGGGTACCTATGTGAATTGGAATCCGGAGCAGACCTGGGCCGTCGTCACTTGGGTATTCTATTTCGTTGTCCTCGTGGGGCGCCTGACGGTCGGATGGCGAGCCAAACGGGCCGCCTATCTGACCATCATTGGGTTTGCGGGCGTTATTCTCACGCTGATCGGCGTTTTGTTGAAGAGCCACGGGCCGGTGTCTTGATATGCATGTGATCGTCGTCGGATTGAGCCACAAGACCGCCCCGGTCGAGATTCGCGAGAAACTCGCCGTGCCGGCCAGTCGCCTTGGGGAGGCGGTGAGCCGATTGTGTTCGTATCCGGGCGTCCGTGAGGGGCTGGTGCTCTCGACCTGCAACCGAGTGGAAGTCTACGCCGTGGTCGAAGATCTGGAGGCCGGCTATGGGAAGGTACAGGATTTTCTCGCCGACGCCCATCTCTCCTTGTCCTCCGAGCAACTGACCCCACATCTCTACTGGCATGCAGGTGATCGCGCAATCTCGCATCTGTTCCGCGTCGCCGCGAGCCTGGACTCGATGATCGTCGGCGAGTCTCAGATTCTCGGGCAGATCAAAGATGCCTTCGAGGTGGCGCTTACACACAAGACCTCGGGCCTCCTGCTGAACAAGATCATCAAGAAATCCATCTCCGTTGCCAAGCGTGTTCGCACGGAAACGAAGATTGCCGAGACCGCCGTGTCTGTGAGTTATGCAGCCGTCGAACTGGCGAAGAAAATTTTCTCGAATCTCAGCGAAAAGACCGTGTTGCTTATTGGCGCGGGCGAAATGGCGAAGTTGGCCGCACGACACTTGATCGCCAGCGGAGTGCGCCAAGTCCGGATCACGACCAGGAATTTCCAGCATGGCTTGGAATTGGCCAACCTCTTCAATGGAACTGCGGTTCCCTTTGAGGATTACAAAACGGAGTTGGCCGCGGCCGACATCGTGCTGGTCTCCACCGGAGCCGCCCATTACCTCGTCACCGCCGATGACGTGCAGCGTGCCGTGCGTCAGCGCATGAATCGTCCCATCTTCCTGATCGACATTTCGGTGCCACGCAACATCGATCCTGCCGTGCGCCCCATCGACAACGCGTTCCTCTTCGACATCGACGACCTTCAGATGCGGGTGGATCAAAACCGCGAAGAGCGCTTGAAGGAAGCGGAAAAAGCGGAGCACATGGTTCTGGATGAGGTCGCGGTCTTGCGCCAGTGGCTCAAGTCGCTGGAGGTCACGCCGACCATCGTGGCACTCCGAAGCCGTACCGAAGACATCAAGCGCCGAGAAATGGAGAAAACCCTGAGCCGGCTGCAGCATTTGTCGGCTGAGGATCGCGCGACGATCGAGGGGATGGCCTCTGCCATCGTCAACAAAATCGTTCACGGCACGATGGTCACCCTGAAATCCGAGGCGAACTCGTCGGGCGGCGCCGCGTTCGTGGAGGCCGCGCGAAGGTTTTTCAATCTCGAGGACGTCGGCCCGGGACCCGGAGCCGGGCATAGTCCGTCCGGTGAGGATCTGGAAGGAGCTGATGTCCCACGCGGGACGCGCGCCATTGCCGATCCGGTCCTCTTACCACCACCGTCAAAGGAGCAAGGGCGGAAGGTGGGCTGACCTCACTTATTCGCTCGTCGCATAGCTATGTTCGTTCGCCAGACTTCTATAGATTCTCCCACTTCGGTGATCCGCTGGTGCCGCCAATGAGCCGCACGACGCTCGTTCTCGGTACGCGTGGCAGCAAGCTTGCGCTGCAGCAGAGCCAGTGGGTCCAGGCGCGTCTTCAAGAATTGGCTCCCGGCATCACGATCACGCTGCAACGCATCCAAACATCCGGGGACCGCATCCTGGACGTCCCGCTTGCCAAAATCGGCGGCAAGGGCCTGTTCACGAAGGAAATCGAAGAGGCTCTGCTGCGGAAAGAAATCGACTTGGCCGTGCACAGTATGAAAGATGTGCCGACCGCGTTGCCCGAAGGGCTCGAGATTCTCTGCGTACCGCCACGGGAAGACGCGCGCGACGCCTTGATCACCCGTGACGGTTGCGCACTCGACGCGCTACGCCCGGGGGCTGTGATCGGAACCAGCAGTCTTCGCCGTCAGGCGCAACTGCTGCACCATCGCCCGGATTTCAAGATCGAGATGCTGCGGGGAAATCTGGACACCAGGTTGCGGAAATTGCGCGACGGGGTTTTCGATGCGATCGTGCTCGCCGCCGCCGGGCTGAATCGTCTCGAGTGGTCGAAAGAGATTACGCAACTGTTGCCCGTCGAGGTGAGTCTTCCGGCCATCGGCCAGGGGGCGCTGGGAATTGAAGCTCGCAGCGACGACGCGTTCGTAGGCGACATCTTGAAACGGTTCAATCATGAGCCTACTCAAACGGCTGTGATCGCGGAGCGGGCATTGCTCCATCGGTTGCAGGGCGGCTGCCAAGTTCCGATTGCGGCCCATGCTACGCTGCACGGCGACGCACTCACGCTCGAGGGGCTGGTCGCAAGTGTGGATGGAACCCGGGTGGTTCGGCATCGTACCCGAGGCGCGGCGGCCGAGGCTCGATGGTTAGGAACCACGCTGGCGGAACAATTGCTGGCCGACGGCGGCGATGTCATTCTCAAGGATATTTACGGACAGGCACCATAACTATGGCAGGGCAATCAGGCACGGTGTATTTGGTCGGCGCGGGGCCAGGGGATCCGAAGCTGCTGACTTTGCGTGGCAAGGAGTGTCTGGAGCGCGCTGATGTCGTGCTCTACGACTACTTGGCCAACCCCGCGCTGTTGGACCACGCGCCGGCGTCTGCGGAACGAATCTATGTGGGCCGACGGGGGCGTGGGCAGTATCGGGACCAAGCGGACATCAATCGCCTGTTGGTCGAACGTGCGCGCGGTGGAAAAATCGTGGTGCGGCTTAAGGGGGGCGATCCCTTCGTGTTCGGGCGAGGCGGCGAGGAGGCGGAAGCGGTTGCAGCTGCCGGTCTTCCGTTCGAGATCGTGCCCGGCGTGACTGCGGCGGTCGCGGTGCCGGCCTATGCGGGCATCCCGGTTACACATCGGACTTTGGCTTCGACCGTGACCTTTGTCACGGGTCATGAAGATCCCAGCAAGGGACAAAGCGGCATCGAATGGCCAAGGCTTGCCACGGCTCATGGCACGTTGGTGTTCCTCATGGGGATGACAAACCTGCCCCAGATCGTCGAGCGGTTGAAGGCTGAAGGGAAATCAGGATCGACTCCTGTGGCTGTCATCCGATGGGGGACCAGAACCACGCAACGCACGGTCGTGGCGACGCTGGACGACGTGGTCTCGAAAGCGCAGGTTGCGCGAATGGAACCGCCGACCGTGATTGTGGTCGGGGAAGTGGTAAGGCTGCGAGAACAGTTGAATTGGTTCGAGCGGCGTCCCCTCTTCGGCCGTCGTATTTTGGTGACGCGTCCCAAGGCACAGGCGTCGGAGTTGACGGAGTTGATTGCTGCGTATGGGGGCGAAGCGGTGGAATGCCCGACCATCGAGATTGGGGCTCCCGAGGAAACGGCCCCGCTCGAGGGGGCGCTTGATCGCCTGTCCACCTATCGCTGGCTGATTTTTACGAGCGTGAATGGCATTGCGCCGTTCATGAGCGCTTTGCGGGCTCGAGGTTTGGACGTTCGCGCGCTGGCGCAACTGACGATCTGTTGCATCGGTCCCAGAACAGCCCAGGAATTGGGCGCGTATGGTTTACGGGCGGACGTCGTTCCCGAGCAGTTTCAGGCGGAGGGGCTGATTGAAGTTCTGGCCGGAAGGAATCTTCGCGGGACGCGCGTTTTGATTCCGCGGGCGCTGATCGCGCGCGAATTGTTGCCGGAACAGTTGCGCAAGCAGGGAGCGGAGGTCGATGTCGTGCCGGTGTACCGGACGATCCAACCGGCGGTTGCGACCGAGCAGCTGATGGAACGATTACAGCAGCGAAGTCTCGACGCCGTCACGTTCACCAGTTCGTCGACGGTCCAGAACTTTGTGGCGCTCTTTGCTTCGCCGAGTGACGCGCGTCGTGCCCTGGGAGATGTGGTGGTCGCCTGCATCGGCCCGATTACCGCTGCAACCGCGCGGGACGCGGGTTTGGCCGTGCATGTGACGGCGACGCAGAATACTGTTCCGGCATTGGTGGAGGCCTTGGTCCGCCATTATGCTCAACCGAGCGAATGCCAACCGGCGTCCGCAGCGGCTCACTGAGCAAGACGCATCGTTCATAGTGTTGTCTCATACCAAGAGGGAGGTCATTCGATGGTTCCAGTGAAATCATTCATGGTTCCGAAAGACAAGTTCATCACCGTGGAGCGCGACATGGACGTCCGCACGGCGGGGCGCATCATGCGTGATCGCAATATCGGCAGCCTCTTCGTGACGAACGGGAAGGACGTGATCGGCATCATCACGGACACGGACATGGTGCGGCGCGTTGTGGCGACGGGTGCCGACATGACGAAGACGACGGTCGAACAGATCATGTCCGCTCCGTTGGTGACGATCGAGGAGAACAAGACGCTTTTGGATGCGAACGATCTGATGGCTCAGACCCACCTGCGGCATCTCGGGGTGACGCGCGACGGCCAGCTCGTCGGCATGATCTCGGTACGAGACCTGGTCGTCTTCTTGACCAACTTGCCGAGGAAGTGAGCGCGCATGGCATTTCCGATACAGCGGCTGCGTCGTCTCCGTGAACAAGAACCGTTTCGCCGCATGGTGCGTGAAACGACGCTGACTCCTGCCGATTTCATCTATCCGTTGTTTGTGACGGAGGGGCAGGGGCGGCGTGAGCCCATCGAGTCGATGCCTGGGCAGTCGAGACTCTCGATCGACCTGTTGGTGAAGGAGGCCCTGGAGGTCAAGGCTCTGGGGATTCCCGCAATCATCCTGTTCGGAATTCCGGATCGAAAGGATGAGCGGGGCAGTTCGGGATTCGACCCGAACGGGATCGTGCAGCGGGCGCTCCGAGCCGTCAAGCAGCAAGTGCCGGGTCTGATGCTGATCACAGACGTCTGCGTCGACGAATACACGAGCCATGGCCACTGCGGGATCGTCAAGGATGGGAAGATTCTGAACGACGAGACGCTGGACTGCCTGCGGGCCATGGCAAGAACGCATGCTCAGGCGGGCGCCGATATGGTCGCGCCGTCGGATATGATGGATGGCCGCGTGGGAGCCATTCGTGGTGAATTGGACCGGGCCGGATTTCCGGAACTTCCGATCATGGCCTACTCGGCGAAATTCGCCTCCTGCTTCTACGCGCCGTTCCGCGATGCGGCGAACTCGAGCCCTCAGTTCGGCGACCGGCAGTCTTACCAGATGGATCCGGCGAACAAGCGCGAGGCATTGCGGGAGATCGACTTGGATGTGGAAGAGGGGGCGGACATCGTGATGGTCAAGCCGGCGTTGCCGTACCTCGACATCATCAGCGCCGCGCGCGAACGGACCCAGTTGCCGGTGGCGGCCTACCAGGTCAGTGGAGAATACAGCATGATCAAGGCCGCGGCCCAAGCCGGGTGGCTGGATGAGCAGCGGGCGATGCTGGAATCTCTCCTGGCCATCAAACGGGCCGGTGCGGACATGATCCTGACCTACTTTGCCAAAGAGGCGGCCAAGCTGTTGCGCTGACGATGCCCATGAAGATTTCCCGCGGTCCCTCGTATTCTCAACTCCGCCCCTATCCGGTGGTGACGATCGGCAATTTCGACGGCCATCACCGCGGCCATCGCGCGTTGCTCCAACAGGTGGTCGATACTGCGCAGCGGCATGAGGGGACGGCTGTCGTGCTGACCTTCGATCCGCACCCGGTCAAGATTCTGGCTCCCCATGTAAATCTCCAGTTTCTTACGACCCCCGAAGAAAAGTTGCAGCGTTTCGAGGCCGCGGGCGTGGACGAGGTCGTCTTCTTAGAATTCAGTCCGCAGTTCGCGTCCTTGAGTCCGGACGACTTTGCCCGCCGCGTGTTGCATGACGCCTTGCACACTAAAGAGCTCTTTGTCGGCGAACATTTTGCCTTTGGCAAAGGACGGGCCGGTCGGATTGCCGACCTCATGGCGTTCGGCGGCCGGTACGGGTTCGAGGTGCACCCGGTCGCTCCGCTGCGCATGGATGAAGAAGTCGTCAGCTCGACCAAGATTCGGCAAGCGATTTCGGCAGGCGATCTGCGCAAGGCCCATCGGTTTTTGGGGCGCCCCTACAGTATCGACGGCGTTGTGCTCCACGGCGCGAAACGGGGGACCGATCTGGGCTGGCCCACGGCCAATCTTCGTCTTCCCGCGGAACGGGTTACGCCGCCGGACGGGGTGTACTCGGCCCAGGTGATCTGGCGCGGCAAGTCGTTCGATGCCGTCTCGTATATCGGCACAAGGCCGACGTTCGGGGCCGGGGAGCGGTTGTTGGAAGTGACTCTGCTCGATCAGCGACTGGAATTGTACGGCGAGCTGTTGAGCGTTCGACTCATCGGCCGCGTCCGCGGCGACATGACGTTTCTCACGGCGGATGCACTCAGTCGGCAGATCGCCTGTGACGTCGAGGAAGCGCGGACGCAACTGCGTGATGCCACGGAGCAGGCGGAGTCGTTGGCGCCGCACCCCTGAAGGTCACCATGCCGTCTCTTGCCGCGCCTCAGTCACATCTCCTAGACCGGCGCGTAGCGTCGGCCCTACGGGCACACCGCCTCATCACTCGCGGAGAGAAGATCCTGGTCGCCGTGTCCGGCGGCCCCGATTCCGTCGCGTTGCTGCGCTCTCTCCATGCACTCTCCTCTCGTTGGCGCTTGTCCTTGACTGTCATCCATTGTGACTACGGGCTCCGCGGCGCTGAATCCGACGGCGATGCCGGTTTCGTACGGGAACTCTGCGAGCGACTTGCCCTTCCATTCATTCTGCGGCGGATGGAGTCGCGTCGGGCGCCCGGGATGTCCAGTTCACTTCAGGCCCGCGCGCGCGAGGCGAGGTATCGCTTGTTTTGCGACCTGGCACAGGATCTGAAGTTTGATCGGGTTGCGTTGGGCCACACGGCCGACGACCAGGCCGAGACCCTCCTGCTTCGGTTGCTGCGCGGCTCCGGTCTCAGGGGGATGACCGGGATGTCGCCGGTGCGAGACGGGTTCTTCGTTCGTCCCTTGTTGCAATTGACCAGGCGGGAGATTCTCGATTACCTGGATGAACGGGGACAGGCGTTTCGGACCGACTCCAGCAACGCGAAGGATCTGTATCTCCGCAACCGTGTTCGCCGCGAAGTCGTGCCGGTGCTGAATACATTGGCTCCCGGGGCTGTCCGGAGGCTGGCGCGGCAGGCAGATCTAGTTCGCGACGACGAGGCCGCCCTCCACGCGCTCACCCTGGACCGTTGGGAAACGGTTCGGCAGCGTGAGTCTGCGGATGCCATCGAATTGAATCGTCAGGTCTTCGTGAAAGAATCACGGGCATTGCAGCGCCGGTTGGTCAGGATGGCAGTCGAGCGACTCCTTCCAGGCTTGCCGCCGCCCCCCTTCCATGCCGTGCAAACCATCGTCGGCTATGCCGGGTCCCCACGGTCCGGTGCAGGATGGCGGTGGAGGAATTTCGGCGTCACCTGTGAGCCGCGCATGATCCGAATTGAACTGATGTCGTCGATTCTCCTCGGTCGACGGGAGCGCGAAACGTCAAGTCGATCATCGGTTCATCCGGAGGCGATCAACATCGAAACCCTACCTTGGAGCGGGGTATGGTCCCACACAGGTCAAGGGATCTCAATCACATGTGTCTCCGCAGAGGAAGTGTTCGGGCTTCATGAGCGTGTGTCCCCGAACGAAGTCTTCATCGATGGCGACCTCGTCGGCGTACCGCTCTCGATTCGTTCCTGGAAGCCTGGCGATTGGTTTTGTCCCGATGGGATGAAAGGGCGCCGAAAGAAATTGCAAGATTACTTCACAGATGCGAAACTGAGCCGATCTTTGCGAAGGCGCATTCCGTTGGTCGTCTCCGCCGCGGGGCTTGTGTGGGTGGCGGGCTATCGAGTGGACGAACGGTTCCGTGCTCGAGCCGAGAGCAAGCAGGTTTTCCGTATGACCATTCATATCGATTCTCGAGGGGAAGGAGCCCGTTAGAGCATGGATCGCATTTTCGGCCGGCCGCTGGTGACACAGGAACAGATGCGTACCCGTATCAGGGAGTTGGGCAGGCAGATTGCCGCCGATTATGCGGGAAAAGATCTGGTGTTACTCGGCGTCCTGAAGGGGGCCTATGCTTTCTATGCCGATCTGGCCCGTGCAATCCGCATCCCTTTGAGGGTGGACTTCATTGTCGTCACCAGCTACGGCACCAGGTCGAAAAGCTCGGGGAAGGTCAAACTGGTGTCGGACTTGACCGAACCGGTGGCGGGGAAAGACGTATTACTGGTTGAAGATATTGTCGATAGCGGATTGACGGTCAATTATCTTTTGAAGACCCTCGCTAAGAAGAAGCCGCGCTCGATCAAGGTGTGCACGTTGCTGAGCAAGCCGGAGCGCCGCACGATCGACGTCGAGTTGCAGTACGTCGGATTCAAGATTCCCAACAAGTTCGTGGTTGGCTATGGGCTCGACTATCAGCAGAAGTATCGCAATCTTCCTTACCTGGCCGCTCTCGATCAAGAGGAGGAACCCGAGCAGGAGTCGGCATGATTAAGTTGTCACTCCAACGAAACGTGTGTTAACATTCTGCAAGGTTATCATCGTCTTCTGTCTGCCTGGGATCCCCAAAGGAGAGGTGGATGAATTCACGCGTAAAGAATCTGCTGTTCTGGGTCGTCGTCGGCCTGTTCATGATTCTCTTGTTCAATCTGTTCAGTGTTCCGACGCACGCGCCAGAGGATGAGGTTATATTCAGCGACTTCATGGCCAAGCTCGACAAGGGCGAGGTGATGAAGGTCACGATCAAGGCCAACCACGTCAGCGCGATCTTGAAGGATCAAAGCCGGATTCGGACCTATACGGCCGAATATCCCGAGCTGGTAAAGGTTCTTCGTGAAAAAGACGTGCAGATCGAGGCAAGGCCGCCGGATGAAAGCCCTTGGTATATCACCTTCCTGGTGACGTGGGGGCCGTTCATCCTGTTCTTAGGCCTGTGGTTCTTCCTTATGCGCCAGATGCAAATCGGCGGCAACAAGGCTCTGTCGTTCGGCAAGAGTCGGGCGCGTATGCTGACTGAGGAACGGAAGAAGGTGACCTTTTCCGACGTCGCCGGCATCGAGGAAGCGAAGGAAGAAGTCCTGGAGATCATCGAATTTCTCAAGGATCCGCGGAAGTTCCAGAAGTTGGGCGGCCGGATTCCGAAGGGCGTCTTGATCGTCGGTCCTCCGGGAACCGGGAAGACCCTCTTGGCGAAAGCCATCGCCGGCGAAGCCGGTGTCCCGTTTTTCAGCATCAGCGGGTCAGACTTCGTGGAGATGTTCGTCGGTGTCGGCGCCTCGCGCGTCCGAGACCTGTTCGAGCAGGGCAAGAAGCACGCGCCCTGTATCATTTTCATCGATGAAATCGATGCAGTCGGTCGCCTGCGTGGAGCAGGACTCGGCGGTGGTCACGATGAGCGGGAACAGACCCTCAATCAGTTGCTCGTTGAAATGGACGGCTTCGATACGACCGAAGGTGTCATTCTGATCGCGGCCACGAATCGGCCCGACGTGTTGGATCCTGCCTTGCTGCGCCCCGGCCGTTTTGACCGCCAGGTCGTGGTGAACAGACCGGACCTGCGTGGCCGTTCGGAAATTCTCAAGGTACATACCAAGAAAGTACCCTTGGCTTCGGATGTGGAACTGGAAAAGATTGCCCGGGGAACCCCTGGCTTCTCAGGGGCTGATTTGGAAAACCTGGTCAACGAGGCGGCGCTGTGGGCAGCCAGGCAGAATAAGAAAGAAGTTGAGCTGATCGACTTCGAAATGGCCAAGGATAAGGTCCTGATGGGCGCGGAGCGCAAGAGCATGATCTTGAGCGACGAGGAAAAGCGCATCACGGCCTACCATGAGGCCGGTCATGCCCTCATGGCAAAACTTCTTCCTGGCACGGACCCTGTCCACAAGGTCACGATTATTCCCAGAGGCCGGGCACTGGGTGTCACCATGCAGTTGCCCACGGACGACCGGCATAACTACTCCAAGGACTTCCTCTACAACAACCTGGCTATCCTTATGGGCGGGCGTGTGGCGGAAGAGCTGGTGTTACACCGAGTGACGACCGGGGCGGGGAACGACCTTGAGCGGGCAACCGACCTGGCCAGGAAAATGGTCTGTGAATGGGGGATGAGCGAGAAACTTGGACCACTGACGTTCGGTCGTAAGGAAGAGGAAATCTTCTTGGGCCGAGAGATCGCGACGAAACGCGATTTCAGCGAGCAGGTCGCGTTGGAAATCGACCATGAGATCAAGCGCCTGGTGACCGAGAATTACGAGCGGGCCAAGCGCGTCCTGACCGAAAACATGGTAAGCCTCAAGGCGCTGGCGGAGGCCTTGCTGGAGAAGGAAGTCCTCGACGCGCCCGAGATCGATCAGATCCTGTTGCAAGGGTCCTCCTCCCAGACCGTTCCTGCCTAACGCCACTGATAGCAAAAGAGCCTGTCCGGACACCCTCCGGACAGGCCTTGATACGAAGTCGGCCCGTGGAGGAAGTGCGGGCCGCTATCTCCGATCACTCGAGCGTCTATCTTCCACCACGCGCCGTTCCGTCCGCGCGGTTTCTCATTCGTCGGGCGACTACCGCAATCTCAAGGGATGAGTGTTGGCCATTTCCTCCCATAGATCACGCAGATTGCCCCTCTGGACCGCCGGCCCCCACACGTTTCACTTTGAGGCGCGTCCGCTCATCATGGGCATTCTGAATGTTACGCCTGATTCGTTTTCCGACGGCGCCGCCTTTGCCACGGTTGAGGAGGCCGTTGCACGGGCCGCCATGATGAAAGCGGAAGGGGCGGACATCATCGACATCGGTGCTGAATCGACCAGGCCTGGGGCCTCGCCCATCGACGAAGCGGAGGAGCTCCGCCGGCTGTTGCCGGTACTGGAAGCGGTGCATGCGGCCGTGCCCGTCCCTGTTTCCGTTGACACCACCAAATCAGGCGTCGCGCGTCAGGCCATCGAGCGAGGCGCGGTCATCGTGAACGACGTGAGCGCATTTCGGCAAGATCCTCGCATGGCGACCCTGGTTGCGGAACGAGGGGTCGGGGCGGTCCTGATGCATATGCAGGGGATTCCCCAGACCATGCAGCGGAATCCATCGTACGTAGATGTCACCAGAGAGGTGGCGGATTTTCTTCGCGAGCGTGCGGCGGCTGCCATCGCTCTGGGCGTCAAGCCGGAGCAGATCGTGCTTGACCCAGGCATCGGTTTTGGTAAGCTCGAAGAGCATAATCTTCAGCTGCTCGCGGAACTGGATATGTTGACCCAGCTTGGCCATCCGCTCCTGATCGGTGTCTCCCGCAAAGCCTTTATTGGCCGCATCGTCAACCAACCGGTGCAGGAGCGCGTTTACGGTACAGCCGGCGCGGTCGCGGCGGCCGTTCTCAGGGGCGCCCAGATTCTGCGGGTTCACGACGTGCGAGCGATGCGTGAAGCAGCCATGGTCGCCGCGGCCATTGCACAACGATCACACTCCCATTCTCAGGTGTCTCATGCGTAAATTGTTCGGTACAGACGGGGTTCGCGGGGTCGCCAACCTGGAGCCCATGACCAGCGAAACGGCGATGCAACTTGGGCGCGCAGCCGCTCACATTTTCATGCGTCGGGCCGGTCGCCACCAGATCGTCATCGGCAAGGACACCAGGCTGTCCGGGTACATGCTCGAATCCGCACTGATTTCTGGAATCTGTTCCATGGGTGTGGACGTGCTGTTGGTCGGGCCGATGCCCACTCCGGCGATTGCGTTTATGACCCGCAGTCTTCGTGCGGATGCCGGTGTCGTCATCTCGGCGTCGCACAATCCTTATCAGGACAACGGCATCAAATTCTTCTCCAACGACGGATTCAAGTTACCGGATGAGTTGGAAGCCCGTATCGAACAGTTGATCGTGTCGGACGAAATCAAGCATCTACGTCCCACCGCTGACGCGATCGGGAAGGCCTACCGGATCGACGATGCCGAAGGGCGGTACATTGAGTTCGTGAAACGCTCCTTGCCGAGAGATCTCGACTTCCAGGGCATCAAGCTCGTTGTGGACTGCGCGAACGGCGCCGCCTACAAAGTCGCACCGGCGGTGTTGCGCGAATTGGGCGCCACCATCCACGTCATCGGGGACAAGCCGGACGGTATGAACATCAATGCCGGCTGCGGGGCCGTGCATGCGGAACGATTGCAGGAAGTCGTTCGCGAACAAGGAGCCGACGTCGGCGTGGCGTTGGACGGTGATGCCGACCGCGCAATCTTCGTCTGCGAGCAGGGTTCGGTGGTCGACGGCGACCATGTCATGGCGGCGTTGGGGCTGGATATGTACGCGCAAGGCCAGCTCAACAAAAAAACCGTCGTGGGCACCGTGATGAGCAATTTCGGACTGGAAATCGCGTTGAACAAGGCCGGACTCAACTTGGTCCGGACGCCGGTCGGCGATCGTTACCTGATGGAGCGCATGCAGGCTGATGGGTACAATTTCGGTGGGGAGCAGTCCGGGCATTTTATCTTCCTGGATCACAATACGACCGGGGATGGGCTCATTTCCGCCCTGCAAATCCTCTCGTTGATGAAGCGCACGGGCAAGCCGCTGTCCGAGTTGGCCAAGGCCATGACTGCGGTCCCGCAGGTGCTGTTGAACGTGCAGGTGAAACACAAACCGGATCTCAATCAGATTCCGGACATTCAGCAGGCGATTAAGGCCGGGGAGGCCAAGCTGAACGGCAGCGGACGGGTCCTCGTGCGGTACTCGGGGACCGAGTCGCTGCTCCGCATCATGGTGGAAGGCGAACGGGACTCGACGATTCGCGAGGTCGCCGACCACTTGGCTAAGATCGTGCGCGCCCGCATCGGCTGAAACGGCGCAGTCGGCACGGGCGTCGGATGTTACCGGCCGTCACCCTCGTATTCATCCTCGGGCTCGCTCTCGGTTCGTACTTCCAGTACTTTCCTGTCACGGTTCTGAGCTGTTTGATTGTCTCGACCGGCGTTGTCCTCGCCTGTGAATCCCGACGCACGCTTCCGGCAAGCAGGGGGGCGGCGCTTCTCGCCGGTCTCTTCGCAGGCACGCTCTACTGGGTGCTCTTCAGCTGGGGAACTCACTCCCTGACGATCCCTGATTACCCTCGAAAGTCAACAACCTGGATCGAAGGACCCATCTCGCATTCCGTGCGCCATGCACCAGGACGTGTGACCATGGAGGTGTCCGTAATCCGAACGGACGACCCGGCCATTTCCGGCCCTTTCAAGCTGCGGATGACCTGGCGTGATCCCGATATGGAATTGTTTCAGGGCATGTATATCCGAGCGCGGGCTATGCTGCGCGCTCCATCCGGGACCCTCAACCCGCGCGGGTTCGACTATGCTGCGTATCTGGAAGGCCAGGGAATCGATGCCGTGGCGACCGTGTCTGGTCCCGGCGCAGTCCATGTGGTTGAAAGAGCGGCTCCGTCGGCCTGGTTCATTCCAACCTTGCTTGAGCGATGGCGGGGGACTGTTCGTTCGGCCGCTGCCTCGCTCGAGGAGCCGGCGCGTAGCCTCTTCCTCAGTCTGACGATCGGTGAGCAAGGAACCCTGCCGGTCGACGTTCGGGAATGGTTCATGACCACCGGCACCGTGCACATCCTATCGATTTCCGGTTCACACCTTGGCCTGATTGCGCTGCTCACCTATGGACTCATTCGGAGCCTATGTCGTCGATTGCCCGTCACGGCGTTGCTGGCACTATCTCGACGTATTGCGCCGAGCCGGTTGGCTGCGGTGGCGACATTCATCCCGGTCGTAGCGTACACCTTGTTGGCGGGGGCAGAGACCGCGACGATTCGTTCGTGCCTCATGATCGCCGTCGGCCTCCTTGCGGTCTGGTTCGGGTATCCCCGCTATGTTCTGCATGCCCTTGCTGCTTCCGCGGGGATCACGCTTCTCGCGAATCCGTCCGCGTTGTATGACATTTCGTTCCAGCTGTCCTATGGGTCGGTGTTGGTTTTGGCTTTGGTGCTGGAGCGGAGCATCGACGAGGACACGCCGGTGGAGTCGGTTCGGCCATGGAGGGGGCGGGCACTCGAGTGGCTTCGTGAGTCGCTTCGGGTGACCTGCTACGTGACCGTTGCGACCCTGCCGTTGGTGGCATTTTATTTCAATCAAGTGCCGTGGCTGGGGCTATTCGCCAACCTGCTCGTGATCCCATTTGTGGGTGCGTTGCTTTTACCGATCTGTCTCGCCTCCGCTGTGTGGACCATCGCACTCGAGCGTCCGATGCTGCTTGGGACCGACCTGATTGCCTGGCTGTCGAATGGGCTCATCGAAGTGGTTCGCTGGATGGCCGGTCTGCCTGCGGCGGAATGGTTCGTGGCGGCGCCGAGCCTCCCAACGATGGCCCTGTTCTACCTGCTGGGATTCGGATTCCTTCGTCGGTTGGCCGCTGAGCGGTCCGACCCCAGGCGTCCTGCGATGGTCTTCGGTATGGCGCTCTTGCTGGTCTGGTGGTTGTGGTCGCCGCGGCCATTTCCCTCTCAGGACCGCGTGCGCGTGACCTTTCTCGATGTGGGTCAGGGCGACAGCGCCGTGATCGAATTGCCCTCGCAGGTCGTGTTCGTCATCGACGGCGGCGCGGCGTACGAACGTTTCGACATGGGCCGTGGGGTGTTGGCGCCCTTTCTTTGGAACCGTGGCATTCGCCGACTCGACCACGTCGTCGGTACACATCCGCAGTTGGACCATGTCGGAGGACTGACCTGGGTGTTGGGGCATTTTACGGTCGGGACCTTTTGGACGAACGGGATGACGCGGGAGGAGGAATTCTGGCAACGGCTCGATCATACGGCCACCCGGCGAGACGTGAAGCTGACCGTCGCATCCCCGGATCGCGGGGTGGTGGTGCCTGGACCTTGCCAGGTGACATTTCTCAACCCGCCGGCTGATCGTCGGCTGCTCTCGGCCCGCGAAGCGGCGTCATTGAATAACCAATCGGTCGTCACAGAGTTCGACTGCCACCAGCGCCGCATGCTCTTTACCGGTGATATCGAACGGGAAGGGTTGGCGCGCCTGCAAGAATCCGGAATGACCCGCTCGCTGGCCCTGCTCAAGGTGCCGCATCACGGTTCCCGCAATTCTCTGGAGACGTCTTGGCTCGAAGCCGCGACACCCGAGGTGGCAGTGGTGTCAGCCGGCCGACACAATAGCTATGGACACCCGGCCGGCCAAGTGTTGGCGGCCTATCAGTCCGTGGGGGCGCAGGTGCATCGCACCGATCGGCAGGGGGCCATTTGGGTGGACTTGGATCTCGCGAGCGACCGGATGCAAGTTCATAGCATGGAGGAGTGGCAACTCCACTCAGTGACGCTCAGGGCAGCTCTCCCTTCCACCGAGTGGGAGAATGTCATCAAACTCTGGCGACGATGGAATTGGCTCTAAGCTCCCCGCCGTCTTCCGGCCTACCTCGGACTCCTTCTGAACAGCATGTTCTTCCCGACGGTCCGTTCGTTCCTGTCTTTACCCGATTCGGCCGGTTTCGTACATATCCCGCCATCGAATGTCGCAAAGTTGTCGTTTTTGACGGGCTGTGCCGCGGCTTGATTGCATAAGTCATCACAATTGCACGGAAAAGCCATGATGCTAGCAAGGCATAGCACATGCAAGCATCTGCATCACTAGGCAAGTTTTGTCTAATTGCGTGTGGAATCATGGCCAAACTGCTTCGCATCGTCATTCAATTGCCGGAAGATCTGAAGACCCGACTCGATGAGTTGAAACAGCGTGGATATACGACCAGCGGGTTCATTCGAGCCGTCTTGGAACGAGAACTTCAAAAGCCTGAGTATCGGCCGGTGAACGGGCATAGCCAGACCAACGGTGAGGGGAGAGAAGCGGGGAAGCCTCAGGGAAAACACCAGGGGAAGGCTCGCTTGTGACTTATTGCAAGGCAGGGGAGATCCAATCGTGACCCGGCTGTCGGACATCGTGCGGGAGCAGGCCAAATCAGGCAATGGGCCTGGACGAGCCGACTCACGGCCTGGATCAGCCGGTTCGGAGCCCGGCATGCAGCCGCCGGGGGCCCAAACCTCCAGCGTCACACCCCCGCTGTTTGAGCGGGCGGAGCAGGAACTGCTGGTGCTCTCACAGGCCGTGCGGACTCAGTCTGGAGTTTCGCTCGACCGCCTACTTCCTATTGCCGGGGAGATTGCGCGAACGGTTCAGCGGGAAGACGGACTGCTGCAGCAGGTGTTCAAGGGGCGTTTAGGGCGGCCCCTGATCCACAACCCCATCAATGTCGCGATTCTCGCGGTCAAGGTCGGGATCGGCTTTCGGTACGATCCGGTGACGTTGGAACGGCTGGCCCTGGCTGCGCTGGTCCATGACATCGGGATGTGGACCCTGCCGGAAACTCTTTTGGCCAAGCCCGATGCCTTCGGGCCTGCCGAACGGCAACAACTCGAACTGCATCCGCAACAGGGTGCGAAGGTCCTCACGGCGTTGGGAACTCAGTTTGATTGGTTGGCGACCGTGGTGTCGCAGGAACATGAACGTTGGTGTGGGCAAGGCTATCCACAAGGGTTGCGGGGCGGGCAGATCCACGAACATGCACAGATTATCGGGTTGATGGATACGCTCGACGCGATGATCAACCCACGGAGCTATCGCCGTCAGATGATTCCACACTTTGCCGTGCGTGAACTCATGGTGAAGAGCAAGAGCCTGTTCTCATTGCAGATGCTGAAGATGTTGGTGGACCAGTTGTCGCTGTATCCGCTCGGTACGATGGTCCGCCTGAATACCGGCGAAGTGGGGATCGTGAATCAACTCAATCAACGGTATCCGCTCCGCCCACGGCTTTCGATTGATCAGGCGGCCGGCGCAGGGCCGGCGAAGGTCTTGGATTTGAGCGAGTCCTCCACGCTCCACATCGTCGAAGTGCTACGGCCACTGGAAACGAACTGAGGACAGCCTATGCTGACACGGATAGGGCAATGCAGTCTCGCACGTCTCGTGCTGATGGGGGTGATGCTGGTGTCGGGATTGGAGGGCTGCCGGAATCCCGCGCAGTCGACCTTGCCGCCCTCGGCCATCTCCGAAGCGAGCGCGCCTCTCCCTCCCTTACCGAAGGGAGATGTGTTCGTGGATGAGACCGTGCCCACCGTCGATACGCTCATCGATGTCGGCGATAGCCTCGATGTCGTCATCAGGCGCGGGGCCGGGGAGGAGAAATTTGCCAGCGTAGTGCGCGAATCGGGGCGGGCCTCGCTGGCGTTCGTCGAGGTACAGGTGGCGGGTCTGACGGCAAGCCAGGCTGAGGCGAAGGTGCAGGAAGCCTTCACGCCCTACATGCGCGAGCCCCGTGCACAGGTGACGTTGAAAAAGAAGGCGTTGCGTGTGAAGCGAGTGTTTGTGTTCGGAGACGTGAAGAAACCCGGCATGTATCCCATGCCGCGCAATATGACGGTCGTGCAGGCAGTGGCCGCGGCGGAGAGCTACAACGAAACGGCCTTACTGGAGGAGATCCGGGTCGTGCGCGGTAATCTCCAACATCCGGAAGTCTACACGGCGGACTTGTCGCGGCTCTATACCTACGGCGATTGGAGCAGAAACCTGGCTCTGGAAGAGAACGACATTGTCTTTGTCCCACGGGAACATCTGGGCGATGCGACCGAAGCGGCGAAGAAAATCACGCCGGTGGTCGGGGCGGCGCTGGCGCCGTTCTACCCGGCCATCATAATTCCGACCTTCTTTCCGGGGGCGGTCATCCGCTGAGGGTGCCGGCGCGAGGCGCCGCAAAGGGCGAACCGATGGCTCAATACGAACTCGACATCATCGACTACTGGTTGATCGTCAAGAAGCGCAAGTACCTCATCGGTCTTGCCGCGTTGCTCGTCACGCTGTTCACATTCGGCTTCACGGAGGCCCTGAAGCCGATTCCAATCTACGAGGCGGCGGCGCGGGTGAAGTTCGATCGCAGCACGACGGTGGCCCAGCAACTGATCGAGTCCCTGTCGGTATCGCAGGGCAACGACTTGAGCACACAGACCGAGTTCATTCGGAGCTTCCCGGTCATGGAGCGTGTGGCGCAGGAATTTACGTTGGTGGAGAGCGAACCGTCGCCGGAGGTGCGCCGGTCGGCTGCGTATCTCCATACGGTGTACAACCTCAGCCAGCAAATCCGGACGGAACGGGAAGCAGACACCAGCATCATTCGAATCATCGCGAACTCGAACGATCCGCCGGAAGCCGAAAAGATGGCCAACGCCGTGGCGCAAGCCTACCGGGTCGAGAATATCGCCGCGCGCAACCGACTGGTCATGGAGTCGCGACGGTTCGTCGAAGAACAACTCGCGAACTTGGAGGAGAAGCTCAGCGCCGCCGAGGATGCCCTGCGCAATTTCAAAGAACGCGAAGGGCAGGTGTTTCTGGATGAAGAGGCCAAGACGGCATTGGAAATGTTCAGCAAGTTGGAGAGCGACCTCGACCTGGTGTCTCGCCTCAAGCATGAGACCCTGCAACAGATCCAGTCGTTGAAGCGGCCCGATCCCTCGACGCCCGTGCAGCGGATTTTCACCGAAGAGGGCACGTCGCTGTTGGGTGTGTTGAACAGTAAGTTGCTCGACCTGTACCACGAACGGTCGACATTGCTGATCAATTACACCTCCGAACATCCGACCGTGCATGAGGTGGACCGCAAGATCGCCAACGTTAAGGCGGAAATCGAGCGGGAGCTGAAATCGAAGGTGGCGACGCTGGAAGGGCGTGAGCGGGGTATCGAGGAACAAATCAACCGCTATCGCGGGCGCTACTTGGCGTTCCCGAAATCCGCCATCAGACTGGCGCGGCTTGAGCGCGAGGTGAAGGTCAATTCCGACCTGTACGCCACTTTGAAGATCAAGCATCAGGAACTGCAGATCAAGAGCGCGGAACAGATCGAAGAAGTGACGGTCATTACGCCTGCGATTACCCCCTCGAGCCCGATCAATGCTCCTAACACCGAGATGAATCTCGTGGTGGGCTCGCTGATGGGGCTGTTCCTGGGCGTCGTGCTCGCATTTGCGCGGGAATCGTTCGATACGTCCATTGGGACGATCGAGGGGGTCGAAGAATTTCTCAAGGTGCCGGTCCTCGGCGTCATTCCCCAATTCGACAATGAGGAACTGGTCGAGGCCGCGGCAGCCGTCTTGCCGCCTCAGACGCCGCCGGATATGGTGGAAAACTTTTCCAAACTCATCTGTCTGGTCGATCCCAAGTCGGTCTTGTCCGAGAGCCTCCGATCACTGCGCACCAACATTCAGTTCGCCAGTATGGATCGGAAGCTCAAGTCGTTGGTGTTTACCAGCGCCGGTCTTGGGGAGGGGAAGAGCACGGTGGTCGTGAACCTCGCCGTGACGCTGGCCCTGGAAGGGCAACGGGTCCTGCTCGTGGACGCGGACCTGCGACGGCCGATCGTGCATCAGCGATTGGGGCTGGATCGTGAACCCGGCCTGGTCGACACGCTGGTCGGCGGGATGTCATGGCGCAACTCCGTCCGTTCGGTGACGGATTTGATGTTGGGCCAGATGGGTGTGGATCGGGTCTTGGACACGCCGGGCCTCGACAACCTCTTCATCCTCACGAGCGGGTCGGCCACGGGTAATCCGAGCGAGTTCATGAATCTGAACCGGATCAAGGCGCTGATCGCCGAGATGCAGGAAGACTACGACATGGTGCTCTTCGATACGCCGCCCATCCTTCCCGTGACCGATGCGGTGGCGATCAGCTCGCGCGTCGACGGGACCGTGCTGGTGTATCAGGTTGGACGCATCGGGCGGAATGCGCTCAAGCGGGCCAAGTTTCTCTTGGACCATGCCCAGGCCAATACCTTGGGCGTCGTGCTCACCAACGTGCGCGCCGAGATCACGCCGGAAGCGGGCATGTACCGCTACGAGTACAAGTAAGCGGTCCGCACCAGGCGCCGAGTCGGCGCCTTCGGCCGAGACGGCAGTGGGAGACCCCTGATCGTGCGGATCCCGACAAGCAGAATTCATTGGTCGGTGGCGCTGTTTCCTGTGCTCGCGGCGATTCCCTTCGCCCTCTTCCTCACGCTCAAAGGGGCAAGCTCGAGCCTCATTCTTTTGGCCGGCGGTTTCCCGCTCCTCATCGCGTTCATTTCTCCGCAGACCGGTCTTTATTTGCTGGTGTTCTCGATGCTCCTGGGGCCGGAGTTTTTGGTCGGGGGCATGGGCGGGGGTACGACGTTGGGCCGCGGCGTGACGCTGCGGTTCGACGATTTTCTCCTCATGCTGGTCGGCTTCGGCTGGCTGGCCCGGGCGGCCAGCTCGGAACATGAAAAGGTATTCGTCCGCACGCCGCTCAACAGGACCATCACGTGGTACGTCGTGGCCTGTATCTTCGCCACGTTGATCGGGATTCTCTTCGGCCGCGTAAAGCCGATGGGCGGCATGTTCTTTCTGCTGAAGTACTACGAGTATTTCTTCCTCTACTTCATGACCGTGAACCTGTTGAAGGAGGACAGGCAGATCAAACATCTCGTTATGGCGAGCCTCATCACCTGTGCCTTGGTTGCGCTGTACGCCATTTCCCAGATCCCCGGCGGAGAGCGGGTGTCCGCGCCGTTCGAAGGTCGCGATGGCGAGCCCAACACGCTCGGGGGCTACCTCGTGTTCATGATGGCAATCATCGCCGGACTGTTGGCCACTCCCAACGCTCTGTCCACCAAGTGGCCCTATATGGCCTTGATGGGGTTGGCTGGCATTGCGCTCCAGGCGACGCTGTCCCGTGCGTCGTTCCTCGCCGCCGGCGTGGTCACGATCGGCTTTCTGTTGATCCTGCGCCGCCGGAGTCCCGTACTGGTGTCGCTCTTGTTGATGGGCGTGTTGGCCGTTCCGATTGTGGCGCCGAAGGCGGTAGTGGATCGGGTGCTGTACACGTTCACGCAACCCAAGGAAGAAGGGCAGATCAATGTGGGACGGATGCGGGTCGATACGTCCACGTCCGAGCGGCTGAGATCCTGGCAACATTCGGTGGACGTCTGGAAAAAGTCTCCGCTCTGGGGCATGGGGGTGACAGGCGGACCCTTTATGGATGCCATGTATCCACGCGTGCTCACGGAGGCAGGATTACTGGGGATTTGTGCATTCTTCGCATTGCTCTGGGCCATTTTCCGAACAAGCATGGGGGCCTTCGCCACCTTTCGGGATCCCTACATGACCGGACTGACGTTGGGGTTTGTGATGGGCTTCATCGGTTTGCTGGTGCATGCGGTGGGGTCCAATACCTTCATCATCGTGCGCATCATGGAGCCGTTCTGGCTCTACGCGGGGATCATAGTCAAGGGGCTGCTGCTGCAGCAGCGGAAGACCGAGGCCGAAGGGGAGGATGCCGAACGGCCGGCGGCTCCGCAGTTCGCGCCGCGGATGCCGATGCCGGGATTCTTGCCTGGATTCTCGGCACGGCGGAGCTCTCTCTAGGTTGCGCGATGAGTACCGATCGTAAGCTGGCGTCCCTAACCCGTGTGACGACGATTCTGTTGGTGGGCCGTGTCGCCGGCTTCTCGCTCCTCTTGGTCAACTCGATCGTGATTGCCCGCGTACTGGGCGTCGAGGCCTTGGGCGAATATGGGTACGCGATGGGATTGGCGGCGCTCTTCGGCTTGGTGCCGAATCTCGGCATCACGACTGTGATCACCAGGGCGATCGCGCAGGATCCGGATCACAGCCTTGGATTTTTCAAGACGGCGCTCCGGACCCAGGCGATGTTGGCGGGACTCGTCTTCCTGGCCGTCGTCGGTGTGGCTGCGGTCTTGCCGCGACAACTGGTGCCGGTGAGCTATGCCGCGCTGGCGGCATTGCAACTCACGGTCGGTTCGTTCAGTTGGCCCTACCTGGCCGTGCTGGGCGGGCGTAGCCGCTATGACCGCTTGGCGGTAGCGGAACTGATCACCGGCAGCGGAGGCACGTTCTTGATCGTGGGAACGGCTCTTTTCGGTGGGTCGGTCACGGCGTTCCTGGTGGTGCATGTGGTGACGGCTGCGGCCTCGAATGTCATCGCGCGGGCGATTGCGGGGCCGTTTCTTCCTCCGCACGACGGGCCTCACTGTTCCTTTCGCGAGCTACTGAGGCAGGCGTTTCCGTTCGGAGGCGGGGCCATCGTGCAGAGTCTCTACAGCAGGATCGACCTGGTGTTGCTGGGCCAACTGAGCGCGGCAGGAACGGTCGGCCTTTATAGTGCTGCCTACAAGCCAATCAATATGGTGGTGAATTTTGGGTCTTCAGCGGCGGGGACCTTGTTTCCGTATCTGGTCCAGGAAGCGAAGACCGGCCCGTCCGGCACGTATCAACGCGTGCAGCGGCTGTTTCTTGTGGTGGCGCCCCTTTTGGCGTTGGCATTCAGCGGGCTTGCTCGGCCGCTGCTGACGACTTTGTATGGTGCGGACTTTGCCGCAGCCGGTTCCATGTTGTCGATCCTCGCCTGGGCCGCCGCCGCGAAGTGGCTCTGTGCTCCCGTGGCGATCGCGCTGCAGGCGCGCGGACTCGAACGTTGGTGGATGATCGGTCTCTTGGTCGCATTTGTCGTCAATGTCTGCGTCAACTGGTGGGCCATTCCTCGCTGGGGTGGGGAAGGCGCGGCGATGGCGACCGTGGTCTGTGAAGCCGGACTCCTCGTCTCAGGCATGGGGTTGCTGCACCATCGATGGCGCATCGCGCCCCCTGTGCATACGATCTTGGCGGCCGGAGTCGCGACATTCTGCAGCGCCGTGCTGTTGTTGGCCTTACGTCCGTGGGGCGATGTGTCCGCCACGATCGGAGCCGTGTCTTGCTATGCCGCTTTGACGCTCCTCCTGCGGATTGCCACCGCCGATGATGTTGCGAAACTGGTCGGCCGGTTCCGGGAATCCGTATATGGCCATGCACGGGCATAGGGGAGACCGCTGAACCATGCTGATCGGAATCGACGCGGGGCCCTTGCTGGGACATGGAGGGATCAGCCGGTATGTCTCGCCGCTGGTGTCGGCTTTCTGCGCCGCGCGTGGCGCCTCCGACGTGGAATTGGTGTTGCGGCGGAGTTGGCGACAACATGCGGGCCTCTCGCGGCTTCGGCAACTGGCGCCGGTGACGGAGGTTGGGACGCCGGATCGCTTGCTGACGTTTTGGTGGGAACACATGCACAGCCCATTTCCGGCAGGAGGAACCCTGTGGAAGCGCTTCGATCTCTACCTCGACACCTGTCTGATGGGGCCGGTCCTGACGCGAGGGAAGCTACTTGCGGTGATTTACGACCTGATTCCGCTGCGGCTGCCGGCATTGTTTCCGGAGCATGGGCGGTTCCGAGAGAAACTCGAACGGCTCTGCCAGCAGGCCGACCGGCTGATCGCGATTTCCCAGCAGACTGCGCGTGACCTGACGGACCTGCTGCAGGTAGAGCCCGCGCGTATCTCCGTTATCTACCCAGGACAGTCGCTGAACGGGGCGGTGTCACCGTCGGTACGTAGTCGGACGGTTCTGAACAAATACGGAATCACGGGGCCGTACATGCTGTACGTCGGTGCCATGGGGCCGCACAAGAATGTGAGTCGGCTGGTGGAAGCGTTCGAGACAGCAAAAGCGACGGGGACGGTTCGGGCCAAGTTGGTGCTGGTCGGGGGAACGGAATGGGGACGCGCAACGTTGGCCCGTATCGAGGCGTCGTCCGTGAAACAGGACATTGTGGTAGTGGGGTTCGTTCCGGACTCGGATTTGCCGCACTTCTATGCGGCAGCCGAATGCTTCGTATTTCCCTCGCTCTATGAAGGGTTTGGGCTGCCGGTGCTCGAAGCGATGGAGCAGGGGCTGCCGGTGTTGGCCTCCAGGTCGGGGGCTTTGCCTGAGGTCGTCGGGGATGCGGGGGTGCTGGTAGATCCCGATGACCCGCACGTGTGGGCGCACGAATTGGTGCGGCTCACGCACGATGCCGAGCTGCGGCAGACCTTGGGCCGACGAAGCCGGGAGCAGGCCGCACGATTCTCCTGGGCCCATAGCGCACAACAGCTGTCAACTCTGTTCGAAGCGGTACATCGTGGAGTGGCTCAGTGAATCCCGCAGCCTTTTACGATCGGGAGTATTTCGAGGGGAGCCGCAGACAGAGTCCCCCTCATACTCGAGATCTGATCTATCCCACGGCGCTCCGGACGGCGCGGTATCTCTGCCGTCAGGCGATCCCACGACGGGCGGTAGATCTGGGCTGCGCCAAAGGATTTTTTGCTGCGGCCTTGCGTGACAGCGGGGTACCAAAGGTGATTGGGGTGGACGTGAGTTGGTACGCGGTCTCGCAAAGCGAACCGGCGCTGAAAGGCCGCCTCCTTGTGGGAGACGTCTCTGCCGCACTGCCGCTACGATCGGCCTCGTGCGATTTGGTCACGGCGTTGGACCTTTTTGAGCATCTGAGAGACCCGCTCCTGACCTTGAATGAGATCGGGAGGATCCTGAACGTACAGGGCCGTGCCTATGTGAAGATCTGCCATCCGAAGCATCCGAACGCGACGCGTGACCCGTCGCACGTGAATGTGCAACCGATGCAGTACTGGACCGCCCGGTTCCGAGAGGCAGGGTTTGCCTGGCAGCGCGTGTATGAAACCGACGTGTCGGGAGAGACGTCGCCGATCGGACGACTCAAGTCCGTCGTGAGACGATTTCGAGAATGGGCGGTGATCGGGACCCCGGCCGATTACAAGTTTTTGCTTTGGAGAGTCGGATGACGCAGCCGGAGCGACAGTTCTGGCAACAATACTGGGGAGGACCGCAGGTAACGGCCACGGCCGTGACGATGACCCAGATTCTCGACCGCATTAAATTCGGCTACCTTCAGGCGCTGTTGCCGACTGGGGGCCGGAGTTTGGAAGTGGGTTGTGGATCCGCGAGACTGTCCTGTTGGTTGGCGCAGGCTGGTTTCCGGACTACATGCCTGGATTTTTCGACGAATGCCCTCACATCTGCGCAAGCCAACTATAGGAATTTGCGCGTGCCGGGATCGTTCATTGCGGCGCAGGGGACGGAATTGCCCATTCAGGACAACAGCCAGGACATCGTGCTGTCCACAGGGCTCTTGGAACATTTCCCGGATCCCAGCCCGATCGTTCGGGAGATGGTCAGGGTTCTAAAGCCCGGAGGGCTGTTTTATTCGGACATCGTGCCCAAGAAGTTTTCGCTGTTTCGATCGCTGGATTGGGTCGGTCGGATCAAACGCAGGCTCGGTTCCTCTTCGGAGGCCGAGTTCTACGAGCGCTCGTTCACGGCCGGGGAGATCCGGGCCATGTTGCGAGACTCGGGGCTCTCGGGGGTCGATGTGTTCCCCGCCGGCGTGGTCCCGCCGTATTTGCCGATCCTGTCACGTTCCGAACGGCTGCGCAGGGCTCAAGTGCGGGCCGTGGGGCGCACGCAACGTTGGTGGCGGGCCTGCGATCGGACCTGGATCGCCGAATGGCTGGGCTTCTATTACTTTGCGTCGGCCGTCAAACGCTCATGAAGGAATCGTCGTCCATGGCACACGATGACATCGAACCGGCGGGAACGTATCGTCCGCAATTTCAATTCAAGTGGCGGAGAGTCGTGCGACTCTTGGATCCCTTTCCCGGCTTGAAGGAATTCATCGCCTCTCGCGTACGTGGCCTGCTGAGGCGTTGTTTTGAGCCCGGCATGGTCACCACGGAGCGAGTCGTCGAATATCCCTTCGTTTTCCAGCATCTGAGCGGCGTGACCGGACCGATACTCGATCTGGGCTGTTGCCACAGCCGCCTGCCGATCGCATTGGCCTCGCGCGGTTATCAGGTAGTCGGCATGGACTTTAATCCCTATCCCTACGCCCACCCGGGACTGCGATCGATTCGAGGCGACATCATGCAGATTCCGTTTGCCGATCGGACATTTTCTGCGGTGTTGGCCGTCTCGGTGATCGAGCATATCGGCATCGGCCACTATGGTGAGCCGGAGGCGAACGTGGGAGACCAGGTGGCGGTCCAAGAGGTGGCGCGGATTCTCAAGCCTGGCGGCAAGGCCCTGATCAGTGTGCCCTATGGCCGAAGACTGACGAACGATTGGATGCGGGTCTATGACCAGGCGCGCTTGCGAAAGCTGATCGCGCCTCTGTCGATTGAGCGGATTGAATATGCCGTGAGCAGGGCCGGACTGTGGATGCCCAGCACAGAAGTTGACGCAGCGGCGATCGACTGGACGGGCACACAGCGGTCGGTTGCGCTGGTCGTCGGGGCCAAGGCAGCGTAGCGCCAGGCGGTAGGTGGATCAGTCATGACTACGAAACTGTTGTTCCTCGCACCGGCGCCCCCATCCGATCGGCATGGAGGTGGAGCCCTGCGGATGTTGCATCTGCTGCGATTTCTGAGCCGACATTTCGAGGTCGATCTCGTTGCGCCGGCATTGGACGGAGTCGAGGAAGCCACACGGCTGTTGCAGGGCGTCTGTTCGGAGATGGAGTTCGTGCCGGTCGAGGGACCGGGCTTTCTCGATCGGCTGACCCGGGTAGGCCCCTATGTCAAAGATAGGGCCCTGGCCACCGTGGTGGAGAAACGATTGGGAAGCGGCCGCTACGGTGCAGTGCAGTTGGAGAAGCCGGCGATGATTCCCTATATCCCGAGCGGCGCCGCCATTCCTTTGATCCTTGACGTCTGGGCCTATGGGTTGGAAGGGCCGCTCCGGGCCCTCAAGTATGGCACCGGCGGAGTCAGCCGTCCGCGACAGTTACTACGGCTGGTGAAGTTCGGGCTGTTCGACAAATTCTGTTGGCCGGAGACGCATTGCCTCCTGGTGGTGTCGGATGAGGACCGGGCTCGGTGCGAGCGGGCAAGGCCGACGCAGCGAGTACTCGTCGTCCCCAACGGCGTCGATTGCCAAGCGATTGTGCCCAAGCGCGACTATGGGATGACGAAGCCTCTGCTGTTGTTCAGCGGCGACATGGGATTTGAGCCCAACGTAGATGCGGCGATGGTGTTGGCGAGCGAAATCCTGCCGGTCGTGAAGCGGGATTATCCCACTCTCGAGTTGCGACTTGTCGGCCGCAACCCCGACCCCCGCATCAAGAAACTGGCGCGCGACGGCATCGTCGTCACCGGGGCTGTTCCGAATATGCAGCCGCATCTCCAGGAAGCGACCGTCTATGTCGCGCCCCATTTCACGGGGGCCGGTACCAGAACCAAGATTTTGGAAGCCATGGCGAACGGATTGCCGGTGATCACCACGCCGACCGGGATCGAGGGCATCAAGGCGCAGCCGGGTCGTGACCTGCTCGTCGAGGACACCACGGTGAACATGATCGAGTCGATTCACACGCTGTTGGCCAGCCAGGCGGACCGTGAACGGTTCGGACGGGCGGCACGACATCTCGTGGAAATCAAATATGACTGGCCGCGCTGCCTCTGGCCGCTGGAACCGCTCTATCACGATCTGCTCTCACCGAAGGCGGCCGCATGCTGACGCTTTCGATCGTTATTCCGGTGAGGAATGGAGAACGGACTCTCCCGGCCTGCTTTGCGGCCTTAGATCAGCTCAACCCGGCTCCCGCGGAGATTATTTTTGTCGACAACGGTTCGACCGACCGGACGCCGGAGCTGTTGAGTGCCTTTCAACGGACGCCGCGGCCCTTGCCGGTCATCGTGTTGCAGGAACGGACGCTCGGGGCCTCAGCCGCAAGGAATACAGGCATCCGCGCAGCGACCGGTGACCTCGTGGTGTTTACCGATGCGGACTGCGCGCCCCGCCGGGATTGGCTGAGGCATGTGGGTGCCGGATTTGCCGAAGCGGAAATCGGCGCGGTGGCTGGGAGCGTCACTGGAGTCTTCGATCGTTCCTTCTGCGAGTTGTTCAGTTCGCTCTATACCTTGCAAACAGCTGGCGGCTCGCTGGTCTACAGAGCCTGGACGCCCTGGTCCGGAGGGTTTCCCACGGCCAACCTGGCTGTGCGGCGGTCGCTGTTGTTGAAGCTGGAAGGGTTTGATGAAGGGAAGACTATTTACGGCGAAGACTACGACCTCTGCGCCAGACTCTATCGTGAGGGTGCCGCGATCCTGTATCAGCCAGACGCGGTCGTCATCCATCACCATCGAGCGACAGTGAAAGGGGTGTTCCGCCAGGCCTATGGGTTCGGACGGGGCCATGCCTACTTGCTGCACCGCCACCACCCGGCCGGCCTCTGGCTCGAATTTCCGCGGAAAGCGGTGGAGTGGTCTTGGGCTCCGCTGCCGGGTTGGATCGACGTGGCTTCGCCGGATAAGAAGCTGGCCCTGCTGCTCATGTCGGCCATCCTGATTCGTCCGCTCATCGCACTATTGCCCCTCTATCTCTGCTGGCTGGCCTATGACTGCGTGCAACGAGCAAAGAGCGCCGGCGTCCAAGTGTCGCTTCTCGATGCTTTTGGACTTGCCTGGATGCTGTTGCTGAAAGCCGGCGCCATGACCGCGGGGCGTTGGAGCGGCTCGATCCAGTATCGGACCTGTTGCTTGTAGCGACGCGAGTCGACCATGTCGGAGCAACACGATCAAGAGACGATCTCAATCATCCTGTGTTCAATGGATCGCCACGCGGATTTGGAGCAGGCGGTGGCATCGGTGCGTCGATCGGGACCGATCGGGAGCACCGCCGAAATTGTGGTCGTGGAGGAAGCGGACGAGCCGAAGCCGGTTGATGGAACCAGGTATGTCCACCTGCCTCGCGCAGGACGGGGATTCGGTTACGCGAGGAATGTCGGGGTGAAGACGGCGACGGGAGAACTCTTGCTGTTCTTGGACGACGATTGCCGAGCTGAACGGGGTTGGGCAGAGGCGTTGATCCAGCCGTTTGCCGCTGATGGCGATGTGTTGGGGGTGGCCGGGTCCGTCGCGGTGCAAGGGTGCGGGCCGGTGGGCTATGCGGAGAACATCCTGGGATTTCCCGGCGGCGGCCTCCGCTATCTTCACGAATCGGGAGGGCAGGTCGTCCCGACCCGTCATCTCTCCACCTGCAACTGTGCCTATCGGCGCCGCGCGCTGGAACAGGTCGGAGGGTTTCCTGAAGAGGCTCAGGCCGGGAGCGAGGATGCCTTGGCAGCGGAACGGGTCGCGCGCTTGGGTTCGTGCCGGTATCAGCCGAATGCCGTCGTCTATCACCGGACGAGGGATCGCTTCGACCGAGTATTGCGCTGGTTCATGCGACGGGGTTTCAGTGAAATGGCTTCGATGGCGAGGCGCGTCGAGTGGCGATGCTTCTCGTCGTACCTGCTGCGCAGCTCTTGGACCCTCAGGGCCGTGGGACTCCTCCTGCTCGGCAGCGTCGTGCCTCCCGCATTCATGGCGCTACCGGTCGTTGTCGCCCTCTATTACGGCGCGATGTTGTGGCGATTCCGGTTCGCTCGTCGATATCCCTCGCATCGGTCCGCCTGGTGGTTGGTGCCGGCGGTGAAATTCACAATGGATATCGGGAACGAGTTGGGACGATGGCGCTTCGTCCTGTCGAGAGGGCAGGCATGAGCTCCGGTCGGGTCTTGTATGTCTCCAATCACGGGGACATCGTCGGCGGCGGCGAGATCAGCCTCTTGTCGTTGATGGCTGGTCTTGACCGATCAAGGTGGCTGCCGTTGCTTGTGGTGCCCGAAGAGGGGCGCGTGGCGGAAGAGGCACGGAAGGCCGGCCTGCACAGCGAGGTGGTTCCCATGCCGTCACCCTACCGGGCCGGGAATCGACTCATCACAAGTGTGAACCGGTTGCGGGCCGTGATCGCGGATCGGGGCGTGGACCTCGTGCACGCCAATGGGTCTCGCGCCATGGTCTACGCCGGCCTCGCCGCTCGCTTGGCTGGAAGGCCTGCGATCTGGCATGTGCGGGTGGCCGATTCCGACGGGTGGCTGGACCGAGTCCTGTATCGGATGGCGTCCCATATCGTTGTGAATTCCGATGCCGTGCAGGGACGATTTGCATGGGCCAGTGGCCGGAATGTCTCGCGAGTCCACAACGGTATCGATACCGAACGATTCACCCCGATGCCGGAGCCAGAGGGGCTCCGTGCGAGTATGGGACTGACGGAGACCGATCGAATCATCGTGAGCGTCGGGCGTTTCGTGGCGTACAAGGGCTACGGGAAACTGTTAGAAGCGGCTGCCTTGCTCCATCGGCGCGACCCCTCGATTCACTGGCTGTTGATCGGGGACGGAGAATTGCGCCAAGAACTGACGGTTCGCCGCGACGAACTCGGTCTGGCGAAGGTGGTGCATGTCACCGGTTGGGTGGAGGACGTGCGCCCGTTGTTGTCGCTGGCGGATGTGTTTGTCTTGCCCTCGTTCGGCGAACACTTCGGGCGTGTCGTCGTGGAAGCGATGGCGATGGGAAAGCCGGTCGTGGCGACCAATGCCGGAGGTGTGCCCGAAATCGTCTCGGATGGAGAGACTGGTGTGCTGGTAGCTTCTGCCGATGCGGACGCCATGGCCCAAGCCGTGCAGTCGTTCCTCGTGCTTCCGGAGCGGGCCCGACAGTATGGTCAGGCCGGACGGCGCCGAGCGGTAGAGCGGTTCAGCCTGCAGCGGCATGTCTCACGGATCGAATCGCTCTATACGGAGCTGAGCGGGGTCTACTGTGCAGCGGTGTAATCTCTGCGGCGGCACGACCTGGAAGACCCGTGAGCGGCACGGGGCTACTCGCGTCGTGGAATGCCGCTGCGGCCTTGTCTTCGTAACCCCGGTGCCCTCTCGGGGAGTCATCGAAGCGGCCTATCAAGACGACTATTACGAGGCCTGGCAGGCGCAGGGATCGGCGCGACGCAGAATGTGGGAACGGCGGGCGGACTTGGTGGACGAGGTAGCGGGAACAGCCGGGCGTCTGTTGGACGTCGGCTGCGGCGACGGAACGTTTCTCCGAACGGCGCAGAAGCACGGCTGGCGCGTGGTCGGCACCGAATTGTCCCGCAATGCCGTGGAGCGCTCGAAGGACGTGCAGCTCTCGCAGGGGGAAGTGTGGGAGGCGGCGTTTCCCGCCTCAAGCTTCGACGTCGTGACGAGTTGGCATGTCATCGAACATGCGGGCGATCCGATGCGGATGGCACGTGAAATGAATCGACTGCTCACGCCGGGGGGCTGGCTGATCCTGGCGACGCCCAACGTCAACGACTATATCTTCCGCGTGGGCTATGCGGCGGGCCGTCTGCGTTGGCCGACGCTGTACGAGGCAGACGAACGTGAGCTGCATCTGTACCATTTTTCGGAGTCCACGTTGGTGCGGTTGTTGGCAGAGGCCGGCTTCACCGAGATCAGGACCGGCTTCGACGAGGGGGCTGCGACCGTGCCTTCGAAGCGAGCGGTCAACCGTCTGGCTCATGCGTGGTATCGCCTGACCGGAGTCAATTGGGGAATCGGTTTGCTAGTTGTCGCGAGGAAGCCGACGGCGATGCCGTCGGATCAAGAGGATAACTATGTTTCAACACAGCGTGCAGCATCTGAGGAATAGCCGCCGCCGCTCCCGCCGACAGGTGTTCGGAGGCGCAGCAATGCCCGAACGGTTGGCAGCCGGAGTGTCGGAGCCAAAGCGCTTGGATGTGCTGCTCCTCGCGGGGTTTGTCCTGACCCTCTGTCTGTTCAATTACCTGCACGATGCCGCCAAGATGCTGATGGAATCGGACTTCGTCGACTATGCCCACTACTACATTTTTGCCACGGCAGCCGCCAGGCACCTGGGTCTGTTTGATGCCGACCTGTTGGGTCAATTGGGAGAGGTAGGGCGGCTCGTCCATGCTGCGGGCGAACCGGTGTATCCGCCGGTCTTTTATCTCTTGATGGTGCCGCTGACCCGATTGTCTTATGAGCCTTCGACTTGGCTGTGGATGGCCATGAGTCAGTCTTTCCTTTTGGGGTCGTTCTGGCTCTGTATCGGTCGCCATCACGAAGCATCGATAATTCGTGTGTTGGTCGCCGGGCTGATCGTCCTGACCTATCAGCCGATCAGGGAGACGCTGTTTCTGGGCCAGACCAATCTCTTGATCCTAGGGCTGGCGACCGCGGCTTGGTGGGCCTTGCGGGAGGATCGGCCCTGGCTGGCCGGCATCATGGTGGCGCTCACGGTGAGTAACAAGATTCAATTCGGTCTGCTCGTTCCGCTCTTGTGGTGGATGGGGTATCGGCAGGCGGCGGTCCGTTCAATGCTGGCCTTGAGCGCCATGACGGCAGTGGCCTGGATGCAACTCGGGACGGAGCATTTTGTCCACTATGTCCAGCAGGTGTCCCGCTACTCAGACGAACTCGCGGCCTGGTCGATGAACATGGCTCCCCGAGCTGTGCTGTATCGGCTTCTCGGGGACACGGCGGAGGGGCGACTCTGGGCCGAAGGTCTGTGGCTGACGGGATCGGCTCTGTTGCTTTTGTGGGTAGCCGTCGTGACTCGTCCGGTCGAGGGACGGGGCGGCTATCGGCTGGATTGGAGTTGGGGAATCGGGTTGACCGCCGTGTTGCTGATTTCTCCCATGTCCGAGGAGCACCACTTCACCGTGCTGTTGCTGCCGCTCTTGTTGCTGGCTCTCTCCGCACCGCTCCAGGAATTCACGGGACGAGATTGGGTCCTGCTGTGCGGGACGTTGATCCTCCTGGGCGGCCGGTATTCGTTCGAGCGGTTTCCTTCGCTGCACCACGGCCTGAGCTCACTTGTGATGACCGGAAAGACCATCGGCCTGGGATTGTTGCTATGGATCTTGAGCGAGCGGTTGCGCGCGGTCGGGCGGCGCGAGTCTACCCAGCGTGATTGGCAGCAAAAGGCCTGTGCCGCATGACGATGCACCTTGGAATCGACGGGCGAGAATTGCGCGCCGGCGTCAGGACCGGAATCGGCCGGTATCTGCGGGAAGTTCTGCGGGCCGCGGTCTCCCGCGGGTGGGCCTGTACGCTGTATGGCGATCTCGATGGTCGTCCCGAGGAGGTTCCCGTGGCCGTACGGTATGTGCACATCTCCCAAGGTTGGACGCAGTGGTGGGACCAGGTCATGCTCCCGCGACAGCTGGCTCGCGATCGGGTTTCCATCTTTCTGTCTCCCTACTACAAGGGCCCGTTGATCGGCGATTGCCCGGTCGTGTTGACAATTCATGACCTGTTCTTCATCGGGTATCCGGGAGAAGCCAAGCCGTTGCATGATGTCGTCATGGCGAAGTTGGGGCAGCTCTATGCGCGGCAGGCCTCGGCCATCATCGCGGACTCCGCTTATTCTAAACGGGCCATCATCGACCTTCTCAAGGTCTCGCCCTCGAAGGTGACGGTGGTGCCCGTGGCCCTCGCTCCCGAGTTCACTCCGCAGCCGCTCAGTCAGTCGCAGCGCGATCGTTACCAACTCCACGGCGCGTATGTGCTCTACGTAGGAAACTTCAAACCGCACAAGAATCTGTCTCGCCTGTTGGAGGCCTATGCCTCGATGGACAAATCCTTGCGGGCACGCTATCGATTGGTGTTGGCGGGCGGCGATCGCGCAAATCGGCCGGAGATCGAACGTCTGGCGAAACATCTGGGCCTTGCCGAGCGGCTCGTGCTGACCGGTCTCATCCAGGATGCAGACCTGCCTTCCATCTACAGTGGGGCCAGTCTCTTCGTGTTGCCGTCGCTCTGCGAGGGGTTTGGTCTTCCTGTGTTGGAGGCAATGGCCTGCGGGGCTGCGGTTGCAGCGTCTGATCGGACGGCTATCCCGGAAGTTCTCGAAGGCGCCGGGCTGCTCTTTAACCCCGAAGATCCGCAGTCGATCAAGTCGGCACTCGAGCAGGGGTTGTCGAGTGAAGCGATCCGAACCAGGCTTCGTGAGCTAGGGTTAGCGCGCGCCAGGGCGTTTACTGCCGCAGAAACCAGCGAACGGGTGTTGGATGTGCTCGAGCAGACCCTCTGTCGAAGACAACAGGATGCCGCCTAGGAGTGCCAGATCGTGACGAGGCCCCCACGGACAGACCGGCGTGACGACTATGACCTGTCCGTCATCGTGCCTTGTTACAACGAGGCACCGATCCTGGAACAGAGTCTCCGTGATCTCCGGTGGATCATGGGACAGACGTCGTATCGCTGGGAATTGATCGCAATCGACGATGCCAGCCGTGATGAGACGCCTCGGCTACTCGATGGTCTCCTTGCCGATCGTCCGGACACGAGGGTGATCCGGCACCGGAGCAACATCGGGCGGGGAGGGACTGTGATGGAAGGGTTGCACCTGGCCAGGGGCCGGTATGCCGGGTTTCTCGACATCGATCTTGAAGTCCATGCCAGGTACCTTCCCTCGATGATTCTGGCTATGGACAAGGAGGGCTATGATGTGGCGACCGCCAAGCGCGTCTACCGTGTCCCCTTTCGAGTGGACGATATGGTCCGCAACGTCCTGAGCCTCGGTTATCGACAGCTGGTGCGACGCTACCTGCACTTGCCCTTCGAAGACACGGAAACCGGTTTCAAGTTTTTCCGCAGAGAGGCAATTGTCCCGCTCCTGAGCCATGTGGAGTCGCAGGGATGGTTCTGGGATACGGAGATCATGGCGGCGGTATACCAGGCCAAGCTGCGGGTGATCGAAATTCCCTGTCTGTTCGTGCGTCAAACCATCCGCCCATCGACGGTACGGCCCTGGCGCGATGCCTTGGGCTATTGGCGCGCAATGCGTTCATTCAAGCGGCGAATGACAGCAGAAGGTCGTCTCTGAGATGCGCAGTCCCCTGTATTGGCACAGTGCGATTTACCATGGGGCCATGAGGGGTCTGTACGGACGTTGCTATGCCACGCGGCTGGCGGCTGTATCGGAACGTATCGAGCCAGGCAGCTCGGTCGTCGAGCTCTGTTGTGCCGATGGACGCCTCTACTCGCGCTATCTGAGTGGCCGCGTCGTCCAGTATTTGGGGCTCGACCTCAATCCGACATTCGTGAAGGAAGCGCATCGCTGTGATGTGCCGGCTGAGGTCCGCGATCTAAGACAAGGGGAGTTTCCGAAGGCCGACGTGGTGGTGTTGCAGGGAAGCTTGTATCAATTCGGTCCGGACTACGCGGGCTTTCTTCGCCGCATGGTCCGCGCAGCGAACTCTCGTGTCATCGTCGCGGAGCCGGTGCGCAACCTCGCAGCCAGCGCCAACCACTGGATAGCTTGGCTCGCAAGCCAATTGACGGATCCCGGGACGCATCCCATGTCGGATCGGTTGGATGAAGCGGCATTTCGCGGGCTTTTGGAACTGTTCCCAACCGTCGAGTGTGTCCCGATTGCCGGAGGACGCGAATTGCTGGCGGTCATCGAATCGGGGAGGAGAACCTCGTGAAGGCGGAGGCCTATGAACGGATGACAGCTTCCGCCGATGACCACTGGTGGTATGCCGGTCGACGCGCGATCCTGACTGAGATCGTGAAACAGGCGCTCATGGAACGGGGAAGCCAAGGGGCACGCGTTCTCGATCTTGGCTGCGGAGTGTCCAGTCCCGTAAAGCAGTCATGGCCGGGAGTGAAGACGTTCGCTGCCGACCGTTCGTCGCTGGCGTTGAATGCCCGTCGTGCACAGGGTTCGTCGGGGGTGCTGCGCTGTGACCTGACGGCATTGCCCTTCGCTCCGAGGCAATTCGATCTGGTGCTCCTGTTGGATGTGCTCGAACATCTTGATGACGAAGGCGCCATGTTGGCGGCGATCCGATCCCTGCTGCGACCGAATGGGGCACTCATTGTGACCGTCCCGGCCTACCCGTTCTTGTGGAGCGGCGAGGACTATGTGTCGGAACACCGCCGTCGCTATCGACGGGATGATCTTCGGCGGGTGATCGAGCAGGCCGGGTATGTTGTGAAGCGGGCCACGTATTTCAATACCTGGCTCTTTCCGATCATGGCGGGAACCATTCTCTGGGAGCGAACCATGGTTCCGAAAAACCGATTCCGCTCGAACGTACGACCGATCCCTTTTACAATCAATACGGCCTTAAATCGCATATTTGCGAGCGAGCGTTGGTGGCTTCGCCGAGGCGATTTTCCCTTCGGCGGGTCCCTCCTGTGTCTTGCGCACGCGCAGAACACCTAGTCTGTGGAGTGTTCCGATGACCACATCTCGTCACAGTACGCTGCTGCAGCGCCCCATGAGGGCCGAACCCCTGGTGTTTGGTAGTCCGCTTATCGAGGAAGAGGACATCGAGGAAGTCGTCGCGACGCTTCGATCCGGGTGGCTCAGCACCGGTCCGCGAGTGGCTCGCTTCGAACAAGCGTTCCGTACCTATCTCGGGGCTGAGCATGCCATTGCCGTCAGCTCTTGCACGGCGGCGCTCCACCTCGCGCTGACCGCCATCGGAATCGAACCGGGCGACGAGGTCATCACCACGCCCTTGACCTTCTGCGCGACTGCCAATGCCATCCTGCAAGCTGGTGGGAGGCCCGTGTTTGCCGACGTGGAGCGGGAGTCCATGACGCTCGACCCTGCGGCGGTCGACGCTGCCGTGACCAGACGGACCAAAGCCATCATCCCGGTGCACCTGGCAGGCCGACCCTGCCGGATGGACGAACTCATGGCGATTGCGCGGCGGCATGGCCTGTATGTGATCGAGGATGCGGCCCATTGCATCGAGGGGAGCTACCGAGGCCGGCGAATCGGCACGTTCGGAGACTTGGCCTGTTTCAGCTTTTACGTGACCAAGAGTCTCATGACCGGCGAAGGCGGGATGGTGGTCACCCAGAACGCCGAGCTGGGCCAGATCGTACGCACCTTGGCTCATCATGGACTGAGCCATACGGCCTGGGAGCGGCACATTCAGTCCGCTCGTGGAATTCCGGAGGTGGTGGCGCCGGGGTTCAAGTCCAACATGACGGATTTGCAGGCCGCCTTGGGATTGCATCAAATCGATCGCCTCGACGCCCAACTGGCCAGGCGGCAGGCCATCTGGGCGACATACGACCAGGCTCTGGCAGACTTGCCGTTCCGGTTGCCGGCTCAAGAAGAGCCCGACAGGGTCCATGCGCGACACCTGTACCAACTGCTGGTCGACGATCGACAGGCGCCGTTCGACCGAGACGGGCTCCGCGATGATCTGCTCCGGCTCAATATCGGAACCGGCATCCACTACATCGCCCTTCACCAGCATCCTTACTATCGAGACACATTTCACTTGAGTCCTGACCAGTTCCCCAATGCGCAATTCATCTCGGAACGGACCCTCTCCCTCCCGCTGTCGGCCAAACTGACCGACGCCGATGTCGAGGACGTGGTGAATGGGGTCCGGCAGGTATGGGAAAGCCGTTGTCGGTAGCCACTCATCTCCAGTCGCAGCATCGAACGGTAACCGTCGCTTCGGCTTGCCGCTGTGGCGCAGGGGGCAGCTTGGTTGAGATGGGACCGGCGTCCGAGGGACGCCGGCGATGCCGGACCTGTGATGTGATCGTGGCCGCTGCGCTGCCGGAGGAGGCGGACCTGGCTCGTTGCTACGGCGAAGACTATTGGGCGAACTACGCGGAGGAACAGCAAGGAGCGGCACGGGACAACGTGTGGCGTCACATTGTGGATGTGATGGAGGCAGCCGTGCCGGTTCCTGGCACGGTGGTCGATGTCGGCTGCGGCGGCGGCGGGTTTTTGGCACGGTGCCGTGAGCGAGGCTGGAAGGGGATCGGCTTCGACCTTTCTGCCGGCGCCGTCAAGCATGCTCAGGAGCGGCAACTCGATGTCCGGCTGGCAGGGTGGCCGCCTTGTGACCTGCGGGACGGCAGCGTACAGGTCGTCGCGTGCATCAATGTGCTGGATCATCTTCCCGATCCATTCGCGGCCATGGCGGAAGCCTATCGGATCCTGGCGCCGGGCGGCCTCCTGTATTTGCGAGTGCCCAACGGACCGCTTCATGCCATGTTGTCTCGCTGGTCGCGAATGGCTGGGTTGCCGGACCTAAGTATCCAACATCTCTATGGCTTCGGCGCGCTGTCGCTCCGCTTCCATCTTGCGCGTCTGGGGTTTGACGCCGGGACGATCCGGACCTCGCCGCCGACCCAGTCTGATGCCTATTGCCGGTCCCGTACCTACGGCGCCAGGCTGCGGGGGCTCTGCAAGCGAGCGGACCTCGCGCTCTACCGTTGTGCGCAGTGGCTTGGAGTGGATCGCGTCCCCTATGGGCTTTCTCTCGAAGCGTTGGCCAGGAAGCCGTTGCCTGCGGCAGGGGAGGGTCGGTTGTGAAGCGCCGTTGGAAGCGTCGATTACACTTCGGCGAGATCGTGGTGGTGTTGTCCGTGGTGACTGCGCTGCTGGCCTTGGGGCTCGCCATGTTCCTGCGCTCGTACTACGTTCATGATCTCAAGGGCTATCAACCGCTCGATCTGATGCGCGGAAAGCAATTGGAGCAAAAGCCGGGATCCAGTTCGACCGGCTCGTCGGCCCAGACGAAGTGAGATTGATCTATGTGCGGCATATGCGGACATAGCGGTCAGGGCGATCCCCAGGTTCTCGATCGGATGTTGCAGGCTCTGGTGCATCGGGGACCGGACGAGGACGGCCGTTTTCGCGATCGCGGGGTCTCGCTCGGCATCCGCCGTTTGCGCGTCATCGATCCGGAGGGCGGCAGGCAGCCGGTCACGAATGAAACCGGGCGTATCGTTGCCGTCATGAACGGGGAGATTTACAACTATCGCGAACTCCGCGAGGACTTGCAGCAGAAGGGGCATCGCTTTGCCTCCCGCTCCGACACCGAGGTGCTTGTCCATCTCTATGAGGAAGAGGGGGAAGAGGGGGTTCGTCGGCTGCAGGGCATGTTTGCCTTTGCTCTGTGGGATCGGGAGCGCGACCGTCTCCTGGTCGTGCGGGACCGGCTCGGGATCAAGCCGCTCTACTATGCGGCGATTCACGATGCCGCCGGGGACACGCAGCTCGCCTTCGCCTCCGAACTTCCTGCGCTGCTCGAAGCGATCCCAGCGCCGGCCGTTCGCCCGCAGGCCTTGGTTGATTATTTTCGGTATCTCTATGTGCCGGGACCGGAGACGATCTATGAAGGGGTGTATGAGCTCAAACCCGGCGAGCAGCTGCGATTGGAACAGGGACGCTTTCACGTCGAACGCTATTGGAGCCCGCAATCCGCCCATCCGCGGCAACGGCTCAAAGACAAAGCCGGGGCGGTGGAGGCGCTTCACGGCTTGCTTCGGGATACCGTGCGTGCCCACATGGTCAGCGACGTGCCGCTCGGCTTGTTCCTCTCGGGAGGGTTGGATTCTGCGACCCTTCTGGCCTTCATGCGACAGGTTGCGGGGGATAGGATCAAGACTTTTTCGATTGGGTACGACCATCCGGCGGACCAATCGTACAACGAACTGGATCGCGCGCGATCATTGGCTCGGCATTTCGAATCCGATCATGTCGAAGCTCGGTTGAGTCCGGATGTCGCTGCGCTGCTGCCGTCGGTCGTGCGGGGGATGGCGGAACCCTTTGCCGATTCCTGCGCGATTCCGACCTATTTGATTTCCCAGCTGGCGAGAAATTCGGTGACCGTCGCGCTTTCGGGCATCGGTGGGGATGAGCTGTTCGGCGGCTATCCGCGGTATCTCGGCATCCGGTCCTCAGCCTGGTACGCTGCCGTGCCAAGACCGATTCGTTCATGGATCGGTCATCGTGTCGCACCCTGTATTCCGGAAGGAACGGGCGGACGCGACCCTTGGGGAAGGGTTCGGCGTTTTCTGGTGGACGGAGCGCACTCTCAAGCCAAGCAGTATGTCCGGTGGATGACATTCCTGCCGCGCGAGTGGGAGCGACGGGCCTTCGATGAAGATTGGTATGCGGCTTCGGATATCGGAGACACGCAGGCGGAGCGCGAGCTGCGTTTCGAGCGATGGGTATCGTCCGATCCGGCCGATCGAGCTTCCGGTTTTGATCTTCAGACCTATCTGCCTGATGACCTGCTCCGTATGGGCGATCGGATGAGCATGCGGCACTCGCTTGAACTTCGGGTGCCCTATTGCGACCACCAGTTGCTCCGCTTTGCGCAGGCGATTCCCTCCGACATGAAGTACTCCGGATGGAGGCTCAAGGGTTTCTTCCGCGAAGCGGTGCGAGCATTGCTGCCGCCGGAGATCAGTGAAGGGCCGAAGTATGGATTTCGAATCCCGCTGGCCCGTTGGTTGCGAGAGGACATCAGGCCGATGGTCCGGGATCTGCTGAACGAGGCGACGATACGGGAGCGGGGGTATCTCAATCCGGCTTATGTGCGGTGGGTCCTGGATGAGCATGACAGCGGCCGTCGGAATTTTGCCGACCAAATTTATGCCTTGCTGGTCATGGAACTGTGGGAACGGGAACGCCGATCTGCATCGGTCGGCACACGATAGAGGCGAGGACGACGCATGAATGTAGCCATGTTCGCAGAGGTGTCGGCGGAACGGGTGATCGGCGGGGCCGAGCGGGTGTTGCAGAACCAAGCCATGGGGCTGCAGGCGCGCGGGCACGAGGTGACCATCGTCACCCGCGCCAGGCATGAACAGGACGCGGATGTCTGCGCCGTCGGCCGAGCGCGGGAGTTTCGCTATCAGGTCAATCGGCAGCATGAACTGTCGTTTGTCGCCTCCACGGTCCGCCGATCCGTCGGAGCTTTCGATCGGGCGACGGAGGGGAAGCGCGTCGACATCGGACTCATCCATCAGTCGTTGGCCGGCCTCGGGGTGTTGCTGCAGCGGCCGCAGCGGGCCGCCCAATGGGTGTATATGTGCCTGTCGCTGGCGCATGAAGAATTTGAAACGCGAGTGGCAGCCGGCTCGTCGCTGGATCGGCAACTCCGTTGGGCGATCAATGCTCGTGCGCGACGTTGGATCGAAGGAGTCGTGATGCGGCGATGCCATCGCGTGGTGGTCTTGAGCGAGTTCATGCGCCGCCGCGTGATGGATGTCCATGGCATCGCCGCGCACCGCATCGACCTCATCCCCGGCGCCGTGGATCTGCATCGTTTCGCGCCGCCCGATTCGCGTGAGGCTGTGCGTGCCGAGTTGGCGTGGCCTGCCGATCGCCAGGTGCTCTTCACCGTGAGGAATTTGGTGCCGCGCATGGGATTGGAAAACCTGTTGGACGCCGTCTACCGCCTCAAGGCCGACCATCCCAGGCTGCTCGTGTTGATCGGCGGGGAGGGGCCTCTGCGGGAAAAACTGGAGGAGCTGATCCAGAACTATCACTTGGATCAGCACGTGCGTTTGCTCGGGTTCGTGCCGGAGGGGTTGCTGCAGCAGTACTACCAGGCGGCGGACCTTGTGGTGATGCCGACGTTGCAGTTGGAAGGTTTTGGTCTGGTGACCGTCGAGGCGATGGCCTGCGGCACACCGGTTCTGTCCACGCCCGTGGCAGCGCTGCCCGAAGTCGTCGGACGGATCGATCCGGCCTTGGTCGCGGAGGGCCGAGAGGGCGCCGCCCTTGCGCAGGCGCTTGATCGGATGCTGCGGCGCTTCAGGCAGGATCCGAACGAACGGGCGAGACTCTCCGCCAAAGGGCGGCGGTTGGTGGAACAGATCTACAACTGGGAGCGGCATTGCGAAGAACTCGAACGGGTGCTTGGCGGAAGCCCGCGTGCGTTGTCCCTCGAGGCTGCCTGAGTCGGATCATGACCACGGCCCCCCACCGCATCATTCACGTCATTACCAGGCTCGACTATGGGGGCTCGGCGCAAAACACCATGGTGACTGCGCTCCGCCATTCGAAGGACGACTTCGCGCCGATGGTCATCGCGGGGGTTCCCGGAAGGTGGGATGCGCAAGGCGGCGAGGCCGCGACGGAAGACAATTGCCTCCGTTTGAACCGAGTCGGTATTGCCTGGCAGCTCCTGCCGACGCTCGTGCGGCCGGTTCGTCCCCTGGCTGACCTGAGAACCCTCTGGAGTCTGGTCCGTATATTTCGGCGGGAGAAGCCCGTATTGGTTCATACGCATACCTCGAAGGCCGGCGTCCTCGGCCGCATCGCCGCATGGATCGCACGAGTTCCTGCCGTCGTGCACACCCCGCACGGACATGTGTTCTATGGGCACTTCGGTTCGGCCACGACGAAGCTCTTTCTCCATATTGAACGGTGGCTGAGTCGGTTCACGCATCGCATGGTGGCGCTCACCGAAGCTGAACGGGCCGATCATCTGGACCGTGCCGTCGGTGAGGCGGGGAAGTTCGCGGTGGTGCCGAGCGGCATCGATCTCGATCGATTCCGACAGGTGGCTGTGGGGGACAAGGCCGCACCTGAGACCTTTGCCTGCCCTCCCGATGCGTTCGTGGTGGGGTCCGTGGGCTGGCTCACGGGTATCAAGGGCCATCGCTTCCTCATCGAGGCAGTGGCGGAACTTGCGGCGGACCATCCCGACCTGCACCTGGTGATCGTCGGCAGCGGCGACTTGAAGGGAGCGCTCGAACAATTGGCCACCTCGCTCGGTCTACGCAAACGCGTGCATCTGATCGGGCGGCGGGAGGACGTGGATCTTTGCCTGGCCGGGATGGATCTGTTCGTGCTGCCCTCTCTCAACGAAGGCATGGGGCGCGCCCTGATCGAAGCGATGGCGGCCGGGTTGCCGGCGATTGCGACGAGGGTCGGCGGTGTGCCGGCCTTGATCGAGGACGGACGGACGGGGTTGTTGGTCCCTCCGGCTGACAGTCATGCGTTGGCTGCTGCAATTCGGACATTGGTCGAAGACCCAGCAAGGCGGCGGGCGATGGGAGCGGCGGGACAGGCTTCCGTCACGGAACGGTTTTCCGACGGCGCGATGGTCCGGTCCTTGGAGCGTCTGTACCGGGATCTATTGACCGAGGTCGGGGCATGGTGAGCGCGACCGGCAGCGCCGGGCTGTGGCTGGGATCCGCGCTGTGCGTCGGCCTGAGCCTGGTCGGTCCTGCACCGGCTCTCCTCGCCGGGCCGGGCGAATCCGCCACCATCGAGCTGGTCACGGCAATCCATGTGCACAGCCGCGCCAGCACCGGCGACCTCACGCTGGATGAGTTGGCATCTCGGGCCGAACAATTGGGGATTGATGCTTTGCTGCTGACGGAGAACCTCGCGCTCGAGTACGAGTATGGGCTGCGGCCAGTCGAATCGTTCATTAAGGTGAAGACGTCTTTTCCGTCTCTTATGAAGTCGGGGGTCGAGGAGTACCTGCACGAGGTCGAGGAGGCGCAGGCCAGGCATCCCAAGGTACTGCTCGTCCCCGGAGTGGAAGTGGCCCCCTATTACTTTTGGTCCGGCTCGCTCCAAGACCGGACCCTCACCATGCACAATGCTCAACGCAATCTGTTGGTCTTTGGCCTCCCCACGGCGGAAGCCTATCGGCGATTGCCGGCGCTCGGTAACCACGATAGTTATCGCCAGGCTGGTAACTGGCCCGGCGGCGTGCTTCCGGCATTGTTGCTGCTTTCGGCCCTGTGGGTCGGCGTTCCGCGCCATGGAACGGTGACTGCTCACCAGCCGGCGCGGCTGGAGAAGGGCAAGGTACTCTTGGCGGGGGGGTTGCTCGCTGCCGCCCTGCTGATCGCTTTGAACAACTGGCCATTCGCGGCACCGCCCTTCAGCCCATACGAGGAGCGCGCGGGATTTCGCCCACATCAGGCACTCATCGACAGTGTGTCTGCGCAGGGTGGCATGGCCTTTTGGTCGCTGCCGGAGGCACGGGACTTTCGTCAACCCTCGCTCGGTCCGTTCGGGACGATCACCATTAAGACCGATCCCCATCCGGAAGCCCTGCTGCTCACGGAAGGCCATCAGGGATTCGGTGGACTCTATCAGGAGGGTCGCACGATCCAGCATCCCGGCGGCGTCTGGGACCAGCTCGTGGCGCTGTACCAGTCGGGCCAGCGTCGCCTGCGCCCCACGATGATCGGAGAGATCGCGTTCCACAGCAGCGACCATGCGAAGAAGGAGTTGGATCAGGTGCTGACGGTGGTGTCCGTACGTGAGCGTTCCATCGCGGGCCTCTTGCAGGCGTTACGGGAAGGAAGGGCATATGCCGTCGAACGGTACCACAAGGAGTTCCGGCTGACCTTGGATACGTTTCGGCTGGAGCTTGGCGAAGGGCGCTCGGCGGTGGGACCTGGCCGGATGCTCGTCCGGCAAGGCATGGAGCCGATCACCGTGCATGCGCGTGTCTCGACGACCGATCAAGCGCCGCATCGCGTGGCAGTGCGAGTGATCCGGTCCGGCGAAGTCCTGGCCAAGCGCGAGGGGGATACGCCGGTGGATATCGATGTGACGGACTCGAAGCTGGCGGCCTTCTCTCCCGGGGCCTACCGGCTGGAAGTGACAGGAGGAGGGACGGGCGAGTTGTTGAGCAATCCGATTTATGTGCAATCATCGGAGAGCAGGAGCTGACATGCGCGTGACGATTCATCAGCCGCAATTTCTGCCGTGGCTCGGATATCTGGACAAGATCGACCAAGCGGACCTCTTCGTGGTGCTGGACAATGTGCAGTTTAAGAAGAATGAGTGGCAGAACCGTAATCGGATTCGCACCGCCGAGGGGTGGCAGTGGCTGACGGTGCCGGTGCTGCATCGGTTCGGTCAGCGTCTCCACCAGGTGGAGATCAACCCGACCTCGCATTGGCAGAGCCAACATTTGCGGGCCGTCGAGATGCACTATGCGCGGGCCCCTTATCGGGATCGATACCTGCCGGAGCTGCAGGCCATCTATGAGATGACTTGGCCCACGCTGACCGAATTGAACCTGGCAGTCCTCCGCTGGATGATGGATGCGATGGGCATCACGACGCCGGTTCGGGTCGCGTCGGAGTTTCTGTTGAGGGACAATGCGACGGATCGCCTGATCGATATCTGTCATGCGGTCGGGGCGGGACGGTATCTCTGCGGCCCCGGCGCCGAAGGCTACATGGACAAACCCCGTTTTCTCGCGTCGGGTGTCCTGTTGGAAATGCAGTATTTTCACCATCCAACGTACGGGCAATGCTACGATCCATTCATGCCGGGCCTTTCGGCCTTAGACCTTTTGTTATGTCATGGACCGGAGTCCGGGATGATCCTGCGCGAGGCCCGCGAATCCGGAGAGCCGGCACGACAGGGCCGGTGGTGAGCAGCCGGGAGGAGGGATAATGGTCGCTCGTTCGGCAAACTCCATGCGGATCCTGGCTTTAGGCGCACATCCCGATGATATCGAGGCGGGCTGCGGCGGGACGCTCATCAAGTATGCCCAGAACGGCCACCGGATTTTCCTCATGATCATGACCGACGGGGCGCAGGGGGCCTCGCCAAGGATGCGCAAGCGAGAGCAGGCGGCGTCGGCGAAGCTGCTCTGTGCGGAGAAGATCTACTGGGGAGGCTATCCGGACACCGAGGTGCCCCAAGATCGCGAAGTCATCCATAAGGTGGAGCGGGTCGTCGACGAGGTTAAGCCTCATTTCATCTTCGTCAATTACCACGACGATACGCACCAGGACCATCGGCATCTAGCGGTCAGCACGATCACCGCGACGCGCTATACGAAGAACGTATTGTTTTACGAGGGGCCCACGACGCAGAACTTCGCCCCGACCGTGTTTGTCGATATCGACACGGTATTGGAGGAGAAGATCGCGTCGATCCAGGCGCATGCGTCGCAAGTGAGGAAGACGAACATCGAAGGGCTGAGCATCGTGGACGTCATCCGTTCCGCCGCGCATTTCCGGGGAATTCAGGGCCGCGTCAAGAACGCGGAGGGCTTTATTCCGCTCCGGCTCTTCATTAATATCGACGCGTGACGCGATGAGCCTGATTCCCCACTCCCGCCCTTTGTTGGGACAAGATGAGATCCGTGCTGCCACGGAGGTGCTCCGTTCCGGCCAGATCGCCGAAGGTCCGTTTGTGGACCAATTCGAGCGGGGAATGGCCGCGTATCTGGGGTTGCAGGGCGGCGTGGCCGTCAGTAGCGGGACCGTGGGTTTGGAACTGGCGCTGCGCGTCTTGGGAGTGGGACACGGGGATAACGTCATCATTCCCAGTTACGTCTGTTCCGCTCCGTGGCTGGCGATTCAACGGGTGGGTGCCCAGGCCCGCCTCGTCGACATCGAGCCCGACACCTTCAATCTGGACCCGCACAAAGTTCGAAAGGCCCGGACAATCCGCACCCGCGCCGTCATCGTGCCGCATATGTTCGGCCTGCCAGCCGACCTCACTGCGCTCCAAGCCCTGGGTGTTCCCCTGATCGAAGATTGCGCTCAGACCCTCGGAGCGACGGAGCAGGGGAGAACGGTCGGTACGGTGGGCATCCTCACGGTCTGTTCCTTCTACGCGACCAAGCTGCTCTGCACCGGCGAAGGCGGCATGGTGCTCTCGAACGACGCGGTCTTGTTGGAACGCCTCCGCTCGCTTCGGGAGTACGACCACGCGCCTTCGCTCAATGCCCAGGCCTACAATTGCAAAATGACCGACCTGCAGGCGGCGATCGGAATCGAGCAACTGAATCGGCTCGGCTCGTTCCTGGAACGTCGCGCCGCGCTGGCAGCCGCCTATCACGAAGCCTTGCCCTCCCAAATCTTTACGCCGCCCGTTGTGCCGGAGGGACGAACCCATAGTTACTACCGGTATGTGGTGCGTCTACCGAAAGGGATGCAATCCGGGGAAGATCTCACGTCGTTGCTGGCGCGGATCGAACATCGTGACGTGCAATGCCGGAAGCCGGTCTTCAGGCCCCTCCATCGCTATTTGGAACTTTCGGACTTTCCCGCGTCGGAAGAAGCGGACCGTACGGCGGTGTCGCTGCCCATTCATCCGTCGATGTCCGAAGAAGATGTGGCCAGAATCGCCCATGTCCTGAACGAGGAATTTCAATGAAGCCGATGGAGACCAATCTTCAGGCGCCCCTGTTCACGGGACAGTGGCGACGGCTCACGCCGGCCGCCATCGGGGCCTTTCTCGGCGCGTTGGCGCTGACCCTGCCGTGGGTCAGAAACCTGTTTGTCACCGAAGGCTTTCGCTGGCTCTATGTCCTGCTCTTTGCGTTTCTCGGAGCCGGGGCGCTGACGCCGATGTTGATCCATGCCGCGCATCAATGGGGACTGATGGATGTGCCCTCGGAGCGGCGCGTGCATCGGGAACCGACCCCTCGCCTCGGCGGCATCGCCGTGTATTTTGGGTTTGTCGGGTCCGTCCTGCTCAACTCCATCGTGCCGGAGGGGATGGTGGGGATCCTGATCGCCTCCACGTTGATGTTGGTGGTCGGTGTCCTCGACGATGTGCGGGATCTCTCCGCGGGGACCAAACTACTGGTGCAATTCGGAGCGGCAGGAATCGTGATCGCGACCGGAAAGGTGCTCACGCTGTTTCCTGCCGGTCCGGTCGGGGACGCCGCCAATGTCGCGCTGACGCTCTTCTGGATTATCGGGATTACGAATGCCTTCAATTTCTTCGACGGCATGGATGGGTTGGCGGCAGGACTGGCTGTCTTGATGGCGGGTTTCATGAGCATGGTTGCGTTCGAGACGAACCAACCCAGTCTCGGATGGCTGTCGATCGCCATCATCGGGGCTTGTCTGGGATTCTTGCCCTACAACTTCCGCGGCAAGCAGTCTGCGCTGATTTTTCTGGGAGACGGCGGCTCGACCTTTCTGGGATTCACGCTGGCTTGCTTGGCCGTGAAGGGCAATTGGGCGGATAACAACCCGATCGTTTCCTTCAGCAATCCATTGCTCATCTTCGGCGTGCTCATTTACGACATGGTGCACATTACCGTGGAGCGGATTGTCACCGGCAAGGTCAACAACATTCACGACTGGCTGGCGTATGTCGGCAAAGACCATCTTCACCATCGTCTCGAGCGGGCGCTGGGCAGTCGCCAAGCCAGCATCGCGATGATCTTCACCCTCACCATCTGCCTCGGTCTCGCCGCGTTGGCGTTACGCCACGCCGGCACCAGCGAAGCCATCCTCCTCTTGACCCAAGCTTGCCTGATCGTCATCATGGTCACGATTCTCGAATTGTCGACCAGACGGCGATAACACGTCATAACAGCTCGTCGTCCGTCGCGCGCGAAGCGTATGGCGTCTCGCTTCGATGCGATGTATCGTGGTCACGTCTGTCGAGCCGTTGAATGGACATGCGCTGGTGGCGCATGCCGCGCCAAGGAACTCACACAAGGATGGATCGATGGTTCCGACAGTCGAATGGAAAGATGGGGCCGTGCGGTTGCTGGACCAGAGCCGCTTACCAGGCCAGGTGGAGTTTCTCGATTGCCGGGATTACCGGGCGGTCGCTCACGCGATCCGCGAATTGAAGGTACGCGGAGCTCCTGCCATCGGCGTGACGGCGGCGATGGGGGTCGCACTCGGCGCGCAGACCGTCACAGCGTCCGACTACGGCGCTTTCGCCGAACAGGTCGACGAGATCTGCGATCACTTGGCCGCGGCCCGTCCTACGGCCGTCAATTTGTTTTGGGCGATCGCCCGGATGAAGCAGAAGCTCGCCGCCTGCAAGGCTCAGCCGGTCGCCCAGATCAAGGAGGAACTCGTCCGCGAATCGCAAGCGATCCTGGATGAAGACATCGCGCTTTGCAAAGCGATGGGCAGGCACGGAGCGGTTCTGATTAAGGACGGCCAGACGGTGCTGACTCACTGCAATGCCGGGGCGCTGGCAACCGCCGGGTACGGGACGGCCTTGGGCGTGATTCGTGCGGCCTGGGAGCAGGGGAAGCAGATCCGAGTCATTGCCGATGAGACCAGGCCTGTCCTCCAAGGGGCGAGGCTTACGGCTTGGGAACTGATGCAGGACAAGATTCCGGTGACCTTGATCACGGACAACATGGCCGGGAGTTTGATGCGGCAGGGTAAGATTCACCTCTGCGTCGTCGGGGCGGATCGTATCGCTGCAAACGGCGACGTCGCGAACAAGATCGGAACGTACTCGGTGGCCGTCTTGGCCAAGGCGCACGGAATTCCCTTTTACGTCGCCGCGCCCTACAGCACGATCGACCTGGCGACCAAGACCGGTGCCGACATCCCTATCGAAGAGCGGAACCCGCTCGAGGTCACCTCCATTCACGGAAGCCATCCCATCGCCCCCGAGGGCGTGGCGGTCTTCAATCCAGCGTTCGATGTGACGCCCGCGGACTTGATCGCCGGCATCATCACCGAACGGGGCGTCTTCAAGCCCGAGGAGATTGCCGGACGGTTCCGCTTCTAGCCGCAGGCCTGGGCATTTTTCGCTTATTTGCTTTGCCGTTACCTTGCCAGCACTTCCGGCGCTTCTTTATAATGGCGCCGGGTTTTCTCTATTGATCCACACGCGACATTTTTAGCCCAAGGAGCCTGACGACCCATGAGTGAACGTACCCTTGCCATCATCAAGCCCGACGCCGTGAAGAAGAACGCGATCGGAGACATCGTTGCCCGCTACGAACAAGCCGGCCTGAAGCCGGTCGCCATGCGGCTGATGCACATGTCCAAATCGACCGCTCAGGGCTTTTACGCCGTGCACAAGGCGCGGCCGTTCTTCGACAGCCTCTGCACGTTCATGTCGTCGGGACCTTGTCTCGTCCTGGTCCTGCAAGGGGAGAACGCCATCAAGAAGAACCGCGATCTGATGGGAGCCACCGATCCGGCCAAGGCCGAGGCAGGCACGATCCGCAAGGCCCACGGGGCCAACATTGAGTTCAACGCGGTGCACGGCTCGGATGCACCGGAGACGGCCAAGTTCGAAATCGGCTACTTCTTCGCCGAAATGGATTTGGTCGGGTGATTCAAAACGCAGCCGGTGGCGCGCAGTTCTGCTGTGCGCCGCCGCTCGTGTGATCCGGCAACATCTCTCCTCCGGCGCGAATTGCTCGCGCCGCTGTTCTCCTTCAAGCACCCATGATCTTTTTCAGGTGAACCCCCTTCGACTATTCCGTATGGCCCGCATCTGCGTCAGTCTCTTCTGCACCGCGAAACGCGCGGATGGCGTGGGGTCGTCTTTCCCCTCATTGACTTCGAGTCCGTTCCTCCACACAATCGGGCCACGATGGCCATGAAACCGATCGAAATCCGGATTGCGCAACCTAGGCCTCCGGCAGGTGACGACGAACCGACGTTCCCACCCTATCGTGGTCCGGCCCTGTTCTCGTATGGATTCCGCCCGTTCTTCCTCTCTGCCGCAATGTTTGCCGGACTGGCGGTGCCGATCTGGGTCTGGCTCTATGCGGGCAGCCTCAACCCTGGGTTTCTGTACGCCCCTCGTGAATGGCACGTCCATGAAATGCTGTTCGGGTTTCTTCCCGCGGTGATCTCCGGGTTTCTGATGACGGCGGTACCCAATTGGACGGGGCGGCCACCATTGCGTGGCGTGCCGCTGGTGGCGATGTGGATGCTCTGGCTGGCAGGTCGAGCGGCCATGGTTCTCGGGGCGCCGGGATCCTTTCTTGCGGCGCTGCTGGACGGGCTGTACCCGGTGGCACTGGCTCTGTGGCTCTGGCGGGAATTGATCGCCGGGCGCAGTTGGGGCCAGGCGCCGGTCGGTGTGATCATCAGTCTGTATGCCGGAGCGAATGTGCTGTTTCATGAGCGGGCGCTGCCAGGGATGCCGACGGATCTTCCCGAGCGCATGGTGCTGGGCCTCATCATGCTGCTGTTGACGGTGATCGGTGGCAGGCTGACGCCGAATTTCACCCGCGAATTCTTCGTGCAGCACCGCATCCAGCCGCTTCCGCCGCCCTTCTCCCGCTTCGATGCGATTTCGTTGGGTTTGGTGGTGGCGGCGGTCCTGCTGTGGATTGCGGCGCCGGGACTGATCGTCGCCGGGCCGATCTTGATTGCGGCCGGCATGTCGTCGCTCGTGCGTTTGGGACGATGGCACGGGTGGCTCGCCTGGCGAGAACCCCTCGTGCTGGTCCTGCACCTGGGCTATGGCTGGCTGGGGTTGGCGCTCGTGGCGCTGGGCGGCTCATTGCTGGGTGTCGGGCTTCAACCGGCCGATGCGTTGCATATGCTCACGGCCGGGTCGGTCGGGACAATGACGTTGGGCGTGATGACGCGCGCGAGTCTGGGGCACACGGGGCGGCCGAAAACGGTCGGGCCGATGACGATCGCGATCTATTCGTTGGTGATGCTGGGTGCGCTGTTGCGGGTAGTCGTGCCGAGCCCTTCTGCTCCCACAGCCGCCACACACCTCGTGTTGGCGTTGGCGTCTCTTGGCTGGAGCGGGGCCTATCTCCTCTTCGCGCTGGTCTATGGACCCTATCTCTGTCGTCCCAGCCTGGATGACTGATCCTTTCCTAGGTCGATCCGCGCTTCGACTCATTCCACGATCAACGTGCCGGTCATGTTCTGGTGCCCTTTGCGGCGGCAAATATAAAGGTATGTACCGGGGGGGAGCGCTGCGGTGAGGGTGATCGATTCGCCGGGACGCAAAGGGATCCCGTTGGCGCCTGACTCCTTGTCGGTCTTCCCGTTGGAGGCTGCGGGTGCGTACATGAGCAGGGGACTGTCGAATTCATGGAGCTCCCGGCCTGCATTGTAGATTGTGAGGGTCAGGGGAGCTGCCGCACTGACTGTGATCAGGTCCGGCGTGAAGCGAAAATCCTCGGCGGTCAGGGAGACGGACTGAGAACTGTCACAAGCGGTCAACAGCGCCAGTAGGAGCAAACAGTTCCTTGCTCCTGTTCGGTCTCTCGTATCTCGGGGCTTGATGACGACCATGGGCGCATCGACGAAATCGACTTCGCGCTGTTCGAACAACGGCGGAGTCGGGTGTGAGTGAAAGAGGTGCCTAGGCGTGCTGTTTCCACTTGATGCTGCAACCGACGCTGGGCTTCTGGTGTGTGTCGACTGATCGCTCGGCGAGGACCGCGTCGACGGCGGCGCGCAGATCCCGCCCTGTGACTGGCGTGCTACTGCCTGGCCTGGAGTCGTCGAGCTGTCCCCGGTATACCAGCTTCCGCTGCCGGTCGAACAGGTAAAAGTCCGGTGTGCAGGCGGCCTGGTACGTGCGTGCCACCTCTTGAGTCTCGTCGAAGCAGAATGGAAATGTGAACCCGAGCCGTTCCGCCATGGCCTTTAATTCCGATGGGGCGTCTTCCGGGTAGGTGATCGGATCATTGCTGCTGATCGCGAGGATGCCGAGAGCGGTATTCTGATAATCGCGCCCTAGTCGGGCCAGTTCCTGCTCCACATGCACCACATAGGGGCAGTGGCGGCAAATGAACATGATGAGGAGCGCGGACCGCCTGTTGAAAGATTCCAGGCTGTACCGTTGTCCGCTGACGACGTCCGGCAGGTTGAATGCCGGGGCTTGCGAGCCCAGAGGAAGCATGACGGATGCGACGCCCATGGCGGACCTCATCAATGGATAATTAGGCGATCAGCTCGGTTGTGCATGAGCCGGTTTCCTGGAGCTCACGCAGTCCTCTGCCGAGCTCTTCCCTGAGGCTTGCAATCTACTGGAGGGATGGGCAGGAGGCAAGGAGGGCGAGCGGAGCTGACGGATGGCGGCCCGGGTCCCGTTGCGTCCGTGAGGGACTCTTGTGTATCGTGCCTTTATGGGATGGGCGTGGTTGGTGGTGGGGGACCAGTGAAAGACGGATATCGGTTGATCGTGGTGGATCGGGCGGGAGTGCTCGTATCCGAGTTCCAACTGACCGACCAGGCCCTCTCGAGACCGGAGGCCTTCGTGGCAGGAATCAGGGCTGCCATCGAAGAAATCGAGGAAGAAGACCCTGAGTGAAGAAGGAGCCAACGATGCCGAAGACGATGTCTGTATGGGGGGGAGTTGTCGCGAGCCTGGTCCTGTGTGCGGGAATCGGTTTGGCTTCGGAACCGGCCGAGATCGAAAAATTCGTGAATGCCCGTATCGAGATCGGCGAGATGATGACGAATTACTTCCAGGGTGGTCAAGGATACAGCGAAGGGCAGGCACCCTCGGCGGATCAGATGCGCGCGATGCGCGAGGACATCAACGCGAAGCTGGCCAAACTACTGTCCAAGTACAATTTGGGGGTGGATGAATACCGGCAACGCAGCAAAGAAGTCCTAGCCGATGAGGCCGGGGTGAAGGGCTATCTCGAGGCCCATCCCGATCTCAAGAAACGGTATGAGGCGCTTCCCTTCGACCGAATGGGACGCGGCTCGAGCGGGCGGGGGTACTGATTTCCGTCTTGGTCGTGTCCGGTCTAGAGACTGACCCCGCGTCGCCGGACCATCGGCGGCGCGGCATTCCTCCCTCTGACTTCCTTTCCGACATGCTTCTCCTTAGGGAATGTGCTAGGGCCGTTTTCCACAGACATAGAAAGAAACTGTGCATAACTGTTCCTCAGTTCAGGGTTGACATTCCCTTCCGGTCCGTGAACGCAACGCCAAATACGTAACATCCGTAGGTTTGGGCACGAATTGTGGTAAAGAAAAGATTTGTCCTGTCAAGCCACAAGATATTGGGGAATCGATCCCGGCGCCACAATGCCTAATTTTTAGGCAAAATGCTGGCTTTGGGCGTTTTGTGGGCAGTTTTTTCACTCACACCGTTTCTATTCACAACGTTATCCACAGAAGTTGTGGAGCATGGGACGGCGATCGAACAAGTGCTTGGAATATCAATGATATGGTCGCTTGGTCGGCCGAATGTATGACGCAGGTCCTATTTATCGGGCTTGGGAAGATCGGCCATGCTGAATGGAATCGGCACCGGGCACTCTGGATGAGGTCGATCACCGACAGAGGCGGAACTCCGCCTCAGCAGAAGGACCGGTGCTGTACTAGGGTGTGCAAACGGCTTTGTCGGGCGAGGGATGCGAACCAAGACGAGGCCGCGGCGGCAAATGGCCGATCTATGCGGCTTGGCCGGTCGGCGGCAGATTGTGAGAGGGAACAGGAGGGGGATATGGCGAGACTGGTGGTCGCAGTTTTGGGGCTGATCCTTTATTGGGGTGGCACGGCCTCGGCCGAGTGGGTGAAGACCGGTGGAACGCATAAGTATGACGGCTATGTCGACATGAGTACGATCGCGCCGACGGCGCAGTTGGTGACGATGTGGACGCTCAAGGATTTCACGGTCACCCGGCAGATTCCTGCCGGCGACTATCGATCGGTCAAAACCAAGCGCCAGTATGATTGCAAGAACCAGCGGAGCCGGCCCTTATCCGTGAAATATTATGCCGGCCAAATGGCCAAGGGCCGGTTGTTGTTCGCGGGAAAGGGGACGAGGGAATGGTCGCGTGTCACTCCCACCAGCGAAGGGCACGCGGAAATGAGCATCGCGTGCAAGCAACCGTCCACGTAACGGTTGCGGCGAGTGGACAGGCCGGCCTCAGGCCCACCGCTGTCGCCGTTCGACCCGACTTCTTGTTGCGTTTCTCTTCCTGGCCTCTCTCGCCCGCATCTTCTCAGTCGAACCACCATCCGCTCACGCCTTTCAGGATGACCCGACCCTCCGTGCGCTAGCCGAACAGGGTGATGCGAATGCGCAATGGCTGCCAGCCGGACAATTGGCCTCATCCAACAAGGCGGCCGACTTGCTTGCCTGGCTCCGGCGAGCGGCGGAGCAGGGGCATGGGATTGCGCAGCGTGACCTCGGTCTGCGGTATGGAATGGGAGAGGGTGTAGAACGAGACCCGGCGCAAGCGATGATTGTGGGTGATGCGGATCAGGCTCGTAACAACAGGGTGATCAGCAGCCCGACCGCGAGCAGAGCCATCACACCAATCGCGGCCCAGGCGATCCAAAGCGAGCGGCGGATCGTGGCCAATGTCCCCTGCAATCGGATCAAGGCCTCGGCCTGTGTGGTTAGGATCCGGCTTTGGGTTTCCAGTCGCTCCTGAAGCAGGAGCAACTGGTCCGAGCCTGCGGTTTGCGGGGGAGGGGCGGTCCGTCGGCGTTCGAAGCTTTTCAGTATTTCAGGGGCCTGGTCGATGACGACCGGCATCAGCTTCTTGAACATGAACAGGGCGGTAGACCAGGGGATCGCCGGCATGGACGCTCCATCGCGGGGGCTGGTTCAATAAGACCGGTCACTGCATTTAACAGCAGAACGAGCGTCTCGCGCAAGAGACAGGAGTCGGTGCGCTGGGCCGCTTGACTCACCGCTTGGTGGAGGCCCATGATATCGATGTGGGAGGAGTTAACGCCCCGAGGGAATATGGTTCATCAGGGGGTCGAGCGCTGAGGATGGTGTGCATGCCCAGCTTGTACTGGGAAGCCTAAAGTTCTCCCAAGATCTCCGCCGTACCTAATCGTCCTCGGTTAGGTGCGTGCTCCTCCCACCCTAATCGCCCCGCATTGTGTACCAGCGCTTCTGCTCCAACGGCGGAGTCGCGGCTACGATCACCAACGGCGGGCGGGCTCGGCGCTCAGTTCTTCGACGGACCCCCGGTACACTTCGGTCCTTCCCGCCTCCGCGCGCCCGTCTCGCCGGCGACTTCCCCGTTTCGCGACGAAGCGTGGTAAACAGGATGGGATAGTTGGCCGTGCTTCATTGAACAAACCACACGACTTCGTCGATGCCTCGCTGGAAACTTCCTCGCCACGATTACTGGTCGACTCCCTTTGCCGAGGTGTTGCTCAAGCATCTCGATCTTCGACCTGGGTTATCCGTTCTTGATGTGGCGTCGGGCCATGGTATCCCGGCATTTCATCTTGCGGAGCAGGTGGGACCGACGGGCCAAGTCCTTGGCGTCGATCTCAGCGCAGGTCAGGTCGCTCGCGCACGGGCGATTCTGGGGCGCGACATGCCTTGGCTGCAGTTCGAATGTGCCGACCTTCGCATGCTGCCGCCGGAATGGCCGCAGTTCGATCGTATCACCGGCAACCTATCCGTGATGTTTTTTCGGCCTGATCGTTTCGCCGCACTGCGGAATCTGCTGACCCGTCTCAAGCCGGGCGGGCAGGTGGTCCTCACCTTTCCTTCCCAGGGCACGTTCGAGTCGCTCTGGAACCGAATCGATCGAGAGCTGGTCGAGCGCGGACATCGGCAGGAGCGGGAGCAATTCCACGTCTATCTGGCCGAACGGCCTTCAGCCGCGGACGCACAGAGGTGGTTGGAGAGACTCGGATGCGAGCGCATCCTCGTCGAGGAATGGCCGCTCGAGGTGACAAGCGGACCAGGACCGGCCCTGTTGCAGCATCCGCTGTTGCGCGGTGGCTTTCTCGATGACGTGTACGAGTGTTTCGGCGATCAGGTCGCAGCGGAAGCGATGATGACGGCGGTGGCGGATGATCCGGCGTCCTATGAGCCCCTTGTTGCGCAGCGTTGTGTGATGGCAGGCTGGAAGCCCTAAGCTCTCACGCACCGAGCGTCGGGAGGAGCCGCTCGGTGCGGTGTGCGGGAGGGAGATGTGGGATGTGGCGGTAGGACGAAACGTCATTCAATAGAGATACGCGTGCGGGGCAAGGTCTCAGGCGTCAGCACGACGGTGGCGAGCTGCCGTCGAAGCGGAGTGGCGCGATCGACCACCACGAGCGTCATCAGGCACATCATCGGGATCAGGCTTATCATGAGGAACACAATCATCAGCGACATCGTGCGACTCCGTGGTTGAGTGGATGAACGGCCGGGGTGAGTGCAATGCCAACGCCGACGGACCCCCTAGAATGGAGGGGGTATGAAAAGCACTGTGAATCAATAGATTGGGAGTCCGGAGCGGGGAAGCGATCAGTCTTTGGTCTCCCGGGTGGTTCTACCCCGTCCCCGGCTGCCGAATTTCGGAAATCCGGTGCCGGATCGTTCCTCCCCCATTCGATGGGGAGTGAGGACCGTGATGGCTGAGTAAGGAGGTGCGGATGGGCTCCATCCGAGATCCCCGGCGAAGGGCCCGTGCAACGCAGATTCTCGGCAGCATGGTGCTCTGTTGCCTTCTCGCTGCCTGCTCCTCCGCGCCGCTTCGTCCGGAAGCAGCCCAGGGTCCGCTGCGCGTCAGTGCCGAGAACCCGCGATATTTCTCCGACGATCGCGGCAACATTGTCTATCTGGCCGGATTCCATACCTGGAGAAATTTGCAGGACCTCGTGGTTCCCGGCGGCATTTCCGCTTTTGACTATCCTGGCTATTTGGATTTTCTTGTCGGACACCATCTGAATTTCTTCAGGCTGTGGCGACAGGAGGAGGCGTTCTCCGACCCGTTGCCGTATCAACGAACCGGGCCGGGCCTCGCGCTCGACGGCAAACTACGGTTCGACTTGGATCAACCCAATCCGGCGTTTTATACGCGACTGTCTCGACGTGTGGCGGAGGCGGAGCGTCGAGGCCTGTACGTCGCCGTCATGTTGTTCCAGGGGTGGAGCATCGAGCGCAAGGATCCGAAACGGCATGACGATCCCTGGGCCATGCATCCATTTCATCGCGCCAACAACGTGAATGGAGTCGATGGTGATCGTGACCGGGACGGAGAAGGCAAGGAGACGCACACGACCGGAGATCCCGCATTGCTCGCGCGGCAGGTCGCATTTGCGCGACGGGTGGTCGATGCGGTGAATGCATACGACAACGTGCTCTATGAGATTGCGAACGAAAGCACCGCGGAGTCTATGCAATGGCAGGAATCCCTGGTCCGCGCGATCCACGAGTATGAAGCCACGAAGCCGAAGCGACATCCGGTGATCGTGACGGCCCCATGGGGCAATCGCATCGAAGACCTATGGGCCAGCAAGGCCGAGGCGGTGTCGCCTGGGCTGCCCATTCCCGGCATGGACGAGTACCCCTACCGAGAGGATCCGCCCGCGAACGACGGGCGCAAGGTCATCATCAACGATACCGATCATCTGTGGGGAGTCGGCGGCACCAGAGCCTGGGTCTGGCAGAGTTTCATGCGCGGCCTGAATCCCATTTACATGGATCCTTACAGCTCCGAGGTCTGGCCGACTCTCTACGAGTCCGTGCGCGAGACACGCGATCAGGTCGTGCAGGCGATGGGGCAGACGCGGATGGTCTCCGGGCTCATACCCTTGGCACGCATGGCGCCGCGTGAGGATCTCTGTTCCAGCCGCTATTGCTTGGTAGATCCGGGACGGAGTTACGCGCTGTTCGTGCCTGCTCCCACGGGCGGGGATCGATCTTCCGTGACCGTCGAGCTTGCGCAGGCGGCAGGGATGTTCGATGTTCGCTGGCTCAATCTCGATGCCGATGAATGGATCAGCGAGACCCGTCGATTGCCCGGAGGCACTGTCACCTTCACGGCGCCGTTCGCGGGGGAGGCGGTATTGCTGCTCCTGTCTCGGTGATTCGCTGACGGCATGTCCACCTCAGGGGATCGAACGATCAAGGCGACGGCTCACCCTGTTGGATTCCAGGGGACGAAGGTGAGGTAATCCGGCAATCGCCTTGCGATCTCGTTGTTGCCAATGCAATCCATACGTGGGAGTTCGCCCGGCCTTCCCGTTTGTCTCGTGTCTATGCCGTACGATCAATAGGGCCATAATTCATCTTGTGGTTTCGTTGCGCAACGTGTAGAAGCCTCCGCGGGTACACCCCGAACGGAGGTGTTGATTGCGAGCAGCGCATGGACGGCGACTCCCCGCATCGGTACTCCATCGCCTGTCATTCGTCACGAGTCTTATCCTCAGTCTCACACTTTCTTTTCTCGATCCCTTTCAGACTAGCGTCCATTGGCTGTACGCGCAGCAACTGTCTGCATCGGATGCCGTTCGAATTGTGACCGGCCAGGTCCTGTCCGCGCGCGACAAGAAACCGGTGCGCGATGTACCGGTTCGCTTAGGCAGCCAGACGGCGAAGACCGACGACCGCGGGCTCTATCGATTCGTGAATCCGGCGGCAGGCGATCAGTTGGTGACGGTCGATCCGGCCTGGCTTGCAGGCAAAAGACAGAAGCTCTCTGACGGCACGCTCACCGGCGCCTTTCATGCCGATCCGGTCATGGTGGACGTCGCCGCCGGAGGCGTCACGCAGGCCAAGGCGCCGATCTTCGTGATCGAGCCGGCGAAGAAGAGTCATCGGTTGACCCCGGGCAAAGCCGTCACCATTCAGCCGGCGCACATCCCGGATCTCATCGTGACGATTCCCGATGGCACGACGATTCTGGCCTCCGATGGGACCCCGCACACCGAAATGACCGTCACGCCATTGTCCCCGGATCGTGTGCCGCCGCTGCCGCCTGATGCCGCGCCGCGCACGGTCTACCTGTTCAGTTTCGACAAGCCCGGTGGTGGGACCCCGTCGAAGCCAGTACCGGTGATCTATCCCAACGATCTCGGGGCCCCGCCGGGCGAACGGATCGACCTCTGGTACTACGACAAGACCGACAGGCCGGATAGCCATTCCCATCAGTGGAAGAAGTATGGGCAGGGGACAGTGAGCTCCGATGGCAAGACGATCGTGCCGGACCCCGGTGTGGGGCAACCGAAGTTTTGTGTGAGTTATCCCACCTGGCCCAATTTCACCTACCCGAACCTGGGATTCATGACTGCTGGCGATCCTGTTGATCCGTCGTCAGGGGCCCTGACCATCGAGAAGACCGATCTCGTGTTGCCCGGGGTGCTTCCTATTGCCATCGTGCGGTCCTACCGCACACAAGCGCAAGGCGTCGGCTCGTTCGGGATGGGAGGCGAGTTTACCTACAATCTCTACATCTCAGGCATCGGGACAGCCGCGCTTTCCCTCCTGATGCCCAACGGCAACCGCTATACCTTCTCACAAGAAGTGGATGGCTATTTCCGCAACCAGAACTATCCCTTCCTGAAAGGCGCCCGCGCTCAGGTTTTCCCCGACAGTCATGTCGAAATCAGATGGAAGGACGGGATGACCTACGTGTTCGGCCAGCCGACCGGCGGCGCCGCCTGGCTCATGCAGCAGAAGGATCGGTACAACAACACGCTCACCATCACTCGGAGCTCATTGAATCAACGAGTCGACAGCATTGCCGATCAGTATGGCCGGACCCTCAAGTTCGGCTACACCACGACCGCGAACCAGGCTGGGTCGGCGCTCATCACGTCCATCACCGACCCAATGGGACGGACGGTCGGCTACCAGTATGATGCCCTCCACCGCTTGAGCACGATCACTGCCCCCGACGGCGGCGTCACCATCTACACCTACGACGTGAACAACCGCCTGACCACGATTACGGACCCCCGAGGCATCACCTATCTGACCACGCTCTATTATCCCAGTGGCCTGGTCGCCAAGCAGATCCTCGCCGACGGCGGGACCTATCGATTCGAATACACGCTGGCGGGATCGACCATTACCCAAGCCAAAGTGACCGACCCGCGGGGGAATCCGACCACCTATACCTTCAACAACTATCAGTTCGTGAGCCAGATCGATGCCCCGGGGCAAACGACGCAATTCCAGTTGCAGTCAAGCACGAACTACCTCACGCAGGTCACCGATGCGTTAGGCCGGACCACCGCCTATACCTACGACAGCAACGGGAATGTGGCCTCGATCACCGATCCGGAAAACAATACGACGGCGTTTGAGTATGATGCGACCTACAGCCGGCTCACGAAGATTACCGATGCGATGACTCCGGCCAATATCACCACATTCAGCTATCCCTCTCTGGCTCAAACGACGATTACCGACCCGCTCGGTAAGGTCACGACCATTGCCTACAACAGCCAAGGGCAGCCGACCAGCATCACCGATCCGCTGTCCCATGCGACGACCTTCGAGTACGACAGCTTCGGCAACCTCAAGGCGATGGTCGATGCGCTGAACAACCGTACGGAACGGACCTACGATGCGATTTCCCGGCTGGTCGGGATCAAAGACCCGCGCGGGTTCGTCATGGCCTTTCGCTATGACAATGCCAACCGGGTTCGCTTGATCACAGATGCCAAGAATGGGACGACGCAGTTTGCGTATGACCTGAACGGCAATCTCCTCACCGTCACCGATGCCAAGAGCCAGACGACGACCTATACCTACGACACCATGGATCGGCTGGCCACCCGGAAAGATGCGCTGAATCGGACTGAGACCTATCAGTACGATCTCGCCGGCAATCTCACCCAGTTCATGGACCGCAAGAATCAAACGGCCACATTTACATACGACGCCTTGAACCGAAGAACTGGGGCGACCTATTCCGATGCCACCGTGACTTTCGGTTACGACGCCATCAATCGATTGACCAGCGTGAGTGATTCAGTCGGGGGCGCGATTACCTGGACCTACGACACGGTGAGCGGCGGGCACCATTCGCGCGTGTTGGAGACAACCAGCCCCGGCACGGTGACCGTCGAATACGATGAAATCGGACGCCGGTTCAAACTGTCGGCGAGCGGTCTGACGGATACGACATATAGTTATGACAACAATTCCCGCCTGACCGGTGTCACACAGGGCAGCCAGACCGTTACCCTAGCGTATGACGATGCGGGGCGCCGCACGTCGCTTACCTATCCGAATGGGGTTGTGACCAGCTACGGATATGACAACGCCAACCGCCTATTGACGATCAATCACATCAAGACGCCAACGACCATTGAAGCTCTCACGTACCAGTATGACACTGCCAGCAACCGTGTGTCCCTGAACCGGGCCAACGCCGCCGCTTCGCTGATTCCAACGGCCGTCTCTTCCAACAGCTACGACGCGGCAAATCAACAGACACAGTTCAATGGCATCACGCAGACGTTCGATAGTAACGGCAACCTGACGAACGATGGAACGAATACCTATGCTTGGGACGCCAGGAACCGCTTGACATCAATCAGTGGTGGAGTTAGCGCGAGCTTCGGATATGATGGGCTGAATCGGCGGAAGATCAAGACAATCGGAGGAGTAGCGACAGGATTTTGGTCCGACGGCAATGATGTCTTGGCTGAGCTCAGTGGTACTACACCTTCAACTACCTACATTCGGGGTTTGAGCTTGGATGAACCTTACATCAGAAAAGGCGGCGCGGATGAATTCTACGAAACTGACGCCTTAGGTAGTACCGTAGCCCTCACAAATGGTTCAGGAACACTTCAAACGACTTACACTTACGATCCGTTCGGGCTAACGACGCAGGGTGGCGCTTCTAGCAGTAATAGTTTTCAGTATACCGGGCGCGAACGGGATTTAAGTAGTACATATTATTATCGGGCTAGGTACTACATGCCAACTGTTCGGAGGTTCGCTTCGGAAGATATCTTGAGGCCAGATTCGGAAGCTAACAATTTATTCGTATACGCTCTCAATGATCCAGTAAACCTATCCGACCCACTTGGTCTCAAGCCGCCCCGGAACATACCTCCTACAGTGGATATTTGTAAGAATCTAAGAGATTCGGAAAGAATGTCTACATCGGAATGGATAAAGTTGGTTAAACAACGTGGGCCATGGGATTACAAACGCCAAGGGCGCATATATGAAGATTTCGGAAATTATAACTATGCAATAACCGCACGTGCACAAGGTTTTTCGCCAGATGCTATTAGGCGAGCCGCTGGCTTGGTGCAAGTCTTACAAGGAACTAACGATGTGAGGGACGGTCGGCCTTACTTATTCGCACCATATGGCGATGATCCCTTTGACCAGGCATGGATCAATGAGGCGATAAAGGACTATGACAGTGGGTACTGGAAAATGCTTTGCGGATGTCGGAATCGCTAAACTGCTCACAGTAGTTCTCAGTCTGGCTTTTACGATAGTCGGTTGTGAATCAAGCGACCACCGTAAGCTTGTGGAAGACTTTCCAAAATACGAGACATCATTAAACAAGGCTAGGGAGCTGATATTGGCTTTGCATGCCTCTGTGCAGCTCACTGGGTATATTGTCGAGGAGAATGGTCATGACTCCATTGTCCTCAACAAACATGATGTTGTGGAATTGGAACAGGCTTACACCATCAAGACAGGACCAGCCTTCTCAGATGTACTACGACTGAAAGAAACGCTCCGCAAACTGACAGCTGATAATGCCCATGTTTCAGATCAGAGTGATCTGACGATCGTCATGCGTGGTGGAGGGGTACTGGGTGCTGACATAGGTTATGCATACCTTACCTCCCCTCCTCTCACGCCCATTGCTGGCAAGACGAAATATTTTCCCATACCCTCTGATGTTCACTGGTACGTCTTTGTTCATTAGACAGCAAGGAAATAACTTGAAGATTGAACCAAAAGCGGTTTGGCATGTCTTTGGAACCTGCAACAGAGCGGTATTGCTTGGTCTAGCAGTAGCAACACTCGCAATCATTCTGTATTCAAAGAGCATTGCCGACGGCGCGGGATTTCTGTACGACGAACTCGGCCGCTTGGTGGGTGTTTCCGACAGCACCGGTGTCACGGCGGTCTACAACTACGACGCCGTCGGCAATCTCACGAGCATCGACCGCTTCACGCCGCCGGGCAGCGGCATCGGCCTGTATCTCGCGGCCCCAAGCAGTGGACCCGCCACGACGCAAGTGACGATCCAGGGCTACGGCTTCGATCCGATCCCGGCCAACAACACCGTGCAATTCAACGGGACAGCCGCGACCGTGACTTCTGCCTCAGCCAACACACTGGTGGTCACCGTGCCCAGCATGGCCACGACCGGGTCCATCACAGTCACCAATACGAATGGTACCGCGACCAGTCCCCAATCGTTTACGGTGCCCGCCTTGCCGACCGTGGCGAGCGTCGACCCGGTCACGGTTCCCCCAGGCGCCACCAGCGGCGTGCAGATTACCGGGACTAATCTCTTGAATGCGACCGGGGTGACGTTTGCGCAGGCCGGACTCAGTGTCTCCATTCGTGATGGCGGCACCGCGACAACGCTGCCGATCAGTCTCACTGTGGGCTCGACTGTTCCGTCTGGCACCTATGCGTTCAGCGTCGCGAGTCCGGCCGGGTCTGTGTCCAGCGGCTCGGTCACGATCGGCGTGAGCAGTGCGAACAAACTGGTCTACAGTACCGGCCCGTTGGTGAGCGTGGCGATGCCGCTCAATGCTACCGTGCTGCCGTTCCTCTCGCCCTCTGGCTGGAGTGTGACCGTGGCCCCGCCGACGAGCGCCCAATCGCCGTATCCCAATGTGCCGGCGACCAAAGCGCCGTCGGGGTGGAGCATCACAGTGGCTCCGCCGACCAGCGTCTCGATGCCATGAGGAAGAGGCCTCAACGATGAAGGGTATGCCCATGCGCCGGACCCATGTTGCTCTCCTCATCACCACCTTTCTGGCATCTCACCTGACGGCCCATGCCTTCGACACCGGCAGCACGGGATCACTCGGTGCGCTCGCGCCGGTCTCGAACACGGTGATCACCTTGCCGGCTGACGGCATTCTGAACTACACGACCGTGAACATTCCCGGCGGCGTCACTGTGAGCTTCACGCGGAACGCGCTCAATACGCCGGTCATCCTGCTGGCCCAGGGCGATGTCGTGATCAACGGCACGGTGCATGTGAACGGCAGTGTGGGAGCAGCCGCCAACTCCTCCGCCTTGACCGCCGGCGGCTTGGGTGGCCCGGGCGGCTACCAAGGCGGCAACGGCGGGATGAAGGGCCTCGGCAATACCGTTGGATCACCGGGCCAGGGCCCGGGCGGTGGGAATGCCACGCCGCATGGGACCTACGGCACGCTCTATGGTGGGCTCAATGACTTTCGCACGCTGATTCCTCTCTTCGGCGGCTCCGGCGGGAACGGCGGAACCGGCACGACGACCAATTTCGGACCGTCAGGCGGTGGTGGGGCAGGCGCCCTCGTCATCGCCTCCAACACCAAGATTACCGTGGGCGGGATCGTAAAGGCGAACGGCGGTGATTCCGGCGATTGCTCCGCGGCAGGGGCGGGGAGCGGCGGGGCCCTGCGGTTCGTGGCACCGGAGTTCAACAACACGGGCACCATCGAGTCGCGTGGCGGCTGTGCGAGTCAGGGCTTCGGACGGGTGCGACTCGAATACCAAACATCCCCCAGTGGGATCGGCACGCCGTATCCCTCACCGTACACTTCCAATACTCTTGGGCCGCTGACCGCAACAAGTACGCCTGCACTGACGAATGTGCCCACGGTCTCGATTACAGCCGTGGGTGGCACCAGTGCACCCGGCACGCCAGGCGGCTCGTTTAGCACGCCGGATGTGTCACTCCCTGCCCCAACCACGAACCCAGTGCCGGTCACGGTGACCGCGACCAACACGCCGGTCGGCAGCGTGTTCCAGATCCGCGTGATCCCCCAATTCGGGCCACTCCTCACGGTCTACACGACCATGTCCACCGGGACCTTTGCCAGTTCCACGGCGACCGCCAACGTCATGTTGCCAGTTGGCGTGACCAGCCTGCTTGATGTCTACGGGAGTTATCTCCTGGTCGGCCCGTGACTCTCCAGAGTCCGGATCGCAAGAGAAGAGGGATCGACATGATGAGAACCATAGGGGCGCTCGTGATGCTCGTGGAAACAGTCCTGCTCACTCAGCACCTGGTCTTTGCCCAGGCGTTCAGCAGTGGCAGCACCGGGGCGTTGGGGGCGCTGAACGCCACGACGAATCAGACGATCACGTTACCAGCTGATGGAGTCCTGAACTATACGACCATCACTGTCGCCGCAGGCGTCACGGTGCAGTTCACGGCGAATACGCTAAATACCCCCGTGACGATGCTCGCAACCGGCGATGTGACGATCAACGGCACGATTGCCGTAAATGGCCAGGCGGGCGCGGGAGGCTCGAGCAGCGGAGCCGTGGTCTTAGCGGGCGGAACCGGTGGACCGGGTGGCTATCGCGGTGGTAATGGCGGCTCCCGTGGGGCGACGAACAATACCGGCGCGGCCGGCCAAGGCCCGGGCGGCGGTAATGTCGCCGTCACGGCCTTTGAGGTCTGGGGCGTGCCGGGCTATTCTGCTGTTGTCAATCTCTTGCCCCTCTTCGGCGGGTCCGGTGGTGGGGGTGCGGTCGGGAATGGGACATATTCGGGAAGCTCCGGAGGGGGCGGTGGAGGCGCGATCGTGATCGGCTCGACCACCCAGATTACGATCAATTCGACCGGGGCGATTACCGCGTTAGGTGGCGACGGCGGCGTGGGACAGCAGGGCTGTGGGACGAGCTACGGCGGGGGTGGGAGCGGCGGCGGCATTCGCTTGGTCGCGCCCAAGATTACCAATCTCGGGAATCTGCAAGCGACCGGCGGCAGCACGGCTTGCAATCCGGCCACGGTCAATGCGGCGGGGCGCATCCGCATCGAATCCCATGTGACCGGCACCATCCTCAACACGAATCCGACGGCCTCCATTGTGACGTCACCCGGGCCGATCACGGCGGCGAGTCGTCCAGCCCTGATCAATTTGCCAACGCTGGCGATCAGTACCGTCGCGGGCGCCAGTGTCCCGGCCAATCCCGGCGGCTCCTACACCACGGCTGATGTCACCTTGCCTGGCGGGACGACCAACCCGGTCAGCGTCGTCACAGCCGAAACCAATACGCCGGTTCCCGGCAGTCCTGCGACCACGGTGTGGATGAAAGTGCTGCCCCAGTTTGCGGCCCCGACGACGACGAGCACGACCACGCTCACGGGCACGTTCGCGAACTCGACCGCGACGAACTCTGTCACCCTACCTAACGGCGCCATCAGCGTCTTGCAGGGCTACAGCGCGATGTTTTTGCCATGATCCACCTGCTGGGAGAAACCGTCCCACAGGTGGGTCTACTCTCACCCGGGTGACGCTACGCCTCTTCGGCATTTTGGCAGGTACCGGCGCAGCCTCTGCTTCTCTAGGGCTGGATAGCTCTGTCCCAAGTATTTCGGCCCTGGCCGCTGTGTTTTCTTCAAACGCAGCAGTGTCATCCTCTCGAGGCCCAGCCCATGCCTTCCACTTTGGCAGTACCGATCCCACCGTGTGGTCTAAGGTAAGTCTCCTACGAGATCCTCTATAGTCGCTCCTGGAGCGGAGTTTCAGCGCAAGACATATCCGTAACGGCGTGTCGTTCTGGCATCTCTATCGTCCTGGGTAACATTCAGGGTTCCTCCCGAACGCTGAGTGTCATTTGTCCCCTGCTGGCCACTCCTGTCCCTTACTGTCCCCTACAGGGATATTTCATCACCGCGCGCAGACGGGTACTGTCCGCCCGTGCTGCACGGCACACTTGTGAAAGGAGAGGTATGAAGAAGGTGTTGTTAACGGTTGAGGAACTCGCGGCTGCTCTGCAGATCAGTGTGAAGTCTGTTCGGCGAGCCTATTGGAAAGGCGACATCCCTGTGGAGCGTGTGTGTCGGTTTGTTCGGTTTGATCTCGACGCTGTCAAGGCGGCTCTTCGAGAGAAGGGCCACGTGTCGCTTCAACGATGCCTCTCGGAGCGTACGCAGCGCAGCGCGACCGGCGGCGACAGCCGGCGGCGCGCGCAGCGGACTCGCCCCCGACTCGGTAAGACGGGGGCGTCCATCGCACGGAAAGGGTAGGAGCTGCGGATGTCTGAGTCTCAGGGGTTCACACAGTCGATCGATTGGTTGTCCTTCACCGTGCCCGATATGGCGCTCGACGAGGTGCTGATCAAGCTGGGTGGCGACTGGATCGACAGTGAGAAGGGCTTCCGAGGCTACCCCGTGGCGAAACTCATGACCCAAGGCAAGGGGGGCGTCGGCAAACTCGGGACGGGTGCTCATCGCAATGTGTGTGAAGTCCACGTCGACCTCTCCGGCGGCATCGTCTCCCAGTGGGAGGAGACGCGGCTCAAGGACCTCTTGACCTGGATTCACACCCATCGGGGGCACGTCACCCGGATCGATGTGGCCTTGGATGACCGGGAGGCCACGGTCTCGGTCGCAACGGTGAAAGCGGCCGTCGATGAGGGCAAAGCCGTGACCCGTTCCACGAAATTCAAAGCCCTGGAGGCCTCGAATCATCGCACGGGCGTCCGGACGGGCGAGACGCTGTACTTCGGCAGCCGTGAGAGTCAGACGATGCTGCGCGTGTATGACAAGCGGCTCGAGATGGCAACCCATGGAGCAGAAGATGCCGCGTCCTACGGGGTCCGCTGGGAACTGGAATTTAAAGCCGAACGGGCACAAGCCTGCGCCAAAGCCTTCTTGTACCTCGATCACGAAGACTGGCGATCGTTCATCGTCGGCGTCTTGCGGTCCTATATCGATTTTCGGGAGATCACGCGGGAGGCGGCGCCCTATGAAAAGTATCGGGCCCCGCTGCTGCCCTGGTGGCACGGGCTCACCGAAGGCTTCCGGCGCTGCCGGCTCGTGATCCAGCAGGTCCAGCAACGGCTCGAAGAGGTCGCCCTGTGGCTCGTCAAGGCGGTCAGCCCCATGCTCGCGGTCGTCGTCGCCCGGATGGGCGATCGGTTTCTCCATGACCTGATCTACACCGGCACGACCAAGTGGAAGTCCAAGCACTATGCGCTGCTGCATGAACGACCTGGCGGAGGAGGCACCCCCTATGTCCTCAAGGCGACCTAACGGCTACTCCCGCGGCTGTCCCGGCTGTGGCGTGCGCGGCAGGCCCTGTCATTGGAAAGACGGGGTGCTCTGCCTCGTCTGCACGGACTGTGATTCGGAATTTTGGTTCAAACCCAAAGCTCGGCCGAAAGGCCAAGGCGTGTGGATCAGGCGCCTCGCTGATCCGATTCTCCAAGGAGGGACGATCGATGCAACTCAAAGCGGACGGACAGGTGCAGGGGTATGTGGAACGGAAGAGCAAGGACGGGAAAGTGTTCCGGTCGGTGGATCTGTATCTCAAGGGCAAAGATCCGGGGAACTTGCGGGTGAACATTCCGGAGGACGCGTTCCCGCTCATTGACGTGGTCAAGCAGTTGGAAGGCAAACCGGCGCGGGCCTCGATCGAGGTGCGGAAGTTCGAACAGACCGGCAAGGTCTTCTTCGATCTCACCGCCTTGGAAGGCATGAAGTAAGGATTCCGGACGGAGGAAGGCCAGTGGACCTCACCATTATCCTGATCGCGGTCCTTTTACTGGCCTTCCTCACCGGTCTTCTATCGGGACGGTTATGAAGGAACTGTCACTCACCAGCTATAGCGTCCTCATCTATCTGCTCTTCGCGTCCTTCTGTCTGGCGCCAGTGGAATCGTTGGCGCTTCAGACTACGCAATATGCCCGCGTGGTCGCGCAGGCCGAACGGATCGCCTACCTGGCCGCGCAACGGTCCTCGATTGCGGCGAAGGTCGCCGCGGCTGCCGTCGCGCCGACTCCGGTCTCGATGGCGTTGCGATTGGTCGCGGGGCCGGTAGGCTGGGCGGCCTTAGGGGTGGCCGCTGGCTTCATCATCGCTGACCTGTATTACAGCAGCACGGATCTACAAGGCGTAAAACAGGCCGCATCCCCCGGCACCGGCTACTCGATCCCCGGTTACGCACAATTCCCCGTGACGGCCGGCGGGAATTGTCCCTCGCCGGTTGGGGGCTGCACCGGCCAATGGGCACGTATCCATACCAACGGCTACTGTGATCTCAGTGCGTATCAAGTCTGGCCAGTCCCGGCGGGCTGGGCCTTCGGGGGCTGGGAGACGTGTGGCGATGGCTCGGACATGATCGTCATGGGCGGGACCACTCTGAGCTCCACGCCTCAGACCCCGACCCAGCAACAGGTCCACGACTATCTCGTGGCCCTGCCGGCCTCCCATCCCAAGTCCATCGAATCGCACAGTGGCCCGGTGGGTGACGGGCAAGCGCCGCGTCCGGCGGATGCGATCGACAGCCAGGCAGTCTCCCCACAAGAGCTGCCGACCCAAGTGAAGCCGAAACCAGTCCCGGCGGGCGATGCCGTCGTGGTGGATAACGTGCCGCCGCCCTCGGGCAGCAGCCAACAAACGACGTCGTCACAGCAAACCACGACGACCACCACCACGACCCAGAATCCGGACGGCTCGACGACGCAACAGGAAGAGACGCAGGCCACGACCTCCTGTGCCGCCGGCACGCATGAGAACCGGACGTTTGGGAGTGTGTTGCAGCAGCATCAGACGGCCTGGAGCAATAGCGGGCTGCTCGGGACGTTGAACCTGCTTAAGTCGCTCGCCTGGCCCTCGACCTTGCCGGTGGTGGCATTGCCCTCGGCCTACTTCGGGAATCAGCAGGTCGATTTCAATCAATGGGCTTGGTTCTTCGTTGTGCTGCGTACGCTCGTGATTGCGATGGCCTCGCTCGGCGCTTATCGCATCATCTTTGTCGGAGGGCGCACATGACCGCGATCCTCACGCTGATCTATTGCTGGCTTCAAGAGTTCTTCTTCTCGCTGACGGATTGGGGCCTGGATCTCTGGGACTCACTGCTCTCTGTGGCGGATAGCTCCCTGAGCACGATCGGGACGGCAGGGCTGACGCTGCCGGTGATTCCTGATCAATACGCCTGGGTCCTGGGGGCCACGGGCATGAGCCAAGCACTGGCCATTGTCGCGGGCGCGATGGGGACTCGGTTCATCCTGCAAACCATTCCATTCGTCCGGTGGGGTTCATGAAGACCTTGGTCATGCTCTGGGCCTACTGGTGGACGGCGGTCTTGGCCTGGACCATCTGGGTCAAGTTGCAGAGGCCTCGATGATCGAACTCTACGAAGGCGTGCCGGGCTCGGGGAAGTCCTATCACGCGGTCTGCGAGAAATTCTTGCCCTGGGTCCGTCACGGCCGCCGCCTCTACATCTATGTCGATGGGATCTATCTCGACCGGCTGGCGCTGTTTACCGGCATCGAGCGGGAGACCCTGGAACAGCAAATCACCGTATGGCGAGACTCTACTGAAGTGTTGCAGGCCTTCCAGCATGTCCAGCCCGGCTCGGCCGTGATCATCGATGAGGCCCAGACGGTCTTCCGGTCCATGCAGAAGGTCGAGGCCGGCTTGCTGCGCTGGCTCGAAACGCATCGGCATTATGGGGTGGACATCCTGCTCATGAGTCAGGACTTCCGGCAGATGTCGCAAGGGGTGACACGGCTGATCGAAGCGACCGTGAAGTTCCGCAAGCTGGCCTTTGTCGGGATGTCGAACCGGTATCAGGGCAAGGTGCGCGGGAATCCTGAAGATAACGAGACGATTCGGGCGTTCGTCGGGACCTATGCCCCGTCGGTCTATGCCTATTACTCGAGCTATGCGGCGGCGGCGATTCGGGAAGAAAAGCGCAGCCACACGATTTTCAAGTCGGCACGCGTGGCGATCGGCATCGCCGCAGGGCTGTTCGCCCTCGCGCTGATGCTGTGGCGGCCCTGGTCCTCCTTGACGGCGCAGAAAGGCACGCCTGGGGCAGCCAGCACGTCGGCCAGTGCCTCCACCGCAACGAATGGCGGGCCCTCCATGGTATCTGGAGGCCCAGGCAGTCTGCTCGGCCCCTTCGGGGCGACCACACCACCGGCGGCCGTCACTGAGCGGCGCCGGCGTTTATACGCGTGCTGGGTGGGGTGGGGCTCTCGGCGAAGCGAGGCAGCTGGCGGTATCTGCTCGACAGTGGTGAGATTTTGACCGCGGCCCAGATTGCCGGCCGCTATGGCCTCACGGTCTCCGAAGTCTTCGAAGATGGGACGATGCGTCTGGTGGGAGAAGGGATTCTCTATGGACCTGCCGGCGATTGAGGCGATGACCTTCTTGACCGCGATCTTCTGGCTCGGCGGCTTTGCCGTGGGCCTGATCATCAAGCTGCTCTTGCCTCAGGGACACTGAGGCGCTCTTCCGCCGGAGAGGAATCCGGCGGCGTTCGGTGGACGGGTCCACCACACAGGGAGGTGGGGTATGTGCGGTTTGGAATGGCTCAAGGGACTGCTCATGGCGATCCTGGTCGCCTTGGCGGTCCCGGCCGTCTCCTCGGCCCAGTTGTTTCCGGTGTCGGCAGATGTCTCCACGGTGCGGGGGGATCTGCTGTTGTGGGCCACAGCCTTGATTGGCGTGGCCCTGGCGATCTACGCCTTTAAGCGGGTGCGCGGCTTGGTCAGCGGCTAAGCGCGATCGGAGGCAGGCGCTCGCCGCCTGCCTCCCCTGTTCGAAGGAGAGAGACCCATGACGGCGTCACAGATTCAGACGATCGGCAATGCGCTGGCCACCGACCTCGTCGCCTGGGGGACGGCGGCGATCGGGCTCGCGCTCGTGGCGGCCGGAGCTGCGTGGGTGCTGCGCCTGTTGCGCTAGCTGCCAGGCCAGCCCTGATCCGCAAAGCTATAGTAGCGGTCGTCCCCGAGGATGAGATGGTCCAGGAGCGGAATGCCCAGCAGGTCGGCGACCTCGCGCAAGCGCTTCGTGAGGACCAGATCCTCCTGGCTTGGCGTGATGTCTCCTGAAGGATGGTTGTGGGCACAGAGGCAGGCGCCGGCATTCATGAGGATCACCGGCTTAAAGACTTCGCGCGGATGGACAATGGCCAGCGACAAGGAGCCGATCGAGACGATGTTAATCCCGATGACGGCGTGTTTGGCGTCCAGGCCACAGATGAGAAAGTGCTCCCGGTCCAAGCCCTCGAACAAGGGCCGGAGGAGGGCCGCGGCTCCCACGGACGTCTGCACGGTCCCCGAGGCTGGAAGGGCACGGCCCTCTCGAACAAGGGTCACGCGGTAACGAGGGATTCCGTACGTCCGGCTCGAGTTCGACCGCGGTGAACTGTTCAACACTTCGTTGTGACCATCGAACGGCATGGCCGCCTCCTAAAAAAATATTTTAGCCCCACCCTGCACAAACAGGGAGGGTGGGGCGTGAAGGAGGACGCGAGCCGGGGCTCTCGCAGGGGGCAGGCCTGGACGGGCGGCGGCCGGCACGGAGGGGACCGGGAGGGCCTGTCCCCCTGCTCCCCAGCTCCGGCCCGCACCCGCTCAATGCATTTCCCACGGCGGCGGTAATTTAGTTCGGGCCTATATAGAGGTGCAAAAGGCCCAATAGACGTCTTTCACAAATTCCCGGCAGGAGCTAACATGGGTAGACTTTTGACATTAGCTGAAGCAGCGAAGTATCTGGGCATTTCCAAGCTGACCTTGTATGGATGGGTATCAGCGAGAAAGATTCGATTCGTGAAAATTGGGCGCCTTGTGAAATTCAAACAGCAAGATCTCGACCAGTGGATCGATCAGCACACGGTGAAGGCGAGAGAGGCCGAACGTGGCGGGGGCGGTTCACTGAGTTACTAGTGGAAGGGAAGCGGGGGACGACATGGGACTGACGAAGCGCAAGGATTCATACTACGTCGCATTCAGTGTCATGGTGGCTGATGATGGAAAGACTCTGAAGCTTGCCCCAGGAGTACCGGGTGCGAAGTTGAAGCGATGGAAGGTGGGATGCCTGAACAAGGGCATTGCGAAGGAGATGGAAGCGACGATACGCACAAATCTCCTTCAGGGCAAGGTGCTGACGGATGAGGCTAGGCCGGTCCTATTCTCACAGTGGGCGAAGGAGTACTTGAGCCTTGAAGAAGTACAGCGCCTCCGTTCCTTCAGCACTCGTGCAATTCATGTCAGTCATCTTCTGAGGTTCTTCAGCAATCGAGCATTGACTGCAATTACCTGTGAGGATGTTAGGAGGTACAGAGCCTGGAGGGCAGGACATGGCGTATCAATCCAAACTGTGAATCATGACCACATGACTCTGACGCGCATGTTGAATGTAGCGATGTCCGACCAATTCAATTTGGTATCTCGCAACGTCTCTGCTGCTGTTCCGAAGCCCGATCCTAAAAACGAGCGAGACCGCATTGTCACGCCTGAAGAGTGGGCAGCAATCCGAGACCATGCGGCACCACACCTCAAGAGGTTCCTTACTGTGGCTTACGATCTTGGGGCAAGGCGTGGAGAACTTCTGCGTCTCGAATGGCCCGATGTGGACATGAAGCGGAAGGAGTTCACTCTTCGAGAAACCAAAAACGGAGAGGCGAGAACCGTCCCGATGACTCCCGAAGTTCACGAGGCATTCCGGGAATGCTGGAAAGAGCGGAGACTCGACACTCCCAGGGTATTTCTGTACAAGGGGCGTCCCATTGAGTGCCGACTGACGACAGCATTCAAGGCAGCGTGCCGAAGGGCGGGCGTTGTGTACGGGAGAAAGAATGGAGGGATTACCGCTCACGATTTCCGACACTCAGCGGCAACTACCTTGAGAAGGGCAGGGGTGGACACGATGACCGCGATGAAGATAATTGGTCACAAGTCGGAGAAGATGCACAGGAGGTACAATCAGATTTCTCCTGCTGACCTTCACCACGCCGTCGGCAAGCTAGTGACCTACCACGCAACCACTGCCGAGCAATCCTCTGACGTTGACACGGTAATGACACCGAGCAAGTTGCACCAAGAGGCGTGATGATGTAAGATGGCGAATCTTCGAGAGGGGCGGGCGTAGCTCAGTGGTAGAGTCCTTGCTTCCCAAGCAAGTTGTCGTGGGTTCAAATCCCATCGCCCGCTCCAAACCGTTCTAAACTCCCTACTCCCGACCGCCGGATCAGCACGAGTGATCCCGATCGTTGCCGGTGGATTAATTCGCCGGTGATGCTGATTTCGCATGATTCGCCAACCTAAGCGTTCAGATATCTACCCTCGGCGGATAGCCAGTCTCCGGAACCGTTTCCGCATCGGCTTCGCGTCTTCCTCGCCCGGTTCAGTCCCCACTTCGGCAAGGTTCCTTGCCCGCGTCGGCTCGCTCGAGCGGCCATGGCGTGAGAGTCGTGTGGCCTAGGTTACGGATGAAGCAGCGCGTGGGGGAATGGGGAACTTGTTTGTGAGAGGACCAGGGACTTAGCATGACCGGTCCTGAGCGGTTGTCAGGGATATACGAGGGAAAGAATCTGATTGATCAGGCCGATGCTGTCAGCTCGACGAGTCCGTCTTGATGGGCGCGGATCAGGAGCTTCTGGCGGTTCGACACACCCATCTTGTCGAAGATGCTCGTGAGATGATGCCGGACAGTAGTTTCGGAGATGCAGAGTCGTTCGGCAATATCTCGATTGGAAAGTCCTTGACCGACCAAGCCCACGACCATGCGCTCGCGATCTGTGAGTAACCCGGTCCCACGCCCCACCTCAACCGGGCCTCGCTTCGTTCCATTTCTCACTTCATTGACCAGCGTCGGAGTAGCTTGGCAGGGGGCGACGACTTCCATGGCTAATTCATCCGACTGGCCCTCGATCATGGCCATCAACACAGCCGGAGGTTGACACTTGAGCACGATCCCATCCGCCCCAATTCCCAATGCCTGCCGGGCACGATCCACGTCGCTCCACCCGCAGAGCAAAAGAATCTTTGCCTGAGGGGCCACCTGCTTGTAGCTCTTCACCGCTTCAACGACGTTGATCTCCGACTCGAGATCGACCACTACGCAATCGGGCCGTTCCTGTTGCAACAATCCGCAGGCAGGAATGCCTCCATGCGATTCGCCGACGAGCAGGATTCCTAGATTAGTTTCAATCAGGCGGCGAAGTCCCATGCGCGCCAGAAGGTTTCCGCTTACGAGCGCCACGCGAACGGTCAAGGTTGTCTTAGCCATGATCTCCAACGATGAATTGTAACGTGAAATGCTACGTAGAAATTCGTCTCATTGCAGGTGTAGGCATATGCATACACCGAGGCAATAATCTCATACCATTGGAGTATGCCGCAACAGGGGGAAGACCATTAAGGGCCTTCAAATTGGCTCTAAATGCCACTTTATCGAGGGTGCTCGACATTTGTGCCATTCCACAATGTGTTCAAAAATGTTCGACGTGCTGATGTGTCGGCATATTTTGGGTCAAATTGGAACATACGTATAGTCGTGGTTTGTATTACGTTGTTGTTCTGCTCAGGCTTAACCGAAGCGGTCTCAAGGGAAATTTTGCATTGGCTTCTCTGGGTACGAAGTATTTCCACCGCAATTGATTTCAGAGGTGGGAGTTGCACGTTCAAGAACGCTGGCACAAAGAGCTCGATGGACAATTCATGAGTGCCGAAAATAAAAGCACAATCATCCGATGCGTGGAAGGCTCGCAGGCCTGTAAAACACAACCCACTCTTGTGGGACTCACGGGGCGAAGCTATGCCGATTACATGCAAAGCCACTGCAACAGATGAAATGGTTACGGGCGGAACTTGTGTTTCCGACGTTCGCTGGTATGCGATCAAGACCCATTCCCGTCACGAGAAGCAGGTGCGCGATCGGCTGGAGTCCATCGGCATTGAACCCCTCTTGCCCCTGACCAAGCAGTGTCGCCAATGGTCGGACCGCAAGGTTTGGAAGACGCTGCCGCTGTTTGCTGGATACTGCTTCGCGCGATTTGCGCTTTCGAACAGCCTGGCAGTGCTTCAAACCCCGGGAATCGTCCGCATCGTCGGTGTCGTGAAGCCGGAACCGATCTCGGACGAAGAGCTGCTTGCGCTCCAACGATTGGCCTGCACGGATCGACTCGTCGAAGCGCACGATTACTTCACGGAAGGTACGTGGGTGGAGGTGATCCGAGGTCCGCTCACCGGACTTCGCGGACAGTTGGTGCGAAAAAATAAACAACACGGATTGATCATCCGAACCCACTTGATCCAACAGGCCGCGCTCGTTCACATCGACGCAGACGAAGTCCTGGCGCTCAGCTAGGTTCAAGTTCATCGCTCTACGCTTAACCAAGACTGTCCGGTACTGCTCGTAGCGGTTTCCGGACATCACGATTACATCATGGCAAAGCCTCGCTTTACTGCCCCGGACATTGCACGCATTCTTACCGAAGCCCAACAAGGGGTTTCGACGGAACATTTGTGCGATCGCTACGGCATATCTGTGCGTACGTTGCAGCGGTGGCAGGCAAAGGCTCGCGTCATGGAGTCGGTCCATTCCGAGCGGCTGCGAGTGTTGGAATTGGAACATGAGAATCGCCGGCTCAAGCAAAAAGTTGCCGAATTGTCGTTGGACTACCATGCGCTGAGGGTGGCGCTGGTCCAAGATCCGAACAGCGAATGCTGATGCGCGACCCAAATGGGGATTCCGCGAACCGCGACGGCCGGCGCTATGCATGTCTGGTGTGAGAGTCGCTCAGAGAGAAATGATGGCGAGAGTGCAGGCACTGATTCTTCGTGTCGGGATTGCCACGGTTATCCTGGTTGCGACCATGTTGGTGATCGTCGCCCCGGTGTTTTGCCAGCAGGCCACCGTCGTCCCGTCCCAGGGCTTTGGAGCCGGTACATTCGGTGGACAGGGATACATGTGGCTTTCTCAATTCGCGAATCCGGGTATTCTCGGCGCGCTGTACCTGACGCCCACGTTTCCCTGGACGGGCATCTACCCGATCTACCCCTCAAATTACATTCCGTTGGTTGAAGGCGAAGGACTGTCGGCGGGGCCCTTCAAACTCCATCCCTTTATGGGCATTGCGGAAATGTATACCGACAACGTCTTTCGGACCAGGGCGAAACAGAGCGATTTCCTCACGACGGTTGCGCCAGGACTGCAAGCTCAACTTCCGGTCGGTAGCAGGCACCTATTCGTTGCGGACTATCGTACCAATATCCAGTTTTTCCATCGCAATCCATCCAATAACGTTCAGGACCAGACGGCGTCCGGCTTGATGCGTTTCAATCTCGCCAGCGGCCTCAAATTGGATTTTCAGGGGGAGCAGAAATTGGGCCACGACCCACGAGGTTCAGCCCTCGATCAGCAATCCCTGGAACTGAACAAGTGGACGGCCACAAGTTTTACCGGGCGTGCTGAGTACGAAGGCGGTATTCTCGGGACCAGGCTCAGCATGCAAACGATGCATTGGCACTATCTGAACAACTCGCAGGCGCTTATCCGCGACAGAACCAGCAATTACATAGGTCTTACCTTCTCGGGGAAAGCACAGCCGAATACGTCCGCGCTGGTCGACGTGTCGGTTCGCCAAGAAGATTACGACGATAACAAAAACCTAAACAGCACGACGTATACGATCAGCGGGGGAGCTAAGTGGGAGGCGAGCGGGAATACGTCCGGCGAATTTCTTGTCGGATATCAGTTCCTGAAGTTTACTCAAGCCCAAACAAACCAACCCGGCCCGGTCCTCAGCCTATTTCGGCGTGACCAGGATTCCTATTCCAGCCTCTATGTTATGGGGCGATTGGCTTGGGCGCCGGTCAACGGTCTTCTGCTCACGCTCCAACCGTACCGTACAGTCCAGCAGACCGTGATAGCGGGAACATCATTTTTCACCGCCACGGGCGTCAATCTTTCTGCGGCATATCCGTTAGGGCTTAGGATGACCGCTACGGCCAATTTGGGTTATGAGAACGACCGATTTTCTACTCCCGCCGGCGCGTCGTCGGGGACGCCGGTTCGTTCAGACGACTTGAAGAACGCCGCAATCGGTCTCAACTATCGGGCGGTCCAGTGGCTTGGTATCGGTCTGCAGTATGTGTTTGAAGACCGGCGCTCGAAGGTCGATTCGTTCACATATCAGGCCAATACCGCAATGCTCTCGGTGCAGGGGATGTTCTAGGTATCCGGGGTCTGCGTGGTTGCACAAGGACATGGAAAGGCTGCGTTATCGAACCGTCACACCGGTTGGTGCTGCCGGAGGCATCGTATCCGGTGTCTGGGAGGTATAGGCAATGACTGCCTCTGCATTCCGGATCCGGACGGTTGTGACTGGTGGTGACAACGTCCCATCTTCCAGCAGAATCTGGGCCGGTGAAGCGAGGCTGACCGTGGCTGCAGTGGCATCCCCGAAGTCGGTACAGGTCGCGGAGTCTTGTGGGCGAACCAGGACAAGGGCTTTTGAATAAGTTCGGCCAAATATCTGGTAGGCGCATCCGGCAGTGCCTTGCTGATAGACGAGTGTCGAGCCGATCGGTTTCCCGACATCGACTTGATACGCAGGGAGCCATTCACCTTGGTCGTTGATCCATTGATTGGTGGAAGGGGTCTCATCAGAGCAGAAGCCGGGGTTAAAGTAGACCAGGCCAGCACTGCCGGTCGGTTCCTTGAACTGATAATAGCTGGCTAAGCGCCACATCCGGTAGCGAGCGGCTTTGGTTGCATAGTTGCCGTTCGTCAGGTTTGCAGGTCCCGTATAGCACCATCGTCCGTGCAGATCGACCAGGCCCCCCGCGGTGGTTACTGAATTAATGAGGTTCACGTAGTTCTGGTAGTCGGATGGGCCGGTGAATCCGTCAAGTCGATGTTTGCTTTCCGTGCTCAAACCTTGAATGGCCGTCACTTGAGGCAACAGCCAAGGATGCAGTCCATTTTCATTGGCGTTGATCAGCGCTTTCTTTCCAGCCTGCGAAGCCTGCACAGAAAACGACGAGAGCCAGTTCGCGACTGAGGCGGCATAGTCCGATTCAAATTGCACATTTCCGGGGCGCCGAGCGGCAAATTCTCTGATACCGCCGCCGGATACCACCACCGTTTGGTAGTTGAAACTGAGCGGCCAAGAGAAGCCTGGCGCGTGCTCATCGATCCACAAGTAGCGGCTTGTGTCGATGTTGAATCCGTACACATTCGTAGAGCCGAGGAGTTTCGACGATTTCCACGTTCTGAAGGCCGTTGATTGGGGGTTGAGGACGAATCGCCGATCATTCCACAAATGCGTCTGGACCCTGCAGGTTGCCGTCATCGCCGTGCCCTCCGGGCAGCCGGGGATGGAGGCGGTTCCGACAACTTGGGTGCGATCAAGAGTGTAAAACGTCAGTACCGTGGGCTCGGAGAAATGCAAGAACACCTCTTCCGCCACGCCAGTCAGATTGTCTTTGGTGAACGCCGTCAGATCCATTTGATAGCTGAACATTTCAATGGTCGGGTTCAGGGATCGAAGAGTCGGTCCGTTGCCATGGACTTCAACGGCGTCGAGATGAGACGTGTACCACTGGTAAGAATCCGGGGGAATCGTTGTCAGGAAAAGTGAACGAGCGTAGGCGAATACGTTGATGTGAGGCCAATGCGGGGTCTGCGGAGCCGGAGGCAGAGCCAAGGACTGTCCATAGCTCAAAGTCGTCATGCCTGGGAGCAGGGCACTCAGGGCAAGCGCGAGAACCAGGCCGATGCGGAAAATGACTCGATTGAATGAAGACCTGCTCATTGGTTTCAGCCTTGTTGGAGAGCGAACCTTGTGTGATTGGCGACTAGCGGCCCAGTGAGGCATGGGGGCATCATAGGTACGCAGGCATAATAGCATACCCTATGCCAGGGAAAACCCTTTGAGACGGCGACTATCCGAGTATTTCAGGCAACGCCAATGAAGGAAAAACCCTGCGGAATGTACTCAATCGGTCATGCACCGTTCGCTTTGCGTGGTTCCGCGGCACGAACAATCGCGGGTATCGGCACAACGTCGACCAGGCTCCGACTCGTCGGTTTCTGAACAGGCTACCGGTTAAACAAGGACTAGCTTCATGATATCTACTATGAATAGAACGGATTCTTCTCTTCGGGATCTTTTCGGCACCATCAAATCCCGGTGGCCGTGGATTCTTATCTCCACCCTGCTGTGCGGGGGCCTCGCAGCGGGTTGGTCATTTCTTCAAATTCCGACGTTCGAGTCAACGGCGACGGTGTTGATTGAACGAGAACACCAACCTCCGACTCAGACAACTGCGTCGCAGGTAGTGGATCTTTCTCCGGATTACTACGAGACGCATTTCGAGCTGCTCAAGACCAGACGGGTCCTCGAGAAGGCGGCTCATGCCTTGGGCATCCTCGATCGGAGAGAGTTCGCCTCACGGCCGGAAGGCCTTGAGAGCTTCATGCAGAGGAGTTGGTTCACAACGCAGAAGCCGCAGACGTCTCTTCAGCCGACGTCGTGGGAATCGGCATTCGGGCTATTCGAACGCGATATTTCTATCAAGCCCGTTCGGGGGACGAGGCTTGCCCGTATTGTCGTGCGCTCGCACGATCCTGAGTTCGCCGCGCGTGCCGCGAATGCAGTTGCTGCTGCCTATGTCCAAATCAATCAGGAGGTCAACAGCACGAATAAGGAGAAAGCCCTTGGCTGGTTTTCTTCCCATCTGGACGAACTGCGACACAAGGTAGAGCAAGCGCAAGAGGCTCTTCATACGTATCGAGCCAAGAACGGCGTCGTCGAGATTGGAGATCGTCAGTCGGTGTCCGCTCAGCGCTTGCGAGAGTTAACCACGGAGCTAGTCAAGTTGCAGGTGCGTCGGAACGAGGCAGAATCGAGATATCGTCAGATTGCAGGCCTTCTGACGGACAAAAGCCTGGCTGACGGAATCGATTGGTCCAAATGGGACGACCATTCCGAGGTTCTCTCCTCGCCGTTGATCCAGACGCTGAAGGCACAAGAAATCAAAGCGGCGGGAGAGACTGCAGAGTTGGGAGAAAAGTATGGGCCACTTCACCCGAAACTCTTGAAGGCCAAAACCGAGCTCAGTCAATTGCGTGAGTATTTGGTCGCCGAAGTGCGAAAAATCTATCGTTCGCTGAAGCACGAACGAGACCTCGTTGTTTCTCGGGAGGCGGCTATTCAATCCGCGATCGCTCAGCAGAAAGCGGACGTCGTTCAGAGCGAAGGGCTACAATCACAGCAAGCGTTGCTCGAGCGAGAGGTTCGGAGCGCTCAGCAGGTGTACGACACGTTTCTGACCGGAATGAAGGAGGCCTCACTGGCTTCTGAGTTCATTGTCAGTAATGTCGTACTCGCCGATCCTGCGATCCCGGCAACGGTTCCAAGTAAGCCGCGAACCTTTGCCAATGTTGTACTCGGGCTGTTGTTCGGCTTTGCGTTGGGGACAGGATTGGCACTGCTCCGTGACCACTGGGATCAGAGTCTCAAGGACCAGTCGGATTGCGTCGGCCAGCTACCCAGCATCGCATTTTTGGATTCAGTCCCGTTCATTCCATCCCAGACCGGGCCTGACCGGTTGGTGATCGATGGACCGCACGCGATGCCTGCCGTCGAGGCTTTTCGATCGATTCGTGCGAGTATTCTGCTCTCCGGCAGGGTTCAGCGGGATGGGGCGCTGCTGATTACGAGCCCGGGGCCTAGCGACGGCAAGAGTACGCTGGCGGTCAACCTCGCGATCGCCATGGCTCAGCTCGAAAGCATGCAGGTCTTGTTGATCGATGCGGATCTCAGGAATCACCGTCGTCCCAATCTGCTGGAATTGACCGACGCGCAGCCGAAGGGATTGACCGACTATCTGGAGGGCGAGGTCACCTTTGAAGAAATAGTGCATCACAATGGACAGCCGAATCTGTACTTGATTCCCCCCGGAAAGGCGACGGCGTATCCGTCGGAGTTGCTGTCGACGGTGCGGATGCGAGGGTTGCTCGCCCAGTGCCGAGCACAGGGGTATTTCGTGATCATCGACACTCCGCCGGTCGGACTCTTCAGCGATGCCGCTATCCTCGGCAGTCAAGTCGACGGAGTGGTGATCGTGGTCGGAGCAGGACAGGCCGATCGGAATATGTGTCAACTTGCCGCGCAGAAGATTACCAAAGCCGGGGGGACCATCCTGGGAGCCGTTCTGCAAAAGGCTGCAACCCCTCATATGTCCCGTTACTACCGGTATGCTCAAGCCAGCCTGGTCCATGCGCCACAGCAATAGGGCTCCCGTGCAGGTAGCTCGTCCGGTATGTGAGGATTGCGGGAGATGATGCGTACGTCTCTTGGGCGAGCCGCAATCTGGACCGGGCTTGGAGATGCGACGTATGCGTTATGCCAATGGGCAGTGTTGATGGTGCTCGCCCGTCTCGGCACAACGGAAATGGTCGGTCAGTATGCCCTTGCACTGGCGGTCACCGCGCCGGTGGTCATTTTTGCGAATCTCGGATTGCGGCCTCTCCAGTCGACGGATGCCCGTGACCAATTTACCTTCGACGAGTACTTGCGTCTTCGGTTGAGTGCGACGTGCATTGCGCTTCTGGTGATCGCGGTCCTCGCTCTGCAGTATCGGCTGCAAACGGCAGCGATTGTGATGGCCGTTGGAGTCGCTAAGGCCGTCGAATCCGTGAGCGATGTCTACTTCGGTCTTCTCCAGAAGCACGAGCGTATGGCGCTCATTGCTCGCTCCTTGGCTCTGAAGGGAATCGTCTCGATCATCGCATTTACAGTGGGATTTATGATTTCCGGGACCCTGTTGGGGGCTGTGTGCGGGCTCGTGTTGGCTTGGGTTGCGGTGTTGGGCGTCTATGATCTGCCAAATGGGCGGGTGGTCCTGGGTAGGCCGGTCCATGCGCGGCCGCTGTACGACGGCATCGACTGGTCCAGACTTCGGAGGCTTGCTGGTCTGGCCGTGCCGCTAGGCATTGGGAGCATGCTGCTATCGCTGAATACGAGTATCCCTCGATATGTCGTTGAGTCTTACTGGGGGGAGCGAGCTTTGGGCCTGTACGCCGGTATGGTGTATGTGGGGGTGGCGGCGGGCATGTTGGTGAACTCCGTCGGACAAACGGTCACTCCTCGATTGTCTCGGGAATGGGCAGCCGGAGCGGTGAGTTCGTTCAATAGACTCTTACTCGGATTTGGGCTCCTCGCCGCTGCCTGGGGCACATTGGGAATCGCTCTCGCCTGGTTTGCCGGGGAATGGTTCCTCGGGCTGTTGTATGGAAAGCAGTTTAGCGACGAATCCGGTGTATTCGTGTGGGTCATGGGCGCAGCCGCTGTTTCGCATCTTGCGTCAGTGATGGGTTTCGGGATGACGGCCGCTCGCATTATCATGAGCCAATCCGTGCAGTTCGCCTGTGTGGCCCTCGTGGGCCTGTCGACCGCGTACCTGCTCATTCCTCGATTCGGCATCCGGGGGGCGGTGTGGTCTCTGGGATTGTCATGGGCATTTCAGTTGATGCTCTCGTTCGCCTGTCTTGCCGGTGAATCCGTGCGTCGCCTCCAGCGTCAGGGCTTGCCGAGTTTCTACGCCGGGTCCGTTGAAAAAGTGGCCGTGGAAGAGACTGCCAGTCGATAGCTCACCCGCAAGGCGCCGCGTCTGTTGCGGCGATGTCCGATCAGCGCTACATGAAGCGGTCAGATAACTTGATACCATCGGTTGAGGAGGCGTTCCGGCGCAGTGACGGAACGTCAAAAATGCATCTGGTGCTGGGTCAATGCGCCTGGCTCGGGCTGTTCTTGGTTCAACTGGCCATGACAGACGTCTATGAGCTATCTGATGAACAGTCCATCGACGCGCTGTCGGTATTCTTGGGGCTGTTTGCTTTGTGGGTATTTTGGTCTTGGCGGGCGGCGATTGGGCATCTGGTCGATCTCTACAGCTTCTTCTTCACGACCCTGCTGCTATTTTCTGGCGGCCAAGCCTTGCTCAATGTATTCGGACTGCTTCCCCGTGGAATGTTAAACGGGCAGTTTCCGGCCTACGAAATTCGAGCGGCTCTCACGCTGGTCATTTGGTGCCTCCTTGGGTTTCATACGGGAGCGCTTCTCAACGCGTCGCGATATCGAGGCTCCGTCGAAACAGTTTGGCATCGACAAGAAATTGCCGATGTGGTCAGGCAGGTCGGCTTGATTCTCGTCCTGATAAGTGTGGCTCCTGCTCTTTACGAGTTATATCTCGATGCATCGGCGATTCAGACATTCGGTTATGGCGGACAGTTCTACCTGGCCAAATCGGCGACCGGGATCGACGCATGGACCAAGATCCTTAGCATGTTCTTGGTTCCCGGCGCGCTGCTGCTGCTTTCAGGGAGCAAGGGCATGCGGATGAACGTCATCGTGGCATGGCTGGCTATTGCAGGTCCTGCCATAAGCTATTTTCTGTTGGGTATCCGGAATGTCGGAGTCCGGGGATTGGTAGCGCTCTTGTGGCTACATTCTGCCGCAATCCGCCCCATTCGTATGTGGGTCGTGGCGCTGGCCGGCTTCTCCGCTCTCCTGCTGATCCCCGGACTTGCTGCCGTTCGAAGTCGCGCCTTCTCTATTGGAGGCACGCTCGAGTCGCTCCAGCAGGCCTATGCAACCATGGATAACCCCCTCGTGCTTGCGTTGACGGAGATGGGAGGAACCCTTCTGACCGTGGTCCATACCATGAACCTGGTTCCGGCAGTCCGCCCCCATGAGTGGGGAATGGGGTATGTGGTTGCGCTTACTACGGTGTTTCCGAATCTGTTTTGGGATCTTCATCCTGCGATCCAGGCAGGCCTACCGTCGTACTGGTTGATGAAAGAGATCGATCCGTATGCGGCCAATACGGGCTTTACGTTTGGATATTCGATGATAGCCGAAGCGTATCTCAACTTTTCGTCGATCGGTGCCCCGTTGGCGATGTCGGTGATGGGTTACCTGTTGTCCGCATTCGTGTGCTGGTCGCTTCGATTTCCTGATGCGCTCAAGCTGGCGCTCCAAGCTATTCTCATGTCCTTCGTGTTGTTCGTCGCTCGTGCTGAAAGTCACCTCATTGTCCGACCGATATTTTGGGAGTGCCTGGTGCCCTATTGGTTCATCCTCTATTTGGTCTATCGACGGACAAGAGCAACGGCGTTTGTCACGGATCGGCCCATGTTGCGGGATCGAGTTGACGGTCCTTCGGCAGCTTCCATATAGGACCATGCCATCGAAATGAGTCGTATTCGCATTCTGCATGTTGTGGGCGCCATGAATCGGGGCGGGGTCGAAACCTGGCTCATGAATGTCCTGAGAAATATCGACCGAACGAGATTCCGCATGGATTTTCTTGTCCATACGGACAAGCCGGCCTCCTATGATGAAGAGATCGCCGGCCTAGGATCGGACGTGATTCCGTGCTTGGGGCCTGGGCGGCCGTGGACTTACTCGCAGGGCTTACGACGAATTTTACGCGCTCGCGCGCCGTACGACGTGATCCATAGCCACGTGCACCATTACAGTGGGCTGATTCTTCGAATTGCGGCGCGGCAAGGTATTCCGATTCGGATCGCTCACAGCCATAACGATACGACGTCCCTTGATCTTGCCGCAGGGGTCTTCCGTCGTCAGTATCTCAGGGTGACCAAACATTGGATCGCCCAATATGCCACGCATCGCGTAGCGTGTTCGACCAACGCCGCCGGCGCGCTGTTCGGACAGGCTGAGCATTCTGGCGAACCTTGGATGACGCTTCCTTGCAGCATTGATTTGACGGCGTTTGACGCGCCTCGTATATCGGCCGCGATGCGTCGCGAACTCGGAATTCCCGAAGGAAAGTTGATCGTAGGCCATGTCGGACGGTTTGCAGAACAAAAGAATCACGGTTTTCTTCTCGATATTGCGGCGGAGCTTGCTGTTCGGCGACGGGACGTTTGCATGCTCCTGGTCGGAGACGGGCCGCTCCGCCCGGATGTGGAGCGACAGATACTGAAGCGCGGCCTATCTGGCCATGTAAAGGTCTTAGGGGCCCGCACTGACGTCAATCGACTTATGATGAACGTGATGAACGTGTTCGTCTTGCCTTCTCTGTACGAAGGGCTTCCGGTGGTGATGATCGAGGCCCAGGCGGCAGGCCTTCCCTGCATAGTTTCTGATGTGATCACCAGGGAAGCAGATCTGGTTCCCGGATTGGTGTGCCGACGGGCCTTGTCCGATTCAGCCGGAGTCTGGGCCGACGAAATTCTGGCGGCCGATGAACGGGGCCACAATCCGTCTCCGTCGCAGGCGTTAAGAGATGTCAAGAATACTGCGTACAACCTTCAGCGTGCTCTTCCGCAATTAGAACGGCTGTACTCCTCAAGCATGCTGCCCGCCGGCGCATAGAGGTCTAGCCTCGAGCCGGCCGTCTCCCACCTTACAGTCAGCACGATGAAAGTAACTGTCACTACCGAACATCGATTTCACCGTACCCCGGATGGTGCGGTATGGACCTGCGCTCAATACGCGTATGGATTTTTCCTGCGTTACCTGGAGGTTTTTGATGAAGTGGAGGTGCTGTCCCGCGTATTGAACGTAGAGGCGGTACCTGACGGATGGAAACGAGCTGACGGGCCGAGTGTCCGATTCGTGGCTCTGCCGTACTATCTCGGCCCGAAGCAATATGTTCGATGCCGAGGCAATATTGTGCAGATCCTCAAACACACCGCGCGTTCGGCCGAAGCCGTAATTCTAAGGGCCGCATCCCCGACGAGCAGCAGCATGGGACGGTTGCTCAAAAGTCAGGGGCGTCCGTTTGGCGTGGAAGTGATAGGAGATCCGTGGGAGTTTTTTGTGCCTGGCTCGGTAAGCCACCCGCTCAGGCCATTTATGCGGGTATGGTTCTATCGACAACTGGCACGACTATGCGTCAGGGCCAATGGTGTGGCTTACGTAACGCGTGAAGCACTGCAACGGCGATATCCTGCCAGGCCCGGCGCGATGGTCGCAAGTTACTCCGATGTCGAGTTGCCGGATTCTGCCTATCGGGATGAAGCCCGCGTACCCTCAAGGACGAACGAGCCCATCCGGCTGGTCAGTGTCGGCACGCTCGCACAACTCTACAAGGCGCAGGATGTACTCATTGCTGCGGTCTCGGATTGTGTGGCGCAAGGCATGAATCTTCAACTCGTATTGGTTGGGGACGGACAGTTCCGAGCCCAACTCGAAGCCCAAGCGAGAACGCTTGGAATGGGTGCTCGGGTGCGGTTTGCCGGGGAATTGCCATCCGGTGAGGCCGTGAGAGACGAACTCGACCGCTCGGATGTGTTTGTGCTTCCGTCCCGTTCCGAGGGACTGCCTCGCGCATTGATCGAGGCGATGGCGAGAGGCTTGCCTTGTATCGGATCGACTGTGGGCGGCATTCCGGAGTTGTTGCACCCGGATGACCTTGTGGCGCCGAATGACGCACGGGCGCTGTCACGGATGATTGCCCGTTGTATCGAGGAGCCAGGGCGTCTCGTGCGGATGGGTGAGCGTAATCTTCTCCGCGCGAAGGAGTATCACGAAACCGTGCTCAGGAAAGCGCGCGTGACGTTTTACGAATGGATTCGTGGCGAAACCGAACGGGCTCGAACAGTGACACATACCCGCGGTCGGACAGTATCGCCGAGCGTCCAAGATCGGTCTTCTGTGGCCGAGGAGCCTTTGAGATGAAACTGGTTCATATCACCACAGTACCGCAGTCCTTGAGGTTCGTCTCAGGGCAGCCGGCCTTCATGCGTGCGCACGGTATCGACACTCATGCCGTTTCTTCACCCGGAGAAGTCTTGGCAGAGTTCGGGCGATCGGAGGGCTGCCCGGTATACGGGGTGGAGATGCCTCGTCGCATTACGCCATTGCAGGACGTGGGGGCCTTGAGACGGTTGTGGCGGTATCTTCGTAGGCTGCAGCCTCAGATCGTTCATGCTCACACCCCGAAAGGCGGCTTATTGGGAATGCTGGCGGCAAGGCTGGCCCGTGTTCCTATTCGGGTTTACCACATGCATGGCCTCCCATTCTTGACGGCTACCGGTCTCAAACGTCGATTGCTCATGATCACGGAACGCTGGTCCTGCCGGTTGGCCACAGACATTTTATGCGTGAGTCCCTCTGTTCGGGCCGCAGCGATCTCCCTCCGACTCTGTCCCCCCTCCAAGATCAAAGTCCTGCTCCGCGGCAGTTGCAACGGTGTTGACGCGGCTCAGCAGTTCAACCCGGAGCGAGCGGGCAGTGACGTACGAGCGAGCACCCGCCGGCGGCTGGGTATTCCAGTCGATGCGCTCGTTATCGGATTCATTGGACGTCTTGCCAAGGCCAAAGGGTTAGTGGAGTTGGAGGCGGCTTGGCGGTTGTTGCGGGAAGCCTATCCGACTCTTCACTTGATGTTGGTCGGGCCGGAAGAGCCCAATGATCCGCCTCCTGCTGCCGTCTTGGCGCGACTGCGATCGGATCGACGGGTGTGTGTTGTGGGAGAGGACTGGAATACCCCTCCGCTGTACCGCGCAATGGACATCTTGGTCTTGCCGACGCACCGCGAGGGATTTCCCGTGGTCTTATTGGAAGCTGCCTCCATGGCACTGCCTATCGTCGCAACACGCGTGACCGGCTGCCAGGATGCCGTGCAGGATGGCCTGACCGGGACTCTGGTTGCCCCCTACGCTGCGGAGGTATTAGCCGGAGGGGTGCATCGATACCTCCGCGATCCGCTTCTTCGGCAGCGTCATGGTGAGGCGGCCCGTGCGTGGGTGTTGCAGGATTTCAACCCCAAAGCCATGTGCCGGGCAATCTATGAGGAATATGTCCAGGCCTTGGAATCACGAGGGCTCGACACGCCCCCCGGATGTGACAGTCATGATCGGCGGTGGAGATGGCAGGATGCCGAACAGCTCCGCACGTCCAAAAGCGGATTGGAAGGTTGACGTGTCCATGCTGACGAATCGGCGTGAATTGAATGCCGCATCACGCAGGGTGGGCGTGCATCTGTCATGAAACGGGTATGTGACCTCGTCCTCACTGTTGCGGCCTTGCCTGTGCTGCTGCCTTTGCTGTTGGTGCTTTCAATCATCGTGCTCGTGGCGCATGGATGGCCCGTGCTTTTCAGCCAGCGCCGGCCCGGCCTGTATGGCAAGCCCTTTACACTCTACAAATTCCGCACGATGACTGATGCGCGTGACGCAGAGGGGCGGCTCTTGCCGGATTCCGCCCGCCTGACTCGGTTTGGGAAGTGGCTGCGAAGTACGAGCTTGGATGAATTACCGGAATTGCTCAACGTCCTAAAGGGTGACATGAGCCTCGTCGGCCCTCGCCCGCTTTTGATGGAATATTTGGCTCATTACAGCCGAGAGCAACATCGCCGGCATTTGGTGCCACCCGGTCTGACCGGCTGGGCCCAGGTGAATGGTCGAAACTCCGCGGATTGGAACCAACGATTCCTGTTAGACCTCTGGTATGTGGACCACCACTCCTTCTGGTTAGACTGTAAAATTCTTCTGATGACGCCCGCAAAAGTTCTGCGGCGAGACGGGATCGTGCACCCCGACGATCCATCCTGGGAAGGTACTTTCAAAGGTGCGCCGTCCGATCGTGTCTCCCCATAGGCAGTATTCTTAGACTGTGACTCCGTCCGAATCAGCAGACATGGCTACCAAACAAGACCTCATTCTGATTGGCGGAGGTGGGCATTGTCTCTCGTGCCTCGACGTGATTGAGCTGCATGGCGGCTTCAATGTGCTCGGCATCGTGGATGAGAAGAATGAAGTGCATCGCTTGCTGGGGGAGTATCCATTGCTCGGGCATGAGGAAGATTTGCCGATCTTAGCGCGGACGTGCCCCAACTTTCTCGTCACGATAGGGCAGATCAAACTGTGGGAGCCGCGGTTTCGTGTCTATGCGGTACTGAAGGAACTTGGAGTGAACTTGCCGACGGTTGTCTCTCCTTTGGCACATGTGGCGCGCAATGCCAAGCTCGGGGAGGGAACCATTGTGATGCACCATGCGGTGGTCAACGCAGGAGCGACCGTCGGAGGAAACTGCATCATCAATACGCGAGCGCTAGTCGAGCATGATGCCGTTATTGAAGATCATTGCCATATTTCTACCGGCGCCATCATCAATGGAGGTGCAACTGTCCGGCAACGCTCCTTCATCGGAAGTAATGCGGTGCTTCGGGAAAGGATTGTTGTGGGGGAGGAATCCATTGTCGGCGCTGGTGTCGCAGTTACTCAGGATTTACCCTCAGGTTCTTTGATCCGTCCATGACACCGATTCGATCCGGACCAAATGGAGATGGTGACGTCATGACCTCCGATGCGGGCATCGATGCTTTCTTGCCGTCGAGCGAAGATGTACGATCCTATCAACGGTGCGGATGGTATCGCTCGAAGCGGGTCTTGCCGGACGAAGTGTTGGACCTTGCCTATGCGGGAATTCAGCGACATTTTTCCGGAGCGCGGGATTACATCCTTCCTGCGACGAGTGGATTTTCTGATTGGAAGCCGAATGATGGTGCGATGGTGCGAAATGCGGAGGTTGTCGCGCTTCAGAATGTGGATGTGCGGAAACTCGCCCTTCATCCGATCCTCGGTGCCATCGCTGCGCGACTTACCGGAAGCACACGCGTCCGATATTTTGCTGACACAGTGGTGGACAAGCCGGGCGACTTGCAGGACAACGAGTCCGTCGTCGGCTGGCATACCGACCTGGCGTATTGGCAGACATGCACGTCCGAGGCGCTCTTGACGATGTGGATTCCCTTTCAGGACTGCACGCTCGACATGGGCCCCTTGCTGTATGTCGAAGGTAGTCACCGATGGTCAGGCACCGACCATTTGCGCACCTTTCGCTGTAAGGACCTTGGGGAATTGGAGAGACGCTTTCCTCAGCATGCACCGTTCAAAACGGTTCCGATGACGCTGCGCCGCGGAGAACTCAGTGTGCATCACTGTCGATTGATTCATGGCAGCGGTCCGAATACCAGCGGCCGTGCTCGAGTGGCATTTGCGGTACATCTCCAGGATGAAGCGAACCGCTTCCGTCTGTACAGAAACGAGAAGGGCATTCCCTGGCATATCTTCTTAGATGACCTCGCAGCCAAACAAAGTGACGGGACCCCGGATTATTCCGATCCCGCTGTATTTCCGACGATTTGGCCTGTCTCTCCTCCGACCGTTTAGAGAGTCCATCCACAACCATGATTCTGGAGCGAGACGGCTTCACAGTCCTTGATGCCGCTGTCCCTGCGCAGCGAGCCCAGTGGCTTGCAGCCTGGCAGACCTGGTCCCGGCGCGACGTTGTCGCCCATCCTGGTTATGCGGAGTTGTTCGCAGGACCGGGGGATCAAACTATATGTGCTTGTCAGAATCGGGCGGATGGAGGCATTCTTTTTCCGCTCATCGTGCGGTCGCTCAAGGGGGAGTCGTGGGTAGAAGACGCTGAAGGCATAAGTGATCTCACTTCACCTTATGGATATGGCGGCCCATTCGGATGGGGAACCTATTCCGCCGAGGAATTTTGGCAAGGATTCGATGCGTGGACTCATTCCGTCCGTGCCGTGGCGCTCTTCACCCGCTTTTCGCTCTTTAAGGAAGAGTTGATTCCGTTTCATGGCGATGTGGTGGTCAAGGGACCCTGTGTGATCGTGCCAGTAAAGGGTGATGGGCAAAGCCTGCTCCGGAGCTATGAGAAGACTGCGCGAGAGAATGTACGGCAAGCCGAGCGGGCAGGGGTCAGCGTCGAGATTGATCTGGAGTGTCGGCGTCTGGATGAGTTTCTCTCCGTGTACCACTCGACGATGAAGCGATTGGATGCTCTCCCCATGTATTTTTTTGCACGACCGTTCTTCGAACGTCTGCTGGCTGGGTTGCCTCGACAGGCTATGCTTGTGCACGGAATTTATCAGCAGCAGGTTGTGTCGAGCGAAATGCTTTTGCAGTCGGAGGATCACGTGTATTCGTTTCTCGGGGGGACCCTCGAAGCCGGTCTGCCGGTCCGCGCAAATCCGTTGCTTCGGCATGCGGTGAATGTTTGGGCCGCGATGAACGGTAAACAGTTTGTTGTGCTCGGAGGCGGATATGCGGGGAAGGACAGCTTGCTTCGCTACAAACAGCGCTTCGCCCCCACTAGCGCGGTAGAATTTGCCGTTGGCACCCGCATCCTTGATCCGGCCCGGTACCAGAGCCTGGTGGAGCAACGTATCGCCTGGGAACGTCGAACGACACCGGGGTGGCTCCCTGATCCCGGCTTTTTCCCCGCCTACCGTTCCTGACTCAAGACCCCGAATGCTTCTTTTGCGATCGGCCCATTGGGGTCACGCGTATTTCGATCGGGAAACTTCGAAGTTCTGAGTGACTCAGTTGCATTGCAGAACCGAGCCGTCTTGATTTCATGCGACACCTCCTTTGCGTCGGGGCCGTGCGGGAGTTGGCTGGTATCAAGCTCCATTCCATGGCCACAGTTGCCTAGAGCGAGCGTTGTGTCGGTCGCTGTAGTGACGCAACGACTTATCTCGCAAGGGCTTTAGCACGTCACCCGTCCTCCGTTCGAATCGTGCCCGACGCTCTCTAAGCAAGATCCACGGTTTTCCCTTCATTGGTTACTGTCACGAATTCCGTGCGCTCCTGTTTCCACCATTCCGCATATCAGCGCCCAAACCTGAGGAGTCGTCTTATGGTCACTATGCCCATCATCCGTCCCACGCTGCCCCCACTCGATCAGCTCATCGACCTCATCCGCCCATCCTGGGAAGCCGGAACGGTCACCAACGGCACCATGGTGAAGGCTTTGGAAGCCGAGGCCTGCCGCCAAACCGGAGCGGCGCACGCGGTGGCGATGTCGTCTTGCACGAGCGGGTTGATCCTGGTCCCTCGCGCATTGGGACTCCCGGCCGGCGGGGAGGTGATCGTTCCGTCCTTCACGTTTACCGCGACGGCTCAGGCGTTGCTGTGGAACGGGCTTGTCCCGGTGTTCTGCGATTGCATGCCTGGCACTTGCACGCTAGATCCTGAGGACGTCGAACGCAACATTACATCCAAGACGGTCGCCATCTGTGCCGTGTCGATTTACGGTCTGCCGCCGGACATCGACGCCCTGCTGGATATCGGCCGGCGTCACGGCCTGCCGGTCTACTTCGATAGCGCGCAGGGCTTAGGCGCCACCTACCGTGGACAGCCGCTTGGCGCGTGGGGCGCCTGCGAAGTGTTTTCTCTCAGTCCCACCAAAGTCGTGACAGCCGTCGAAGGGGGGATCGTCACGACCAACGACGCAGCCCTCGCAGACAGGCTTCGTTCTATGCGCGACTATGGCCGGGATCTGGTCCATCTGGAGGACATGACTTCGCTTGGATTGTCCGCGCGAATGAGCGAATTGCATGCAGCCGTAGGGCTCTGGTCCCTTCGGCAGCTCCATGAGTGGGGCAAGGCTCGCATGGCTCGAATCGAAGTGTATCGCGAGCGGCTTGGAGGACTTCCTGGCTGTTGGGTGCAGGACCTGCCGGCAAACCGCACCACCAGCGGAAATTACTTCGTGTTGTTCATCAGCGAT